>JAISIX010000019.1 GCA_031261805.1 Mediterranea sp. (in: CFB group bacteria)
GAAGCTGAACGGGAAGACGGTTTCGCTTGAGGAGTTCAACAAGATGTTCGAATAGGCCATGCAGAGAGGCTTAAAAGCCACACTATATAAAAGGAGCACAGAGTTTATAGAAATATAACTCTGTGTTTTTTTGTCTCTCTCTATTCTTTTTGTTTTCTTTGTGCTCCGAATAGAATATGAACCATAACAAAGGACAATAACAATGGACGATTTCAGGAAATACGCAACCAAGCACCTCGGCATGAACAGCTTGGTGCTCGACGAAGTAATCAAGTCGCAAGCCGGATATTTGAATCCTTATATCCTTGAGGAAAGACAGCTGAATGTCACTCAGCTCGACGTCTTCTCGCGCTTGATGATGGACCGCATCATCTTCCTCGGCACTCAGATTGACGACTACACCGCCAATACGCTACAAGCACAGCTGCTGTATCTTGATGCCGCCGACCCCGGAAAAGACATCTCTATCTACATCAACTCCCCCGGAGGGAGCGTGTACGCCGGGCTGGGCATCTACGACACCATGCAGTACATCAGCAGCGACGTATCCACCCTCTGCGCCGGCATGGCCGCCTCCATGGCCTCCGTATTGCTGGTAGCCGGCAAGGAAGGCAAGCGCTTTGCCCTTCCCCATTCGCGCGTGATGATTCATCAACCCATGGGGGGGGCGCAAGGACAGGCGTCCGACATCGAAATCACAGCCCGTGAGATTCAGAAACTGAAGAAAGAACTATATACCATCATTGCCGACCACTCACACACCGAGTTCGACAAAGTATGGGCCGACTCCGACCGCGACTACTGGATGACAGCCGGGGAAGCCAAGGAATATGGCATGATAGACGAAGTGTTGATTAAGAAATAGACATGGCCGATTCGAAAACAAAGAAAAGATGTAGCTTCTGCGGACGCTCAGAGAACGAAGTAGGATTCCTGATAACAGGGATAAACGGCTACATCTGCGACAGCTGCGCCACCCAAGCTTACGAAATCACCCAGGAAGCGCTGGGTATGAGCAAGCACAGCAAAACGAGTACGAAACTCAACCTCCAGGAACTGCCCAAACCGATGGAAATCAAGGCCTTCCTCGATCAGTACGTGATAGGGCAGGACGACGCCAAGCGTTTCCTTGCCGTGTCGGTGTACAACCACTACAAACGCCTGATGCAGAAAGACAACGGCGACGACGTGGAGATAGAGAAGTCGAACATCATCATGGTAGGTAGTACCGGCACCGGCAAGACACTGCTGGCACGTACCATCGCCAAGCTGCTGCACGTACCCTTTACCATCGTCGATGCCACCGTGCTCACCGAGGCAGGCTATGTGGGCGAGGACATCGAAAGCATCCTGACCCGCCTGCTGCAAGTGGCCGACTACAACGTGCCCGAGGCCGAGCAAGGCATTGTCTTCATCGACGAGATTGACAAAATAGCCCGCAAGGGCGATAATCCCTCCATCACTCGTGATGTGAGCGGCGAGGGCGTGCAACAGGGGTTGCTGAAACTTCTCGAAGGGTCGGTAGTGAACGTGCCACCCCAAGGAGGACGCAAACATCCCGACCAAAAGATGATTCCAGTGAACACCAAGAACATCCTCTTCATCTGCGGAGGGGCGTTCGACGGCATTGAGAAGAAAATCGCACAGCGCCTCAACACCCACGTGGTGGGCTATACTGCCTCGCAAAAGACGGCTACGCTGGACAAGAACAACATGATGCAGTATATTGCTCCGCAGGACCTGAAGTCGTTTGGGCTGATTCCGGAGATTATCGGCCGACTGCCGGTACTCACCTACCTCAACCCCCTCGACCGTGCGGCGCTACGCTCCATCCTCACCGAGCCGAAGAACTCCATCATCAAGCAATACGTCAAGCTTTTCGAGATGGACGGAGTGCAACTCACCTTTGAGGATGCCGTCTTCGAGTACATCGTGGACAAGGCCGTGGAGTACAAGTTGGGGGCACGCGGACTGCGCTCTATCGTGGAGACCATCATGATGGACGTGATGTTTGAAATCCCCTCGGAAGAGAAGAAAGAATACGAAGTTACGTTGGAATACGCCAAACGCCAGCTTGAAAAGGCAAATATAGCACGGCTACAAAGTGCTTAGTATAAGGGAGAAATAAGAAATGGATGTATTTTCGCACGCTTTTCTTGAAAATATTGGCTTCATTCTGTTTGGTAATTACGAAGTTGTTTATAACTTTGTTTGGCACTCTTGAAAACGATACAGAGTTTCTACAATTACATGATACAAAATCATGGGCAGATGAATAAAACAACTTATGTGAGATGACAGGGAAGATTAATTTGAAAGCCGAACTGAAAAAGTATTTCGGGTTCGATCAGTTCAAGGGAAATCAAGAAGCAATCATACAGAATTTGCTCGATGGCAACGACACGTTCGTGCTACTACCCACCGGAGGAGGTAAGTCTCTATGCTACCAGCTACCATCGCTACTGATGGATGGTACGGCAATTGTCATATCCCCTCTTATCGCGTTGATGAAGAACCAGGTAGATGCTATGCGCAACTTCAGCGAGAATGAAGGAGTGGCGCATTTCATCAACTCTTCGCTCAACAAGGCGGCGATAGACCAAGTGAGAGCCGACATCACCGACGGTAAAACCAAGTTGCTGTACGTGGCACCCGAGTCGCTGACGAAAGGGGAGAACGTGGACTTCCTGCGTTCGGTGAAGATCTCCTTCTACGCCGTAGACGAGGCACACTGCATCTCGGAGTGGGGGCACGACTTCCGCCCCGAGTACCGACGCATCCGCCCCATCATCAACGAGATAGGACAGGCTCCCGTCATCGCGCTTACCGCCACGGCCACGCCCAAGGTGCAGCACGACATACAGAAGAGCCTCGGCATCACGGAAGCGAAGGTGTTCAAGTCGTCGTTCAACCGGCCCAACCTCTACTACGAGGTACGCGCCAAGACGGCCAACGTGGACAAGGACATCATCAAGTTTATCAAGGGCAACACGGAGAGGTCGGGCATCATCTACTGCCTGAGCCGCAAGAAGGTGGAAGAGCTGGCAGAAATCCTGCAAGCCAATGGCATCAACGCCCGTCCCTACCACGCCGGTATGGACTCGGCCACCCGCAGCAAGAATCAAGACGACTTCCTGATGGAGAAAATCGATGTCATCGTAGCGACCATTGCCTTCGGCATGGGCATCGATAAGCCCGACGTACGCTTCGTCATCCATTACGACATACCAAAGAGCCTGGAAGGATATTACCAAGAGACCGGACGCGCCGGGAGAGACGGCGGAGAAGGGAAGTGCATTACATTCTATACAAACAAAGACTTGCAGAAACTCGAAAAATTCATGCAAGGCAAACCTGTGGCAGAACAGGAAATCGGCAAACAGCTGCTGGCTGAAACCGCTGCGTATGCCGAATCTTCCGTGTGCCGACGAAAGACGTTGCTTCACTACTTCGGCGAAGAATACACGGAGGAAAACTGCGGAAATTGTGACAACTGTTTAAATCCTAAAAAACAAGTGGAGGCTCAAGAGTTATTGTGTTCCGTGATAGAGACCATCATCGCGGTAAAAGAGAATTTTAAATCAGATTACATTATTGATATATTGCAGGGGCGGGAGACATCGGAAGTACAAGCCCACCTGCACGAAGACTTGGAAGTGTTTGGCACAGGCATCGGAGAAGAGGACCGTACGTGGAATTCCGTCATCCGACAGGCCTTGATAGCCGGCTACCTGAGCAAGGACGTGGAGAACTACGGCCTGCTGAAGGTGACGGAAGCCGGACATAAGTTCCTGAAACGGCCCAAGTCGTTCAAAATCACAGAGGATAACGACTTCGAAGAGGTAGAAGAGGAGACCCCGGTACGCGGTGGCGGTTCATGCGCTGTCGACCCAGCCCTCTACTCCATGCTGAAAGACCTGCGGAAGAAGCTGTCGAAGAAGCTGTCGGTACCCCCGTACGTCATCTTCCAGGACCCCTCGCTCGAGGCCATGGCCACCATCTACCCGGTGACGCTGGAGGAGTTGCAAAACATCCCCGGCGTAGGGGCCGGCAAGGCGAAACGCTACGGTGAGGAGTTCTGCAAACTCATCAAGCGGCACTGCGAGGAAAACGAGATTGAACGTCCCGAAGACCTGCGCGTGCGCACCGTGGCCAACAAGTCGAAGATGAAGGTTTCCATCATCCAGGCCATCGACCGCAAGGTAGCGCTCGACGACATCGCCCTCTCCAAAGGCATCGACTTCAGTGAGTTGCTCGACGAGGTGGAGGCCATCGTCTACTCGGGCACGAAGCTCAACATCGACTACTTCTTGGATGAAATCATGGACGAGGACCGCTTAGACGACATTTACGACTATTTCAAGGAGTCCACCACCGATAAGATAGAAGACGCCCTCGAAGAGTTGGGCGACGACTATACCGAAGAGGAGGTACGGCTGGTGCGCATCAAGTTCATCTCGGAGATGGCGAACTAAAATATGCCCTGAGGAAGATTCACGGCGATGAACGCTAAAAAGGCGGCAACGAACGGTTTCGTTCGCTGCCGCCTTTTGATTGTATGGCAGTCACTGCCTTGCCCTTCAGTGCCATGCGTGAAAATAGGGAAAATACGCCGGTTGGAGGTTGAAGGGTTGTAAGGTTTGAAAGGAATCGTTATCTTTGCCCTGCTAACGAACGCTTTAAACATCGAAGAGTTATGAGCAACAAGATTTACCCGATAGGTATTCAGAATTTTGAAAGTCTTCGGCGAGATGGCTATGTTTATGTGGATAAGACTGCATTAGTTTATCAACTGGCGAAGACGGGGCGTTACTACTTCCTGAGTCGTCCACGACGGTTCGGCAAGAGCCTGCTGATTTCTACCTTGGAGGCATACTTCGAAGGGAAGAAGGATCTTTTCGAAGGATTGGCCATCGCAAAGCTGGAAAAGGAGTGGAAGGCATATCCGGTCATCCATCTGGACTTGAACGCCAAAGTCTTCGATACGGCAGAGGACTTGGAAAGGCTGATAGACAGACAACTGTTGCTTTATGAGGCTGTTTATGGTTCGTCGGATAGAGATAAAGCTATAGAGGATCGTTTCTATACGCTCATTCGGCTGATGTCCGAAAAGTCGGGACAACATGTCGTCATTCTGGTCGATGAGTACGACAAACCGTTGTTGCAGACAATGGACAATTCCGACCTACAGGAGGTATACCGAAACATGCTAAAGGCGTTTTATGGGGTGATGAAGTCGCAAGATAGATACATCAAGTTCGCCCTGCTCACCGGCGTGACGAAGTTCAGCAAGGTGAGTGTATTCAGCGACTTGAACAACTTGACGGATATAACCCGCGACTTCCGTTATGCCGAAATATGTGGCATCACCGAGAAGGAGATACACGATAACTTTGAGGAGGAACTGCACGAGTTGGCTACCCAGAACCGAATGACATACGCCGAGGTGTGTGCGAAGCTGAAAGAAGACTATGACGGTTATCATTTCACGGAAGAGTCGGTGGGTATATACAACCCCTTCAGCCTGCTAAACACCTTCGCCAAGATGCGCTTTGGCAGCTATTGGTTCGAGACAGGTACACCCACCTATTTGGTAACGTTGCTGCGAAAGCACCGTTACGACTTGGAACAAGTGGCGGAGGCAGAGGGGGTAAATTCCGATATGTTGGATAGCGTTGATGCCCACGAGGTCACCCCCATCCCCGTGCTCTACCAAAGCGGATACCTCACCATCAAAGGGTACGACGCCCTGTTCGATAGCTACCGGCTGGGCTTCCCCAACAAAGAAGTAGAGCAGGGCTTTTTGAAGTTTATCCTCCCCTTTTATGCCAGTACCAATACGTACACCTCCTCTTTCAACGTGGAGCATTTCATCCGGGAAGTGCGTGCTGGCAAGCCGGAGGCCTTCCTCACACGCCTACGGGCATTCTTTGCCGACACCCCGTACGAGCTGGCGGGAGGAGACCTCGAGGTGCACTACCAAAATATCCTCTTCATCCTCTTCCGCCTGACGGGTTTCTATGCCCAAGTAGAGTATCGTACCAGCAATGGCCGCGTCGACTTGGTGGTGCAGACGGACCATTACATCTACATCATGGAGTTCAAGCTACACAGCACTGCCGAGGAGGCCATGCGGCAGATAGAGGAGAAACAGTATGCCCTCCCCTTCAGTGCCGACCCGCGCAAGCTCTTCAAGATAGGCGTCAGCTTCGACGAGAAGACACGGAACGTGGGAGAGTGGGTGATAGGGTAGCATCTTTCATCATATCGAGAGATTTTCCGTCCCCTCTCTTAAAAAAGAACCCATTCCTTTTCCACCTCTTAAATAAAAGCCGTATATTTGCACGCAATAAATTTTAAACGCATTGTCCTATGTCTTTTATTGCAGATAAGATTGTGATGGATGGGTTGACTTACGACGACGTATTGTTGATTCCCGCCTATTCCGAAGTTCTACCTCGAACTGTCAACCTCTCTACGAAGTTTTCCAAGAACATCGAGCTACAGATTCCCTTTGTGACGGCAGCCATGGATACAGTGACCGAAGCGAAGATGGCCATTGCCATCGCACGCGAAGGTGGTATCGGTGTCATCCACAAGAACATGTCCATCGCCGAGCAGGCACACCAAGTAGCCATCGTGAAGCGAGCGGAGAACGGAATGATTTACGACCCCGTCACCATCAAACGAGGCTCCACCGTACGCAACGCGCTCGACCTGATGGCCGAATATAAGATTGGCGGCATCCCCGTGGTCGACGACGAAGGGTACTTGGTAGGCATCGTCACCAACCGCGACCTGCGGTTCGAACAAGACATGGACAAGTTCATCGACCACGTGATGACTCCCAAGGAGAAGCTGGTGACCACCACCCAATCCACCGACCTCGAGTCGGCTGCCCATATCCTCCAGGAGTACAAGATTGAGAAGCTCCCCATCGTAGACAAGGAAGGCAAGCTGGTGGGACTCGTCACCTACAAGGACATTACCAAGGCCAAAGACAAGCCGATGGCCTGCAAGGACAGCAAGGGCCGCCTCCGCGTGGCTGCCGGCGTAGGCGTGACGAAAGACACCCTCGAACGCATGAAAGCGCTGGTCGACGCAGGAGCCGATGCCATCGTCATCGACACCGCCCACGGCCACTCCATGTACGTCATCGAGAAACTGAAAGAGGCTAAGAAGCAATTCCCCAACGTGGATATAGTAGTGGGCAACATCGCCACTGGCGAGGCTGCCAAGGCATTGGTAGCCGCCGGGGCCGACGCCGTGAAGGTAGGCATCGGACCAGGTTCCATCTGTACCACCCGTGTGGTGGCCGGCGTAGGCGTGCCGCAACTGTCGGCCGTGTACGACGTGGCCAAAGCCCTCGAAGGTACGGGCATCCCCTTGATAGCCGATGGCGGACTGCGCTATTCGGGCGACGTGTTGAAAGCCCTCGCCGCCGGTGGCTACAGCGTGATGATTGGCTCACTGGTAGCCGGCACGGAAGAGTCGCCGGGCGACACCATCATCTTCAACGGACGTAAGTTTAAGTCGTACCGTGGTATGGGTTCGCTGGAAGCCATGGAGAACGGTTCGAAGGACCGCTACTTCCAAAGCGCCACTGCCGACGTGAAGAAGCTGGTGCCCGAAGGTATCGCCGCCCGCGTGCCCTACAAAGGTACGCTCTGTGAGGTCATCTACCAGCTGGTAGGCGGACTGCGCTCGGGCATGGGATACTGTGGCGCGGCCGACATCGTGAGACTGCACGACGCCAAGTTCACCCGCATCACCAACGCAGGTGTACTGGAGAGCCATCCGCACGACGTGACCATCACGAGTGAGTCGCCCAACTACAGCCGACCTGAATAAATTTTTGCTTTGATGATAGAATGACACGGATAACACGGATTTGGAAGACGAGTTCGGCGCTATTCGTGTCATTCGTTTTGATGGCCGCCCCACTTCTCGCCCAGAAGAGCGTTACGCCAGGGCAAACGGAAGAAGCCTCGCGCTTGAAACAGCTGAAAGTGGCGGCCGCCCGGCAAGCGGGGCTGGACACTACCGCCGACTTCCGCCGGCAACACGCCAGTAACCAACAGCATCTGCTCAGCGAATACAGGCATCAGCTACTCCCTCCCTCACAAGAGCTTTGGCACCGCAAGCGAACCGGATTCCGGCAGATTTTGCGCCGACTTCTCCAGCACATCAGCAAGGTCCGTCTGGAGAGCGAGATACGTAGGATGGACTCCCTCTACCAAGCCATACAGGCTAACCCGCAAGTACCCTTCAGCCAGTGGGTACACAAATATTCCGACGACACCTGCCGGCAATTGGTCGATTCGCTCCAGACTACCGTGGAGATAGGGCGAGTGCTCTCTTCCGCCAAACAGGGAACGGTATCCCCGCCATTCCTCAGCCCCGAGGGCATCCATATCCTACAAATCGACGAACAGGAAGAAACATCCGGTACCGGCAAGTCCAGGAGAAGCCTAAGCGATGTGCTCGACCAGCTGAAAGCCGAACTGCATTACCTCCCCAACCCTCTCGCTATGGACGAAGTGCGCCAAACGGGACATACCCAACAGACGCTGTTCACCATCGACGGAAAGCCCTATACCGGAGAACTGTTCGACCTCTTCGCCTCCGCCCATCCGCAAACCATAGCCAGGCAACTGGATGCCTTTGTCAGCAAGTCACTGTTCGACGCGTGGTACAGTTACCTACAGTATCGTAGCCCGGAGTTCCGGGCCGCCTTGCAGGCCGCCGACGAACGGGACCTGATAGCCGGGATAACCCAAATCAGGGTGGAGCAACCCGCCACCCACGACCTCGACGGACAGGCTGCCTACCTTCGCCGCCACATCAAGGACTACCACCTGCCCAAGAAGGCAGCCAAGCGAATCAAGAAAAGAATAAAGAGGTTGCCGGCGGGGCAATGGCCCGAGGCACTTCGCGAGAACCTACCTGCTGAAGAGGCACAAACCGTGACAAAACAGGTGCAAAAAGACTACCGCGCATTGCTCAACGCACGCTGGGAGTTGGAGCTGGAAGAGGAGGCCGGGAGCGGGAAGGACCGTCATAGGTTTTAAAAACAGTTAATAACAACTGACGTAACCGATTAATCACTATCTTCGTCCCTTAAAATAAGTAGATTCATAGCGAATGCGTACACTCACCTTCTTATTCATTATCCTCCTCGGCTGTGCGTCGTGCAAGGAGACGTACGACCACAAGGGGAAGACTCCTTTGGTAGAGGTGAATCACCATTTCCTGTATAAAGAAGACCTGATGGCGGTGCTCCCCACCGGCCTCTCGACCGAAGACAGCACGCAGTTTGCCGAACGATACATCCGCAGCTGGGTGGAAGAGAGCCTACTGTACGACAAGGCCGAAGCCAACATCCCCGACAATGCCGAGATAGACAAGCTGGTAGAGAACTACCGGAAAGCACTCATCATACACACCTATCAGCAGGAGCTAATCAGCCAGAAGCTCACCCACGAGATTCCCGAACAAGAGATAACCGAGTACTACGAGCAGAACAAACAGCTGTTCCGCCTGGAGTCGCCGATGATCAAAGGCCTCTTCATCAAAGTGCCGCTCACCGCCCCGCAACTCAACAACGTGCGCCGCTGGTACAAGACGCAGACGCAAGAGGCAGTCGATCACCTGGAGAAATACAACCTGCAGAACGGAGTGAAGTACGAGTACTTCTACGACCGCTGGGTACCTGTGGCCGACGTGCTCGATCTGCTGCCGCTGAAGGTCCCCTCGCCCGAGACCTACGTGAACCAAAACCGGCACATAGAGCTGAAAGACACCGCCTTCTACTACTTCCTCAACGTGAGCGACTACCGAGGCGTAGGTGAGGAGAAACCGTTTGAAGCGGCCCGCGAGGAGGTGAAAGAGCTGTTGCTCAACCGCAAGCGCGTGGAGTTTATGGACGGCGTGAAAGAGGACCTGTACCAGCAAGCCGTGAAGAAAAAAGAGATTATACATAACTATTAAATACAAAGAATGAAGAAGTTTGTGAGCTTTAGATTTGTAGCAACCCTCCTCCTGGCACTCGTAGCCGGTACGGCAACCTATGCCCAAGACAACGTGATAGACAAGGTGGTCTGGGTAGTAGGCGACGAGGCCATTCTGAAATCGGATGTAGAAGAGATGCGCATCGATGCACAATTGAGCGGACGTAAGTTCGACGGCGACCCCTATTGCGTCATCCCCGAAGAGATAGCCGTGCAGAAGCTGTTTCTACACCAGGCCAAGCTGGACAGTATCGACGTGCCCGAGTCGCAGGTCATCCAGCTGGTAGACAGGCAGATGAACATGTACCTCCAGAACATCGGCAGCAAGGAGAAGGTAGAAGAATACTTCAACAGGCCTTATGCGCAGATACGCGAAAGGATGCGTGAGAACTTCCGCGACATGGTCACCATGCAGGAGATGCAGAAGAAGATTGTGGGCAACATCAAAGTGACCCCCTCCGAGGTACGCCGCTATTTCAGCGGCCTGCCCGCCGACAGTATCCCTTATGTGCCCACACAGGTAGAGGTGCAAATCATCACCCTGCAGCCCAAGGTGCCGCTGGAGGAGATAGAAGATGTGAAGAGGCGCCTGCGCGAGTTCACCGACCAGGTGAACAAAGGCGAGATGGACTTCTCCACCTTGGCACGCCTCTACTCACAAGACAAAGCCTCTGCCGTCAAGGGTGGCGAGATAGGCTTCAGCGGACGAGGGATGCTCGACCCCGCCTACGCCAACGTAGCCTTTAGCCTCACCGACCCCAAGAAGGTGTCGAAAATCGTAGAGTCGGAGTATGGCTACCACATCATACAGCTCATTGAGAAACGGGGCGACCGTGTAAACACCCGCCACATCCTGCTCCGCCCACACGTCCCCGAATCGGCACTAAAGGCAGCTTGTGCACGTCTCGACTCCATCTCCGACGAGATACGGGCCGACAAGTTCTCCTTCGACGCCGCGGCATCCGCCATCTCGCAGGACAAGGACACCCGCAACAACCACGGACTGATGGTGAACCTCAACCCCGAGACCGGCGTCTCCACCTCACGCTTCGAGCTGCAGGACCTCCCGCAGGACGTGGCCAAGGTGGTGAGCACCATGAACGTCGGCGAAATATCCAAAGCCTTCACCATGGTGAGCGAGAAAGACGGGAAGCAAGTATGCGCCATCGTCAAGCTGAAGTCGAGAGTCAACGGCCACAAGGCCGCCATCTCCGAGGACTACCAGGCGCTGAAGGAGATTGTGCTTCACAAGCTGCAGGACCAGACCTTGCAGAAGTGGATCAAGGAGAAACAAAAGACGACCTACGTACGTATCGACCCCGAGTGGCAGAAGTGCGACTTCAAGTATCCGGGTTGGGTCGTAAAAAACAAGGAATAACCACGCCCCGCAGGATATGCCAAGACAGAAGAAAAACGACACGATAGACGGGCATAAGAGGCTGTTTATAGCCTTCTTATGCCTCTTTGCCGTGTCGCTTGCGGCACAAGTAAAACCCGGCAAACAACCTGCCGCCTCCCCCCGGCAGTCGCAGGACAGCCTCCGCCCCGGCGCCAATGCCAACCAGTCGGGCGAGAAGAAGACCAAGGTCTACCTCCTCCATGCCGACGAAGGACGGGCCGATAAGAAACAACGTCCCGACGTGCAAGTGCTCATCGGCCACGTCAAGCTGAGGCACGACAGCATGTATATGTTCTGCGACAGTGCCCTCATTTTCGAGAACAGCAACTCCGTAGAGGCTTTCAGCAACGTACGCATGGAGCAGGGCGACACCCTGTTCATCTATGGCGACTACCTCTACTACGACGGCATGACGCAGATAGCCCAGCTGCGCAACAACGTGAAGATGATCAACCGCAACACCACCCTGTTGACGGACAGTCTCAACTACGACCGCCTCTACGACCTGGGGTACTACTTCGAGGGCGGTACCCTCATGGACGAGCAAAACGTGCTCACCTCCGACTGGGGCGAGTACAGCCCCGCCACCAAGCAGTCGGTGTTCAACCACGACGTCAAGCTCGTCAACCCCAAGTTCGTACTCACCTCCGACACCCTGCGCTACAACACCGACAGCAAGGTAGCCGTCATCCTCGGGCCGTCGAACATCGTGAGCGAAAACAACCACATTTACTCCGAACGGGGCGTGTACAACACCCTCACCGACCAAGCCGAGCTGCTCGACCGCTCCGTGCTCACCAACCAAGGCAAGCGCATGACGGGCGACAGCCTCTTCTACGACCGTAAGCAGGGATACGGCGAAGCCTTCGACAACGTGCGGATGAACGACTCCATCAATCGCAACATGCTCACGGGCGACTACTGCTTCTACAACGAGCTGACCGACTCCGCCTTCGCCACCAAGCGAGCCGTAGCCATCGACTACTCGCAGGGCGACAGCCTCTTCATGCACGGCGACACCCTGCTGATGGTGACTCGCAACCTGGGCACCGACTCCCTCTACCGGCTGATGAAGACCTACCACCACGTACGCATGTACCGCACCGATGTGCAGGGCGTGTGCGACTCGCTGGTGTACAACTCCAAGGACTCCTGCCTCACCATGTACGGCGACCCCATCCTCTGGAACGCAGGCCAGCAGCTGCTCGGCGAACGAGTGGAGATTTACATGAACGACAGCACCATCGACTGGGCGCACATCATCAACCAAGCCCTCATGGTCGAACAAAAAGATACCCTGCACTACAACCAAGTGTCCGGACAGGAGATGAAGTTCTTCTTCACCGACGGCGACATGCGGCGAGTGGAGGTGACCGGCAACGTGCTCATGGGCATCTACGCCGAAGAGAAGGACAGCACCATGACCGGCTACAACTACAGCGAGGGCAGCGTGCTGCACATCTACCTCAAGAACCGGAGGATGGAACGCGCCAAGCTGATTGGCTCCAACAACGGCAACTTCTACCCCATGAACCAGATACCGCCCGACAAACTGCGGTTGCCCACCTTCTCCTGGTTCGACTACGTGCGGCCGCTGGACAAGGCGGACATCTTCAACTGGCGACCCAAGAAGGCCGAGGACCAGCTGAAGCCCACCACCGAGAAACGGCCACAGAATATAGATAAACGAGACCTGATAAATATGTAGAGCGTTATGGGAATGTTTTTTAATTCGATGAAGAAACCGCGCGGCTTCCACCACGAATACATCTACGTGGACGAGCGGAAAGAGAAGCTCACCAAGATGGAAGAGGATGCCAAGCGCGACCTGGGCATCCTGCCCGAGAAGGAGTTCAGCCCCGAAGACATCCGGGGGAAATTTGTAGAAGGCACTACCCACCTGAAACGCCGGAAAGCCAGCGGGCGGAAGCCACTCTCCTACGGTGTGGCGCTGATAGCCATCGGGCTATTGCTCTTCCTGTGGCACTACCTGGCCACAGGGAGCTGGTCGTTCTAAACCACTTTAAAAAGAATATGAGCGATATTATCCATTTGCTGCCCGACTCGGTGGCCAACCAGATTGCCGCCGGAGAGGTGATACAACGCCCCGCGTCGGTCATCAAAGAGCTGGTCGAGAACGCCATCGACGCCGAAGCGACACATATACACGTGCTGGTGACCGATGCGGGCAAGACCGAGATACAAGTGATTGACGACGGGAAAGGGATGTCGGAGACCGACGCCCGCCTCGCTTTCGAACGCCATGCCACCTCCAAGATACGTGAGGCAGCCGACCTCTTCGCCCTCCACACCATGGGCTTCCGGGGGGAGGCGTTGGCCTCCATCGCCGCCGTGGCGCAAGTCGAGTTGAAGACGCGCCCCGGACAGGAGGAGCTGGGCACACGCATCCTCATAGCCGGCTCCACCGTCGAGAGCCAGGAGGCCGTGTCGTGCTCCCAAGGCAGCAACTTCGCCGTCAGGAACCTCTTCTTCAACGTACCCGCCCGCCGTAAGTTCCTCAAGGCCAACTCCACCGAGCTGAGCAACATACTCGCCGAGTTCGAGCGCATCGCCCTGGTGCACCCCGACGTGGCCTTCAGCCTGCACAGCAATGACTCCGAGGTGTTCAACCTCACCGCCACCCCGCTGCGCCAACGCATCATGGCCATCTTCGGCAAGAAGCTCAACCAACAGCTGCTCAACCTCGAGGTAGACACCACCATGGTGAAGATCACCGGATACGTGGGCAAGCCCGAGACCGCCCGCAAGAAAGGCGCCCACCAGTACTTCTTCGTCAACGGACGCTACATGCGCCACCCCTACTTCCACAAAGCCGTGATGGAGGCCTACGACCGGCTGGTGCCCGAAGGCGAGCAAGTATCCTACTTCATCTACTTCGAGATAGACCCCGCCAACATCGACGTCAACATACACCCCACTAAGACGGAGATAAAGTTCGAGAACGAACAAGCCATCTGGCAGATACTCGCCGCCACCGTCAAGGAGTCGCTGGGCAGGTTCAGCGCCATACCCTCCATCGACTTTGATACCGAGGACATGCCCGACATACCTGCCTACGAGGCCCATAGCCCCGCCGCCCCACCGCAGGTGCACGTCGACACGAGCTACAACCCTTTCAAGAGCAGCTCCCGCGCGGGAGGAGGCGAGTACCACCGCACCCCCGTGGAGTGGGAAAGCCTGTACAGCGGCCTCACCCAACCCAGCAAGATGAACACCCCCGCCGAGCCGGAAGAGGAGTTCGACCCGGCATGGGAAGAGACCTCGCCCGCCGAACAGCAACCCGCTCCCCAGGCCCGGCAGACGACCCTCTACGCCGACGAACCCACAAAGGCAACAGCCGGCAACGACCAGTACCTCCAAATCAAGGGGCGCTTCATCCTCACCTCCGTCAAGTCGGGACTGATGCTCATCGATCAACACCGGGCACACACCCGCGTGCTCTTCGACCGCTACCTCGGCCAGATACAGCAAAAGCAAGGCGTGTCGCAAGGCGTGCTCTTCCCCGACATCCTGCAACTCCCCCCGTCGGAAGTCCCCGTGCTGGAGAGCCTCCACGACGACCTCGCCGCCGTAGGCTTCGACCTCAGCAACCTGGGAGGCTGCAGCTACGCCATCAACGGCATCCCCGCCGGCATCGAAGGGCAGCAACCCGTGGAGCTGCTCCGCAACATGCTGCACACCGCCACCGAGAAGGGGGGCGACGTGAAAGACGAGATACAGAGCCTCCTCGCCCTCACCCTCGCCCGTGCCGCCGCCATCGTCTACGGACAGGTGCTCAGCGACCAGGAGATGTCGTCACTCGTCGACAACCTCTTCGCCTGCCCCTCGCCCAACTACACCCCCGACGGCAAGGTGATACTGGCCACCATCAAGGAGGAGGAGATAGAGCGGTTGTTCAAGTGAGGATAGGCTGTTAATGTTTCATGAACAATTCGTGCCTCCTTTACCTCCTTTATCCGAGAGTTTGTGCAACACCCCCTTACGCACCTCTACAACCCTGTATTCATCGGGCTTTGCGTGCGCAAGGGGGTAATTGGGATGGGAGATATAAGTCTGCGAGGGCGTCTGGCGGTGTTGCAATTCGTGTGCTGCACGTTTTGCAACAATTGTTTTGTTTAGTTTTATATATCCGTAAGAGGTAGCTTACTTGCTTGTTTGAGGGAAGTGACGCTTTTACCCCTTGCGCACGCAAAGCCCGACGAGAAAATGGATGCAAGAGTGCGTAGGGGGGTGTTGTACAAACTTCCAGTAGAGAAGAGGTAGAATGGGATGGAGTTCT
>JAISIX010000072.1 GCA_031261805.1 Mediterranea sp. (in: CFB group bacteria)
AAGATGTCGAGGTCGCGCGGCTGGACGCTGGGCAAGGAGGTAGGGCTGATAGGCTACAACGACGAGCCGGTGTTCGAGATACTGGACAACGGCATCACGGTGATTTCCACCGACTTCGAGAAGATGGGCGAGATGGCTTCCCGCTTCATCATGCTCCAGGAGCGTCCGCAGACCTACATCCCCACGTGCTTGATTCTGCGCGGGTCACTCTAAGCCACCCCTCTTTTGTGTGCGCCGTGCATCAGCACAGCACATCACAGTACGAAGGTGGCACAGGTACAGCTTTTATTAGGTTTTAACGATATATATTAAACAACAAGGGTATGAGTTACAAAGCTTTAAATCCAAGAATCGGCATCCGCCCCATCATCGACGGGCGCCGTAGAGGCATCCGCGAATCGCTGGAAGATACCACGATGGGCTTGGCCCGGATGGTGGCCGACCTCTATGAGAAAAATCTGCGTTACGCCGACGGCACGCCGGTGGAGTGCGTCATTGCCGACCGTTGCATTGGCGGCGTGAAGGAAGCCTCCATGGCTACCGACAAGTTTAAGATGAACAACGTGGGCGCTGTCGTCTCCGTTACTCCCTGCTGGTGCTATGGCTCCGAGACCATCGACATGGACCCGCTCATGCCTAAGGCCATCTGGGGCTTCAACGGCACGGAGCGTCCGGGAGCCGTCTACCTCGCCTCCGCCTTGGCCGGCCACAACCAGAAGGGGTTGCCTGCCTTCGGCATCTACGGACGCGACGTGCAGGACATGGGCGACCATACCATCCCCGACGACGTGCGCGAGAAGCTGCTCCGCTTTGGCAAGGCCGCCGTGGCGCTGATGCAGATGCGCGGCAAGTCGTACCTCACCATTGGCTCCGTGGCCATGGGCATCGCCGGCTCTACGCCCAACCCCGACTTCTTCCAGGAGTACCTGGGCATGCGCAATGAGTACGTGGACGCCTGCGAGATAGAGCGCCGCATTCAGGAGAACATCTACGACCCCGACGAGTTCAAGCGCGCTATGGCTTGGGTGGAGAAGTACTGCAAGCCCAACGAGGGCACCGACTACAACCCCGAGCACCTCATCTACCCGCGCCGGCAGAAGGACGAGATTTGGGAGTACGTGGTGAAGATGACTATCATCATCCGCGACCTGATGGTGGGCAACGACAAGCTCACCGAGATGGGCTTCGAAGAGGAGGCTATGGGTCACGACGCCATCGCCGGAGGCTTCCAGGGACAACGCCAGTGGACGGACTATAAGCCCGACGGAGACTTCTCCGAGGCCATCCTCAACACGTCGTTCGACTGGAACGGCATCCGCCCCGCCTATACCTTCGCCACCGAGAACGACACCCTCAACGCCGCCTCCATGCTGCTGCTGCACCTGCTCACCAACCGTGCCCAGCTCTTCTCCGACGTCCGCACCTTCTGGAGTCCGAAGGCCGTAGAGCGCGTCACCGGGCTGAAGCTCGAAGGACGGGCCGCCAACGGTATCATCCACCTCATCAACTCAGGCTCCTCCTGCCTCGATGCCACCGGACAGATGACCGAGGGCGGACAGCCGGTGATGAAGCCCTTCTGGGACATCACCCCCGCCGAGGCCGAAGCCTGCCTGAAAGCCACCACGTGGTATCCCGCCTCGCGTGAGTACATGCGTGGGGGTGGCTACTCCTCCTGCTTCCTTAGCCGGGGCGACATGCCCGCCACGATGTGCCGCATCAACCTCATCAAGGGGCAAGGCCCCGTGCTGCAAATCGCCGAGGGATGGATTGTGAACGTAGCGCCTAAGATATTCGACATCATCAATAAGCGTACCGACAAGACGTGGCCCACCACTTGGTTTGCCCCGCGCATCACCGGCCAGAGCGGCCCGTTCAAGGACGTCTACTCCGTGATGAACAACTGGGGAGCCAACCACGGCGCCATCAGTTACGGACACGTAGGTGCCGACCTCATCACGCTGGCCTCCATGCTGCGCATCCCCGTCTGCATGAGCAACGTGCCCGAGGACGACATCTTCCGCCCGAGCGCTTGGGGTGCCTTCGGCATGGACCCCGAGGGAGCCGACTACCGCGCCTGCTCCAACTACGGACCGATATACAAATAAGGAACAAGAGTCATGAAACCAATATTCAGAAACCTGTTGGGAGCCGCAACCGCCATCGCACTGATGGCGGGCTGCTCCCCCCAGCACAAAACATTCGACATGGGAAGTTACGGATACGACGCCGCCTTTATGGACAGCAGCCACATCAAGTACATCGAGCTGAAAGCCCCCGAAGGTGGTGCGAAGATTATGGTCGTCCCTGCCCTCCAAGGACGGGTGATGACCTCTACGGCCGACGGCGACGCGGGCAACAGCTTCGGCTGGATCAACTACCGCTTCGTGCGGGCCGGCAAGAAGAGCGACCAGTTCAACCCCATCGGGGGCGAGGAGCGCTTCTGGATTGGCCCCGAGGGTGGCGCCAACTCCTACTACTTCAAGAAGGGTGCCGAGCAGGTGTATGCCAACTGGCACGTGCCCGCCGTGATTGACACCGAGAGCTACGACGTGGCCAGCCGGAAGGCCGACGAGGTGAAGTTCACCAAGAACACCGAGCTGACCAACGCCAACGGCACCGACTTCAAAATAGGCATCCAGCGCACCGTACGCCTCCTCGACGCGAAAACCGCTTCGGGCATCCTCGGTGTCGACATCCCCTCCACGCTGAAGGTGGTGGCCTACCAAACCGAGAACACCCTCACCAACCAAGGCGACAGCGCCTGGACCAAGGCCACCGGCCTGCCCTCCATCTGGCTGCTGAGCCAGTTCAGCCCCACTCCCACCACCACGGTGTTCATCCCCTACAAGGAGGATGCCGAAGGGCCGGTAGTGAACGACACCTACTTCGGTAAGGTGCCCGCCGACCGCCTGGTGGCCTCCGACGGTATGATACGCTTCAAGATAGACGGTAAGTACCGCTCCAAGATAGGCCTGCCCGGCACCCGCAGCGAAGGCTTATGCGGCAGTTACGACACCGAGAAGCAAGTGCTCACCTTGCTCAAGTGCACCCTACCCGAAGGGCCTGCCGACTACGTGAACGGGCAATGGGGCGAGCAGGCCGACGCCTTCCATGGCGACGGCATCAACGCCTACAACGACGGACCGGTGGAGGATGGCTCCATCATGGGACCCTTCTACGAGATAGAGACCTCCTCGCCGGGCGCCGCGCTGGCCCCGGGGCAGTCGCTCACGCACGTGCAAACCTCCGTACATCTGCAGGGCGACCCCACGACCATCGCTGCCCTCGTGCAGAAGCTGTTCCACTACGACCTCGAGAAGATTGTCGGCACGTTCCGGCAATAATAGGGCCACAGTTTTTCTAACTTTAACGTAAAGCAGGGGGAGCAAGGGCTTCCCACTCCCCCGCTCTTGTCTACTAAATCTAAAGAATCTGAAAATGGAAAAAGAACGAATCATCCCGCGGGGAATCGCATTGCCGTTCACGTTGCTCACCATCCTCTTCTTCGCTTGGGCGGTGCCCAACAACCTGACGGACACCATGCTGGCGGCCTTC
>JAISIX010000148.1 GCA_031261805.1 Mediterranea sp. (in: CFB group bacteria)
GCCTCGTTGCGTATGATCATCGACGAGAAGAAGACCGTCAAACACCTGAAATTCGACTGGTAACTCCTTGTCCTCACACATAGACAGAGTATGGCAAAGAAAGAGCTGACCTACGACGAAATCCTCCGCGAACTGAAGAACAAGCAGTATCACCCCATCTACTACCTGATGGGGGAGGAGTCGTACTACATCGACCTGATAGCGGATTACATCGCGGAACACGTGCTCACCGAGACGGAGAAGGAGTTCAACCTCACCGTCGTCTATGGAGCCGACGTGGACATAGCCACCGTCATCAACGCCGCCAAGCGCTATCCCATGATGTCCGAGCATCAGGTCGTGGTGGTGAAGGAGGCGCAGGGCATCAAGAACATGGAGGAGCTGGCCTACTATCTGCAGAAGCCGCTCAGCTCCACCCTCTTGGTGGTCTGCCACAAGCATGGCTCGCTGGACCGGCGTAAGAAGTTGGCCGCCGAGATAGAGAAGCACGGCATACTCTTCGAGTCCAAGAAGCTGAAGGACGCGCAGCTTCCAGGCTTCATAGCTACCTACATGAAGACGAGAGGAGTGGACATGGACCCCAAGGCCACCGCCATGATGGCTGATTTCGTGGGCACGGACCTCAGTCGTCTCACCGGCGAGCTGGACAAACTCATCATCACCCTGCCTGCGGGGCAGCGGCGCGTCACGCCCGACTTGGTGGAGAAGAACATCGGTATCAGCAAGGACTACAACAACTTCGAGCTGCGCAACGCCCTGATAGAGAAAGATGTGCTGAAAGCCAACAAAATCATCAAGTACTTCGACGAGAATCCCAAGACAAACCCTATGCAGGTCACGCTCGCGCTCCTCTTCAGCTTCTTTGCCAACCTGATGTTGGCCTATTATGCCCCCGACAAGTCCGAGCATGGCATCGCCGAGATGCTTGGGCTGAAGACACCTTGGCAGTCGCGCGACTACCTGGCCGCCATGCGTCGCTACAACGGCGTGAAGGTGATGCAGATTATCGGCGAGATACGCTACGCTGACGCCCGCTCCAAAGGTGTGGGAGTGGCCAGTGGCAGCATGACCAGCGGCGATATCCTCCGCGAACTGGTGTTCAAGATTCTACATTAAGCCGGCATCATGAACCTCCCTCTTTGAGGCGTCAATCACATCCTTTGTTGTAAAGTCGTACAACCTTCCGCTGGAAGTCGTGCAACTCTCCACCGATAGTCGTACAACTATCCGTTGAAAGTCGTACAACTGTCGGCTGAAAGTCGTACGACTATCGGCTGGAAGTTGTACGACTATCCGGTGGAAGTCGTACGACTATAGAGGACGGGCTGTGCGAGTTAGCGAGAAAATGCGTACTTTTGTGCCGGAAAACAGAATGATATGAAGATAGGCAATATAGATTTGGGCAGGTATCCCGTCCTGCTCGCCCCGATGGAAGATGTGACCGACCCGGCGTTCCGCCTGATGTGCAAGCGGTTTGGCGCGGATATGGTGTACACCGAGTTTGTGTCGAGCGACGCGTTGATACGTGCCGTAAGCAAGACCGAACGAAAGCTGACCATCAGCGACGAGGAGCGCCCCGTGGCCATCCAGATATACGGCAACGACACGGCTACCATGGTGGAAGCCGCGCGCATCGTGGAGCAGGCACGGCCGGATGTGCTCGACATTAACTTCGGCTGTCCCGTGAAGCGGGTGGCTGGCAAAGGCGCTGGGTCGGGTATGTTGCAGAACGTGCCCAAGATGCTCGAGATTACTCGTGCGGTGGTCGATGCTGTCCGTATCCCCGTGACGGTGAAGACCCGCCTCGGCTGGGACGCCGACCATAAAATCATCGTGGAGTTGGCCGAGCAACTACAGGACTGCGGCATCGCCGCCCTCACCATCCATGGCCGCACGCGCGCGCAGATGTACACCGGCGAGGCGGACTGGACGCTGATAGGCGAGGTGAAGAATAACCCCCGCATGACCATCCCCATCATCGGCAACGGCGACGTGACGAACGCCGTGCGCTGCAAGGAGTGCTTCGACCGCTACGGCGTGGATGCCGTGATGATTGGCCGTGCCAGCTTCGGCCGGCCGTGGATTTTCAAGGAAGTGAAGCACTACCTGGCGACGGGGGAAGAGCTGCCTGCGCCCGCTTTCGATTGGTGTATGGGGGTGCTCCGGCAGGAGGTGGAAGACAGCGTGAACTTGCTCGACGAGCGCCGGGGCATCCTGCACGTGCGTCGGCATCTGGCCGCCAGCCCCATCTTCAAGGGGATTCCCAACTTCCGCGACACCCGCATCGCTATGCTGCGTGCCGAGACGAAGGAGGAGCTGTACCACATCTTCGATAGGGTGGCCGGCACTATGGCTGCCGGAGGGACGTTTGCTTCACAAACCAATGCTTGAACATCCAGGTTACTGCTACGTAGAGCACGAAAGCGGAGAGGAAACCTACGATGGCATCGATGGCATAGTGTGCCTGTATGTACACCGTAGCTCCGCAAAGCAGCATGTAGAAGGGTACCAGGCAGGCGAATAGCGTCTTGCTGCCCCGCCATGCCATAATCATCAGGATGGTGGAGATGCCGACGTGCGAGCTGGGGAAGGCCGCCGTGGGGCGCTCGCCTACCTGTTGCGACTCTTCTACCAGGTCGTAGAAGAACCCGTGCTGGTAGCCCGGTCCGGGAAGCAGTTCCTTGTGGTAGTTGAAGTAATCGCCTATGGCGGGGAAGATGCCCTGCGATACGTGCTCGGCGCCGATGGCAGGGAAGTAGAACTGCGGGCCGGTGACAGGGATGAATATATATATAAGGTAATAGACGAAGAAAGAGGCCGCCAAGATGAAGGAGACTTTCTCGAACAGCTCGTACCGTCGGAGGAAGTAGAACGTGACCACGATAAAGATCATGGGGTAGTAGAAGAAGTAGCCCATGTTGAACGCCTCGCTCACCAGCAACTGCGGGAAGGTGTGGCAGAACCATACGGAGGGCTGCATGCCGAAGATGAACTGCTCCACCGAGGCGAAGACATAATCGAGGTTGGGCAAGAAGCGGTTGAACTCGAACGTGTCGGGGTACCAGTAGGAGAGGAGGCTCATCTGCACCACTACCCGGGCGTAGGCCGCCAGCTTGCAAGGCACCAGCCGGTAGAGGTACATCAGCAGGAACGTCGCGATGGCAATCGTCGCCCTTTCACATAGCATTGTCCACGGATGTTCCATCCGTTCGAACAGAAACAATATCAAGATGGAGGTGATCAGGTTGTATATCAACGCCACCTTCTCTATCGCAAACAGCCCCTTCTGGGGCTTGTCCATTTTCAGTAATTCTAAAGCCATCCTTCGTTCTTATACCAAGCGATTGTTTCGTGTACTCCCCGCTCGAGGTTGTACTCGGGGGTGTAGCCAAGTTCCTCTACGGCAGGTGTGATGTCGCATCGCCAGTTCCGCTGTTTCATAATCTGGTACTTGTCCGAGTTGAGCGTGCAGCTTCTTCCCGCGCGTGTCGCTATAAATTCGGCCAGCAAAGATACTATTTTCAGTACAAAGAGCGGGCTTTTTATATGGAGAACCGCCGGTTGCCCCAACTCTTTTTGTATCAGGTCGGAGAAGGCGCGGCTGCGGTACACTTGTCCATCGGAAAGAAAGTAGGCTTTGCGGTTCACCTGCTTCTCGATGCCGCGAAAGATAGCCTGCACCACGTCCTTGACGTAGACGAAGGTGAGGTCCTGCCGGCGGTAGCCCACCGAGAAGTCGAGGTGCTGCTTGATGGACTTGGCCATCAGGAAGTAGTCCATCTCCCGTGGACCGTACACGCCCGTGGGGCGGTAGATGACGTAAGGGAAGCCCGGCAGGCTCTGGATGTACAGCTCAGCCTTGAGCTTGCTGAAGCCGTAGGCGGTGTTGGGGGCCGGCGCGTCGTCGGCTCCGATGGGGGTGTAGTCCTCCTCGCGGATGGGACCGTACACGCTCAGGCTGCTGATGTAGACAAACTGTTTGGGCACCATGTTCAGCTCGCGGAGGATGTCGACGAAGTATTTCGTCTGCAGGTAGTTGACGTATTCGAACTCTCCCTTGTCCACGCACTTGGTCACCCCGGCGCAGTGGATGATGTAGTCGAACTTGTTGTAGGTGCCTTTGTGGCCGGACAGTTGGGCGCGTAGCTCGTTAGGATGCGCGAAGTCGAGCGTGAGGAAGTGAATCTTCTTGTCGGTGAGGTAACGCTTGCTGCTGCTGGAACGGATGCCGGCCCATACGCCAAACTTCCTCCTCAGCGCCTCTTCAACGATAAAACTCCCGATAAACCCACTCGCTCCGGTAATCAAAACACTCTCCATGCCTATTTCTTTGGTTCAATATGAATACTAATCAATGTTCGCTCTCCCAACAGCTCCTTCAGTCGTCTCTCCATGGCGGTCACTGTGGTGTGCGCCTCTTCGAGGCTGATGCTGCCGTCCATGCGTACGTGCACTTCCACAGCGCAATAGTTGCCTATGCGGCGGGTGCGCAGGTGGTGCGGGTCGCTCACTTCGGGAAACTCTTCCAGCGTTCTCACTATTTGTTCTTCTGTCTCGTCGGGTAGCGACTTCTCCAACAGCTCCTCCACGCAGGGTATCAGCAGCTGGATGGCCACCTTCATGATGTAGATGCTCACTACCACTGCTGCGATGGGATCGAGCACTCGCCAATGTTCGCCCAGGAAGATGGCTCCCCCTACGCCTATGGCTGTTGCCACCGACGAGAGGGCGTCGCTCCGATGATGCCAAGCATTGGCCACCATCGTCTTGGAGTCCAAACCCTTTCCCTTTCGGAAGGTATATTGGTACACCAGCTCTTTCAGCGCAATGGATACCAGCGCCGCATAGAACGCTATCATGCCCGGCTCTTCCAACGCTTTTCCTTGGACCACTGCGTAGATGGTGGTAGCACCCTCCCAGAAGATGCCGAAGCCTACCACGAGCAGTACCAGTCCGATGATGGCCGTCGCCAGTGTCTCGAACTTCCCGTGCCCATAGTCGTGGTCTTCGTCCTGTGGCTTGCCGGCAATGCGTACAAACACAATGACGATGATGTCCGTGGCAAAGTCGGACAACGAATGGACGGCATCGGCCATCATGGCGGCGCTATGCCCTACAATCCCTGCCACGAACTTGAACACGAGCAGCAACAGATTTACAACGCTGCCTATCACGGTTACCTTATAAATCTCTCTTTCTCTCGATGAATCAGCTTCTTTGTTCATGATACGTTCCCTTCCTGCATTAGGCTGTCGGCAAAAACGCTACAAAGATAGGATAAATAATAAGATAACCTTCTTTTAATTTCCAGAAATCGACGTCGCCGCCTCTATTGGAGCGGCCTGTTGTCAGTCTACCGACGGATGCCCATGGAGCTTCAGTCGTTCCAGCTCCTCCTGCGTGCCGTTGAACACGTTGAGGTCCACCTCTTTGCCGATGCCTGGCACACGCCCCCGGTCGGTATGCTGCCAGAAGTCCCAATGTCCTTGGTAGCGTACAGAGTCTACGTAGTAGTGGGCTATCCAGTAGGGATAGGCGTTGAAGAGCGTATCGGTAAGGTAGTGGGTACGAAACTTATAGGAAGTGTAGAGGATGGGCTTCACGCCATAGTGTGCCTCTACGCGTCGTAGCCATTGCTTGATGCCCTCGGCGAGTTTCTCCTTTCCATCTTTGCCTCTCAGCTCTACGTCGAGCACAGGGGGTAGGTCGCCCGAGTCGAGCGGCACGGTATGGATGAAGAAATCGGCCTGTTTCAGCGGGTCGGTGCTGGGGATGTAGAAATGGTAGGCACCTCGAACAAAGCCCGCCTCCCGGGCCTTGGCGAAGTTGGCTGCGAAGGCCGTGTCGGCCAAGTCACCTCCTTCGGTTGCTTTCAGGAAGACGAAACGTAGTGGGACAGCATCCTCTCCTGTCCGTGCCAACAGTTGCCAGTCTATGTCTCCTTGATGGTGCGAGATGTCGATGCCATGCACTCCATATCCCGACGGGACGCAGACGCCGTAAGCCTGCTGGCCGTTGCAGGGTCGCCAGCGGTAAGTATATGGACGGACGCAGAAGTAGTAGAAGCCGGTCGAGAAACAGCCGATGATAAGCAATGCCAAAGCTACGCGAAGCCTTGTCGACATTGTATGCGGACGTTTGGAGCCGTTCTTCGCGCCTCTTCTCTTCCCTGTCCTCTTTCTATTTGCTTGCTTCCCCAACGTTATTAAAATGGTAAATTGAGAATTGAAAATTAAAAAATGATAGTTTGTCGGTCGGGGAGGAATGAGCGCCGAGCGCTACTGCCACTATGACGAACTATCATTTTTTAATTCTCAATTCTCAATTTTTAATTTACTACTTCCCCTGTTCCAGCTGCAGCGTCTTGGTGGGCTGGT
>JAISIX010000225.1 GCA_031261805.1 Mediterranea sp. (in: CFB group bacteria)
TTTCCCCCTCATCCACCTCGCCGAGACGGACTCCACCAATCGATACCTGCAAGACCTCTGCGCCCACGAGGAGGTGAAAGAGATGACTACCGTGACGGCCGACTACCAAACTTCCGGACGCGGCCAGCGGGGCAACTCATGGGAGGGAGCGCCGGGACAGAACCTGCTCTTCAGCGTAGTGCTCTATCCTGTGTTTCTGGAAGCCAACCAACAGTTCCTTATCTCGCAGATAGTCACCCTCGCCATCAAGGAAGGATTGGAACAGTACACCGACGAGGTGAGCATCAAATGGCCCAACGACATCTATTGGCGAGAGAAGAAGATTTGTGGCATCCTAATAGAGAACGACCTGATGGGCAGGCATATCAGCCGAAGCATTGCCGGTATCGGCCTGAACATCAACCAAGAGAGATTCGAAAGCCTGGCACCCAACCCTGTATCGCTCCGCCAAATCACGGGCAAAGCACACGACTTACAGGAGGTATTACAGGGCATCCTGCAACGCTTACATTTCTACTACGAGCAACTACGCAGGGGAGAAGCGGAGACTGTCAGTACCCTCTACAAGGCATCGCTCTTCCGTCGGGAAGGATTCCACCCTTACAAGGATGCCAACGGTATTTTCCAGGCACGCATTTTTAACATAGAACCCGACGGAAAATTGATTCTGGAAGATGCTGACGGACATCGGAGGGACTACATCTTTAAAGAAGTAGAATATTTGCTAACGTAAAGTGCACATTTACTGGAATAAGCGCTATCTTTGATGCCAATATTTCACGTTAAAAACAAGGATTATGAGAGATAAAGTAGTTTTTCTATTCACGTTAGTGACTATTCTATTTGCCGGGTGCGAATCGGACAACGCACCTGTGCTGGAAGTTTCGCAAGACAATTTCAAAGATGTTAGCTCCGACGGAGGGACCCTTTCTTTCGACATCACAAGTAGCGGACCTTGGACAGCTAAGAGCAACAATAGCTGGTGCACCCTTGACATTCCATCGGGGACAACCAATCAAACCATCAAGGTAACCGTACGCGCCAACAAGAGCAGCGAGACACGCACAGCCACTATCAACATCTCCGGAGACGGTCTGCTGAAGAAAGTGAGCATCACTCAAAAAGGGATTTTCTTCAATGAAGAGATAGCCAAGAACTACCACTATGTGCTACCCGTCATCTTCCATATATTCGAGGATGCCACATCTGGTAGCTCCAGCCTTATAAGATCAAGGGTCAAAGCCATTATTGATGCATGCAACGACTATTACAGCAACGGATGGAACAATGGTAGCGCTGATATGAACCTCGAATTCACACTGGCTACCACCGACCCTCAAGGAAAGGCACTGACCGAAGCTGGGATTGAGCGCATCCAAGTAAGCAACGCCACCATGGATTGCGATGATTTCATGATAGACAAGAACCGCGAATATGTGAAATACCTTTGGGATCCAGACCAGTATATCAACATCATGGTTTACCCGTTCAAAACAGATCCTAAAGAAAGGACCGTCACTTTAGGTATCTCACATCTTCCATACACCTCTAAATCAAACCCGTATCCAGGTTTAATAGTACCTAACAGTGATATCGTTCCTCGTTTCGAAAATTTAGCTTATCCATATTGCGTGTCTATCAACAAGAGCTTCATCAATGCCCCAGCAAGCATCGTAGGCACGTATTATAATGCATCAGACCCCATAGCCACCCTATCCCACGAGTTAGGCCACTACCTTGGGCTGCACCACTCATTCAACGAAGGGAGTCAGGGCGAGTTAGACTTCTGCGAAGACACTGACTTTTGCGAAGATACACCGCCTTATAACCGGGCAGAATATTCTACTTTCCTGAGCAACTATATCCCCCTCGACGGGCAGCGAATCGCACCGGCCGACTACCCGAAACTTATGACGAGAAAGAATTGTAAGACTGGAGCTGAGAGCACCCCCGACAACACGATGGATTATGAGTACTCATGGATGAACCATTTCACCGCCGATCAATATACACGCATTCGCTACGTGCTATCGCACAGTCCACTCATCCCTGGGCCAAAACTGGCTTCGGGCACCCGTACAAGAAGTGTAAGTGGAATGGTTGACCTGCCTATGCGAACGATGAAGTAACCTTCCATCCGAGTATGTTCATTTCCGTGCAGACAGCATCCGGTCTATCCGTTCCAGCGTCTGCCGGGCACCGGTAGACGGGAAACGAGCCAACACTTTCCGCAGCAGATCGCGCGCTTTGGGGTATTCGGCCTGCAGGTAGTAATAGTTGCCCAAGAAGATGCCGGCCGTCAGGTTATCGGCATCCAGCGTGAGGATTTGCTCGTACATCCGCACGGCATCCTTCTCCTTGCCACGGCGCACTTGCATCTCGGCACAAGCTTCGAGGCGGGGCACGTCGGCAGGGGTACGCATCAGCAACTCCTTATAGAAAAGGTAGGCCTTGTCGTAGTTCCGGTTCTCCCGGTAGGCCTTGGCCAACTCCTCGGCCAACACTTCGGCCGCGTGGCTCTCTTTGTCCACGTCAATCCAGTAATGCATCTCTTGGCGCTCCAGTTCGGCAGCGCTCACCCGCTGTTGTGCACACGATGCCGACGGGAGCATCAAGAGGCATGAAAGAAACATTAGCAAAGTCTTCATAAATGGTTCTAAATATAATGGGTTAAGCTATCCTTGTCAAGGCAGGGAGTACAAAAACAACAGCCATCCGCAAAGAGTTCTCCACCCAAGCACCAAAAAACATTAAAAGCCATTGCGAAGCATTTTATTTTAACTACTAAGCCGCTTTTTCTTGCATCCTATTGGAATTCTCTTTAAATTTGGCACAAAATTACGCATTAAAGCATAAAAGAGTAACAGACCTATGTCAGTCAACAAAGTCATCTTGATAGGAAACGTGGGGCAAGACCCACGCGTGAAATACTTCGATACCGGCTCGGCCGTGGCCACATTCCCGCTGGCTACCACCGACCGAGGCTACACCCTGCCCAATGGCACCCAAATCCCCGAGCGTACCGAATGGCACAACATTGTCGCTTCCAACCGTTTGGCCGAGATTGTGGACAAATACGTGCACAAGGGTGACAAGCTCTACGTGGAAGGAAAGATACGCACCCGGTCGTACAGCGACCAGACAGGTGCGCAAAAATACATCACCGAGATCTACATGGACAACATGGAGATGCTCACTCCGAAAGGTACTGCCCCCACCGGTACAGAACCATCCGTTTAACTAAAACTCACGCACTTGGACTCAGACGGTTATTTAGGCCAATTGGCCGACATATTCAACGGTATCACCGTAAACACACCTTCTATCTCTGCCATCATCGCCATCGTACTGGCAGGCATCCTCCTGCTGGCGTCCGGCTTTGCTTCGGCTTCCGAGATTGCCTACTTCTCGCTCACACCTTCCGACTTGAGCGATATCGACGAGCGCAAGCACGCCGCCGACGAAAAAATCAGCTTCCTGCTAGGCGACTCCGAACGCCTGCTCGCTACCATCCTCATCACCAACAACTTCGTGAACGTGACGATTATCATGCTCTGCAACTTCTTTTTCATGAGCGTTTTCGCCTTTCACTCCGCCTTGGCCGAGTTCCTGGTGCTCACCGTCATCCTCACTTTCCTGTTGTTGCTCTTCGGCGAAATCATGCCCAAGCTCTACTCCGTTCAGAAGACCCTTGCCTTCTGCCGCTTCTCCGCTCCGGGCATCTACGTGCTGGAGAAGGTGTTCCACCCCGTCGCCACGATGCTGGTCAACTCCACCGGCTTCCTCAACCGCCACTTCACGAAAAAGAACCATAACATCTCCGTCGACGACCTCTCGCACGCCCTTGAGCTGACCGACAAGGCCGAGCTGACGGAAGAGAACAACATCCTCGAAGGTATCATCCGCTTCGGCGACGAGACGGTGAAGGAGGTGATGACCTCCCGCCTCGACATGGTGGACCTCGACATACGCACCCCCTTCAAGGAGGTGGTGCAGAGCATCATCGACAACGCCTACTCACGCATCCCCGTCTACACCGGCTCGCGCGACAACATCAAGGGCGTGCTCTACATCAAGGACCTGCTGCCGCACATCAACAAAGGCGACACGTTTCGCTGGCAGTCGCTCATCCGCCCGGCCTACTTCGTGCCCGAGACGAAGATGATAGACGACCTACTGCGCGACTTCCAAGCCAACAAGATACACATCGCCATCGTGGTCGACGAGTTTGGCGGCACCTCCGGCTTGGTCACCATGGAGGACATCATCGAGGAGATTGTGGGCGAGATACACGACGAGTACGACGACGAAGAGCGTACCTACGTAGTGCTCAACGACCATAGCTGGGTATTCGAAGCCAAGACACAGCTCACCGACTTCTACAAGATAGTGAAGATAGACGAGGAGGAGTTCGAGAAGGTAGTAGGCGAGGCCGACACACTGGCTGGCATGTTGCTCGAAATCAAGGGCGAGTTTCCTACCCTACACGAGAAGCTCACCTACCACAACTACGAGTTTGAGGTGCTGGAGATGGATAGCCGCCGCATCCTGAAAGTGAAATTCACCATCCTCCCACCGGCCGAAGACACCTCCGCCGAAAAAGAATAAGCACAGCGGATGGCACTCTTTCTGCAAGAACAAGCAGCCGGCACACACTGGGGCGTCTGGAAGATGGAAGAGTCGCTCGACGAGTTGCTCGCCTTGCTCTCCGACGCACAACGCTCCACCTATCGGCAAGGGCTGGCACGCTTCACCTCCGACCGCCGAAAGCAGGAATGGCTCTGCGTGCGAGTGCTGCTACATACACTCCTGCCCGATAAAGAAAAAGCAAACATCGCCTATACAGAGGAAGGGAAACCCTTCCTCGCCGACCACAGCCGATTCATCAGCATCTCGCACACCAAAGGCTACGCGGCAGTGATACTCAGCACATCCTCTCCTGTAGGCATTGACATTGAGAAGTACGGGCCACGCGTGCACCGGGTGGCCGAACGTTTCGTCCGTCCCGACGAAGAGATAATCCCCTACCAAGACGACGACACTTGGAGCCTGTTGCTCCATTGGTCGGCCAAGGAGACCGTGTTCAAACGCATGGAGAATCCCGATGCCGACCTGCGCAAGCTGCGCGTCATGCCTTTCGTTCCACAAGAGAGAGGCACGTTCCGATTGCAAGAAATGATAACCGAGCGGCAGGAAGTGTACGAGATAGGCTACCGGCTGCTCCTTGATGCCGTGCTGACATATACAATATGAAAAAGGTAAGCAAGAGCAGTAACACGAGCAAAGAAACAGGCTGGGATATAGACGAATCCATTTAAAAGCGCTATATTTGCCTCGTAACGTTTTAATCCGAATGACGATGGCATTTACATTACCAACCCGCTTGTTCCCGATAGGGATACAGAACTTTGAGCAGCTGCGTACACTCAACTGCCTGTACGTAGACAAGACAGACCTTGTGTACCAGATGGTCAAGACAGGATGGATTTATTTTTTGAGCCGCCCCCGCCGCTTCGGCAAGAGCCTGCTGCTTTCCACGCTCGAAGCTTACTTCGAGGGGAAAAAGCACCTCTTCGAAGGCTTGGCTATAGAGAAATTGGAACAGGACTGGACAACATATCCGGTGCTGCACATCTCTTTCGCAAGTACACGCTATACGGAGGTGCGCTACTTGGATATGCTGCTGAACCTGCAGCTCTCGGAATGGGAGAGGCTATACGGAAAAAATCCTGAAGAAGTATCGCATGGCGCTCGCTTAAAAGGAGCCATCCAACGAGCCTACGAGCAGACAGGCAAGCCCGTGGCGATCCTTATAGACGAATACGACTCGCCCATGCTGGACAGTAACGGAGATGAGGATTTGCAGAAAGCACTGCGCAACACCATGCGCGAGTTCTTCAGCCCACTAAAGGACAGTGCGAAATTTATCCGTTTCCTCTTCATCACTGGCATTACAAAGTTCAGCCAGATGAGTATCTTCAGTGAACTGAACAACTTGAAGAACATCAGCATGACCCCGGCATACAGCAATATCTGCGGCATTACCGAAAGCGAGCTACTTTCGTTCTTCAAACCCGATATTGAGGCCTTGGCCAACTTCAACGATGAGACTTATGAAGAGGCATGCGTGCATCTCAAACGCCTGTACGACGGCTATCACTTCAACCACCGGAGCGAGGACATCTACAACCCATTCAGCATCATCAACGTACTGGATGCCAAAGAATACGGTAACTATTGGTACTCCACCGGCACGCCCACGTTCCTGATAGAATTGCTGCGCAGCCGAAACATGAAACTGACGGAGCTGGAAGGATGCGAATGCTTACCCGAGGCGTTCGACAAGTCGACCGAGATGCTGACCGACCCCATCCCCGTGCTTTACCAAAGCGGTTACCTTACCATCAAGGCTTTCCTGAACGGGGTGTACACATTGGGCTTCCCCAACGAGGAGGTGCGCTATGGCTTCCTGCGCTCGCTGCTCCCCGCTGTCATGGGACATAGCGAAATGGAAAACGACATCAGCACCATCCCTATGATGAGGTTGCTCGAGAAGGGCGACATCGAAGCCTGCATGACACGCCTGCGCTCCTTCATCGCCTCCATCCCCTACGAGAAGAAGAGCGACAACGAGTCGCGCTTTGAAACCATCTTCTACCTCTTCTTCACGCTGATGGGGCAGCTCGTTCAGACGCAAGTCAAGACTTCGGCTGGACGCATAGACGCCGTGGTGACCAACGCCGACTACGTTTACGTGTTCGAGCTGAAGGTAGACGCCACGCCCGAGGAGGCACTGGCGCAGATTGACGACAAGGGCTACGCCATCGCCTACGAAGCCGGCCGCCGGCAAGTGGTGAAGGTGGGCGTGAGCTACGACAAGCAGACACGCGGTATCGCGGGTTGGAAGGTGGGCGAATAGACAGCCTCAACAGCCTCTGAATGCTATATAAATAGGCGTTCCGCCTGCTCCAACGTCTCGGGTTTCCCTATATCAACCAGCAGGAGTTCATCCTTCAAGCATCCCATCACGCGAGCCTCGCCGCAGACCGAGAGGTAAAAGTCCATGATGGAGAACTTCCCCTGCCAGCCGCCTTTGTCCATCAGTCCGAAGACCGAAGGTGATAGGACATGGATGCCGCTGAACGCATACGGACGATGGAGAACGGTATCGTAGCGGAAGCCCGCGGGACGCATCTCTCCCGTCGCCTTGTTTGTCCAGCCGCGGAGACGATTCTCGTTGTCGAAAAGCAGGTAGCGCGAAGTCTCCCGCCGGCTGGCCAACAACGTAGCCACGCTGCCTTCCTGGCGATGCCGTTCGTACAAGACACTCAAGTCCGCATCCGAAAGGATGTCGACGTTGTGAACCAGAAAAGGCTCGTCGGAGTGTTCGAAGAAGATACGGGCTTTCAGGATGCCGCCACCCGTGTCGAGCAGCGCGTCACGCTCGTCGGAGATATGGATAGTGAGGCCGAAGTCGTGATTCGCCCGCAGGAAGTCGACAATCTGCTGCCCCCGGTGATGGATGTTCACCACCACCTCCGTAAAGCCCGCCGCCTTCAGCTTCAGCAACACACGTTCCAACATCGGCTTGCCGCCTACGGGAACAAGCGCTTTGGGCATCGTGTCGGTCAGTGGCCGTAGCCGGGTGCCCAGGCCGGCGGCAAAAATCATCGCTCTCATGCGTTCCGCGACTTTTTCTCTTCAAAGACAGTTTCCTGTTGTTGCTCCCGATGCTCCAGCTCCACCCGCACGCCGTACTTCCGGCTCAGGCGTTCGGCCAGATGCTGTGCCGCATAGACCGAGCGGTGTTGCCCGCCCGTACAACCGAAGCTAACGGAGAGGTGCGTGAAGCCACGCTTCAGGTAGCGCTCCACCGCGGCATCCACCAATGCGTAGGCATGTCGCAAGAAACGAAGAATCTCACCATCCTTCTCCAAGAACTGAATCACCGGCTCATCGCATCCCGTGAGCGACTGGTAACATTCGTACTTGCCGGGGTTGTGTATCGCCCGACAGTCGAACACGAAGCCGCCGCCGTTGCCCGACAGGTCGACGGGCATCCCTTTCTTGTAGGCGAAGCTTTTTACTTCGACAGTCAGCGTAGAAGGCTTTTCCACTTCCTTCGATGGCAAGAAGCGCTCCAACGTCGACATCCGTCGCAACAACTCGCACAGATAAGGGAACTGCGGGAAATCCTCCTCCAGGAGCTTCCGCAAGTTGGCCATAGCGAATGGAACGCTCTCGATAAAATGCTCCTTCTTCTCAAAATACCCCCGAAAGCCATAAGCCCCCAACACCTGGAGCGTGCGGAAAAGCACGAAAGGACGCAACTCGGCGAGGAAGAGCGCCTCGTCCACCGGCCGATAGGCCCGCAACGCGTCCATGTATTCGTGCAGCAACTCCCGGCGCAACGTCTCGGAGTAGCCTGCCTTCGCCTGCCACACGAACGAGGCCACGTCGTAATAGATGGGACCACGGCGGCCACCCTGGAAGTCGATGAACCAAGGCTCACCATTTCTTTGCAGCATCACGTTGCGGCTTTGGAAGTCGCGATACATAAAAGCGTCGGAGGGCACGCCAGTCAGCAGGTCGGTCATCGCCTCGAAGTCATCTTCGAGCCGGTCTTCCCGAAACTCAATGCCGGTGGTTTTCAAGAAGCAGTACTTAAAGTAATTCAGGTCCCACAGCACCGACCGCCGGTCGAAAGCCGGCTGTGGGAAGCAACGGCTGTAGTCGAAGTCTCGCGCGCCTTCATGTTGGAACCGCGGCAGCAGACGGATGGTGCGGCGCAGCAATTCCACTTCCCATTCCGAGAACTGTCCCGTGGCACGCCCCTGCCCGATGGCATCGAAGAGCGACACGTGGCCCAGGTCTTCCTGCAAGTAGCAACCCCGATCGTCGGAGCAGGCGTAGACCTCCGGTACGGGCAGTCCTACCCGCCGGAAGTGTTCGGCCATGTAGACAAACGCCTCGTTCTCTTCCACCGAGGTTCCGCACACGCCTATCATCGTCCGCGTCCCCGCCAAGCGATAATAGTGGCGATTGGAGCCGGAGCCGGAGATTTCCATCACGCTGTCCGCCTCGCTACCGGTCGCCGTCCGGTATAGTTTTTTTAGTATCTCAGTTGTCATGCGGCAAAGGTACGATTATTGACGAAGAAGTAGCGCCCATTCATTTCAAATAAAAGCTTTCATTCCACAATTGTTTGATGAGGTTCCGCAATCGGTTCTATGGGGGCGGCGACCTTCTGCCCTATCGCCTCACGCTTGTAATGCACGATGGTGGAGTTTATCAGGTTGGCGAAGGGGTCGTAATCCGCCGTCTCTTCCACCAAGATGTATGCGTTGAGGCGCTTCACCAAGGAGCGGTAGGCCTCGTCCACCACATGCCGCGCCTTCTTCAGCGTACCGATACCCTTCGTGCTAAGTTCTTGGTTGCGCACGGCCATGGCGATGCGCACCCTCTCGTTGGCGAGGTAGAGTTGGTCCACAAAGGGGGTGAGCGAAAGGACAGCCACCTGCCCGCTGTACGTATCACGAAGCTCGCCCAAGAGACTGGTCAGCAAGCCGGACTTTTTGTTGAGCTGGTCCTTCACGTTGATGTTGTAATCCTTGAGCAGCTGCGTCAACAGCTTCGAAGCCTCTTGGATTTCCTCGCCCGAGAGCCGCCCGAAAGCCTGGACGCTACGCTTCAGCCCCGTATAGAGCCTGCTCCGTTCAGCGTCGGCCTTGCTAACCTCGTCGGTATGGAAATTCTTCCGGCTTAGGCCGGTCACTTCCCTTTCCGCCTCAAAGGCGGCTTGGTACACTTGCAACTCCCGGGCGATTTTCGACGCCACTTTCGGGTTGTCAACAATGGCAGCCAGCACATCCGCATGGAAAGCGAAATGGGCACCATTACTCAGCCTGTCAAGGCTAATGGTTGTAATTTCAGTCATCGTTCAATGTTAGATATTAGTGATTATATTGAGTTAAATTTGTAATATGTGCGCACAAGTGCGATATTTGCAGGATGAAATATATCGATTGGCAGAAAAGTCCCCAGCGCTTTAAGGCGATGACAGGAATGG
>JAISIX010000230.1 GCA_031261805.1 Mediterranea sp. (in: CFB group bacteria)
TCCGCAAGGGTGGAGTAACGTAGAAGAAAAGAACCGCCCCTCCTCCCGGGGAGAGGGTAAGGGTGAGAAGGTGGGGTAAGAGCCTACCGGCCGCATGGCGACATGTCGGGCCGTACGTCTTAGGAGTTGTAAGGTCATGTAAACCGGCGTTACGAGAGCTGCTCGCTCCATGTCGGAGGGTAGACCGCTAAAGCGATGTGGTGACGCACCGCTCAGATAAATGACAAGCACCTTATACTAGTTTGGTACAGAACCCGGCTTACAGGCCGACTGCTTTCTTTTTTATATCGATAATAAGGGCAAGTTGAAAGATATTATTTAGGCAAGGATTGCCTAAAAGAGACTCACAAGGAGGGCCGCATCATGAAGAAGAAGATTTTGGATGCCTGGAAGTTCCTGACGTACGACATCTGGCGCATCACCGAAGGAGAGGTAAACCGTACCACGTTCTCGTTCTACAACATCATCAAGACCATCTACCTCTGCGTCAACCGCTTTATCAGCGACCGGCTGATGAACAAAGCCTCAGCGCTGACTTACAGCACGCTGCTTGCCATCGTGCCGATGCTTGCCATCCTCTTCGCTATCGCCCGGGGCTTTGGGTTCGACAAGCTGCTCGAGATGCAGCTACGCCATGGTTTCGGGGGCAACTCCGAAGCGGCCTCCACCATCATCGACTTCGTACAGTCCTACCTGTCGCAAACCAAGAGCGGCGTCTTCATTGGCGTGGGTTTAGTACTATTGTTGTGGACGGTCATCAACTTGGTGAGCAACATAGAGGTGACCTTCAACCGCATTTGGGAGGTGAAGAAACAACGTTCACTCTACCGCAAAATCACCGACTATTTCTCCATGCTGCTCGTCATGCCCATCTTCCTCATCGTGTCGAGCGGCATCACCATCTATATGTTTACGGCGCTCAAGCAGATGCACGACTTCACCCTGCTGGCACCCATCCTCAAGTTCCTCATCCGCCTCATCCCCTACGTCATCACCTGGATCATGTTCACCGGGCTATACATCTTCATGCCCAACACCAAGGTGAAGTTTCGTCATGCCTTTGTGGCCGGCTTGCTGGCAGGCACCGCCTATCAAGTGTTCCAATACCTGTATATCAATAGCCAGGTAGGCGTATCGAAGTACAACGCCATCTACGGCAGCTTCGCCGCCCTCCCCCTCTTCCTGCTCTGGCTGCAAATATCGTGGACCATCTGCCTCTTCGGCGTGCAGCTCACCTACGCCGGGCAGAACATACAGAGCTTCAGTTTCGACGAAGATACGCGCAACATCAGTCGTCGTTATCGTGACTTCATCTCCATCCTCATCCTCTCGCTCATCGCCAAGCGTTTCGAAAAGAACGAACCGCCTTACACTGCCCTCCAACTCTCCGAGGAGAACAAGATTCCCATCCGCCTCACCCGACAAGTGCTCTACCTGTTGCAAGAGGTGAAGCTGGTAAGCGAGGTGGTGGTGACCGACGAGAAGAGCGAGGAGATAAGCTACCAGCCAGCCTTGGACATCAACCGTCTGAGCGTGGGCCTGCTCCTTGAGCGAATAGACGCTTACGGCTCCGAGAACTTCAAGATAGATAAGGAGGAGACCTTCGGCGACGAGTGGAAAGTGTTCATCCAGTCGAAAGAGACATACTACCAGAAGACCGGCGACATCCTGCTGAAAGACCTTTGAGAGAAGTAATTAGTGGATAGTAATCACCCATCACACGTGTCTTAGCTTCACCACAAACGTAGTGCCCTCGCCCCGATGCGAAGAGACCACCAGTTCGCCTTGGTGTAACTGTATGACCTTTTGCGTAAGCGTCATACCGATGCCGTAGCCGGGGGCCACCTCCTCGTTGTCGCCTCGATAGAAGAGATGGAAGAGGTTCTCCTTGTCTTGGTCCGACATCCCCACACCATTGTCTGAGAAGCGAATGATGGCCCACTCCTCCCAAAAGGAGATGAGTACCGAAGAGGTACGGTTGGCGGAGTACTTACAATTGTTCTCCAGCAGGTTGACAAAGGCAGTGGTGAGCAGGTAACTGTTGCCATACACGGTCAGCACCCGGTCGTCGTCGGCCTCTTGCTCAAACACCAGCTCGACGTGGTAGCCCGGCCAAGCTCTCAACACCAGCTCACGGGCGTCGAGCAACAACTCATCCAGCCTTACCTCCGCCATCTTTATCTGGTCTGGTTGGTAGTCGGCCTTAGCCAAGTTGAGCAAGCCGTCTATCAACTTCACAATGCGGTGCGCATCCTGCAGGGCGCCTGCGATGGCCGCCCGATACTGCTCCGGCGACCGCTCCTTGAGCGAGGCCAAGTCCAGCTCTGCCGTGAGCGCCGCCATGGGGGTACGCAACTCGTGCGAGACGTTGCTCACAAACATCTTCTGGGCCGTAAACGAACTTTCGAGTCGGTCGAGCAAGTGGTTGAAGGTAGTGGTCAGCTCGCCCAGCTCATCCTGTTCGTTCTTCACTGGCAGGCGGCGGTCTATGTGCGAAGCACTGATTTGTTCCATCTCGTGCACGATGCCCCGTATGGGACGCAAGGCGCTGCGGGCCAGCAAAAGCCCTACGACGAAGAACACCGTCAGCCCACAGAAGAAGAAGCCCAGCAACACATTGCGCAGGGCGTCGCGATTGGCATACCCCACCCCATCGTAGGCAGCGGCGGTCACCACGTAATCCTTTCCGCCGAAGGAGTACACCAGCCCGATGGCCTGATACCGACCCACGTAGAAGTTGATGTTCTTTTCCTTCACGATGCGGTGTAACATCTCCGCTGTCTCGTGCACGATGTCGTTCTGCAACGCGTCGTGGTACACCAAGTGGTAGTCCGGCGTGTAGACAGCCACCTCCACCTCGTTGATGAACTTCCGGTTGTTGAGGTACACCGACTGCATGGTGGCAGCATCCACCCGGTTGTTGAGGAAGAGATGCGCCTTGGTGATGGCTTCGCCATGGAGGTTGCGGAAGAAAGCCTCGCTACGGGCATGCTCGCTGGTGTAGTACACGGCGACCACAAAGAGCAGAAACAGGATGGCAGTGATACCCGCATACTTCAGCGTAAGGGTGGTACGAATCTTCATGGGCGATCGGTCAGTATAAATCCCATACCGGCACGGGTATGTATCAACTTCGGTTCGAAGTCGCGGTCTATCTTCTTGCGCAGGTAGTTGATGTACACGTCAATGAAGTTGGTACCGGTGTCGAAGTGGGTGTTCCACACCCGTTCAGCTATCTCCGCACGACTCAGTACCCGGTCGGCATTCTCGGCCATGTAAAGCAGCAGGTTGTACTCCTTGGGCGAGAGCTTGACGAAGGTCTCCCCTCGCCTCACCTCTTTCCGGCGGCGATCGATGTGGAGGTCGGCATAGGCCAGCTCTTCTTCTCCCGACAGCGAGGTTGCCGGACTCCGTTTGAGTAGCACCTTGATGCGGGCATTTAGTTCGCGGAAGTCGAAAGGCTTCACCAGATAGTCGTCTGCCCCAGCGTCAAAGCCATCCAGCTTGTCGTTGGTAGTACCCAAGGCCGTGAGCATTAGCACGGGGATGACTGGATTCAGCTTCCTGATCTCCTTCACCAAGTCCAGCCCGCTAAGCTTGGGCAAGATGATGTCGGACACCACAAGGTTGAACGTATGCGCCTGAAAAAGCCGCAAGCCCATATCGCCATCGTAGGCCACCATCACGTCGTAGCCCTCTTCTCGCAAGCCGCTCATCAGGAGGCTGGCCACACGAGGTTCATCTTCTATTATCAGTAGGTTTGCCATTGTTTAAATTAAAAATTGAGAATTAAAAAATGAATGCAGGGTATGAAGGGTAGCAGGGAGCAGCATATAAGCTATACAGCTAATAAATATATGCTCATGCTACTGCTACGCATCACTTATGGAAACGCACCAACTATACACCGTTGTACAAACATTCATTTTTCAACTTTCAATTTTTAATTTCCCAAAGGGTAGGCTGAACTCTTGCGCATCGGCGATGGTGCCATTGGCGTCGGCCACGGCCACACGAAACGTCGCCTCGTCCCCTTTCAGCTTGGGGCCTGCATGGATGGAGGCAGTGTAGCGTATGCCTTCGCCGGGTTGTATTTGCTCAATCATCACCGATGCCGAAATCCAAAGGTTCTTCACCTTGCCCACCGTCTCGACAATAGGTACCACGTTGTAGGCGGGGTTGTCGCCGCGGTTGATGACCTCGAAGATGATTTTGCTGTCTTCGCCCGCATCAATCCGATGGTTGCGGTTGCCGTCGATGAAGCGGATGTTCTCCACGGTGAGCTGTGCCAGTGGCTGCTGCGCCTGCTGTCTGCGTACAGGAGCCGAGGTCACCGTACGCTCGCCACGCCGCACCTGCGGCATATAAGCGTCGTCGTCATTCACCCGTTCCTGCCGGGGTGCCGTCAGCGCGTTCCCGATGGCTGCCCCTGCCAAGGTACCGATGATGTTGCCTATGGCCGACCCGCGGTAGCCGCCTCGCCAGCCATGGTTATTATCGCCTATCAGTCCGCCTATCGAACTGCCCAGACTGCCGCCAATAGCAGCCCCTCCTACGATGGCGCCCGGATTTCCCATGCGCCCCGAAGCGCATCCGCCCAACAACAAGGCCGATAGCGCCCAAACAGCAACTTCTCTTTTCATCGTTCTTTTCCTTAATTATATAGATTCTACTTAACTGCCTTTGACTACTACTCTATCACCTTTAAACGTGCGAAGCGCAACAAGAGTTGCTTATCCGTCGTATTTTCGAACTGGATGGTAGCCTTGGCATTCTCGCCATCGCCTTCCACCCGTATCACCACGCCTCGCCCGAAACGTTCGTGCTCCACGCGTTGACCCACCTGCACGGAAACTATACCGGTGCTGGCCGCGGGACGGGAAGTATCCTTCAAGCTTCCCACCCGTTTCAAGGTACGGGATGTGGAAGAATGGGGAGCGCCGCCGTGAGCCTGATTGCCCATTGGCGGCGTAAATGTCGAGACCTTCGGTCGGTCGCTGACAAATCCACCTTCCAGCTCCCGACGAAAGCGGCCGGCTCCTTCGTCCACCCGGCTGGCTGTCTTCATTCCGCTGAGCAGGTCTAAGTAATGGGTGTCGATGTCGCGCAAGAAGCGGCTGGGACTACCAAACTCCGTCCGCCCGTAGCGCATACGGGTACGGGCAAACGACAGGAAGCAATGCTCCTCGGCACGGGTGATGGCCACGTAGAACAGGCGTCGTTCCTCCTCGAGGGCGCGCGGGTTCTCCACGCAGCGGTCGCTGGGGAAGAGGTTCTCCTCCAGCCCCACCACGAAGACGTTGCGAAACTCCAGCCCTTTGGCCGAGTGGACGGTCATCAGCGTCACCTTCTCGCCATCGTCGTTCTTGTCCGAATCTTGGTCGGTGAGCAGAGCGATGTCCGAGAGGTAGTCGGAGAGCGACACAGCCGTGTTACCCTCTTCCTGGCGCAACTCGCAGAAGTCGTTCATGCCACCCACCAGCTCCTCGATATTCTCCTTGCGGCTCAGATTCTCGGGCGAGTTGTCTTGATTCACGTCGGCCAGGATGCCCGACTGGCGGATAATCTCCACGCCTATCTCATAAGCGTTCTTCTCGGCCACTCCGGCCACAAATTCCTCTATCATCGTGCGGAATCCTTGCAGCTTGGCATTGGCCGGGAGGCCATACTCCGCAGGGTCGTCCACCACGGTCCACAGGCTTACGGCGTGGTCGGTAGCCGCCGCGATGATACGTCCCACCGTCGTGTCGCCAATGCCTCGTTTGGGATAGTTCACGATGCGCTTGAAAGCCTCCTCATCGTTGGGGTTCACCGCCAGACGGAAGTAAGCCACCACGTCCTTTATCTCTTTGCGTTGGTAGAACGACAGGCCGCCGTATATTTTGTAGGGCATGGCACGTTTGCGTAGCGCCTCCTCGAAGATGCGGCTCTGTGCGTTGGTGCGGTAGAGGATGGCGAAGTCCGAATAGCCGTAGTTCTCCTTCCGGCGCATCTCCCCTATCTTGTTGACCACAATCTCACCTTCCTCTATGTCGCTGTAGGCTTGGAACACACCTATCGGCGCCCCCTTCTCCTTCTCGGAGAACACGTCCTTCTTGATGCGGTACTGGTTCTTCGCTATCAGGCTGTTGGCTGCCGAGACGATGGTTTGCGTAGAGCGGTAGTTCTGCTCCAGCTTGAACACCTTCGCCCCCGGGAAGGTCTGGCCGAAGGTGAGGATATTGTCGATGTCCGCCCCGCGGAAGGAATAGATGCTTTGTGCGTCGTCGCCCACCACGCACACCCGTTGGTGCTCCTTGGTGAGCTGCTGCACGATGCTGTGCTGTGCGATATTAGTGTCTTGGTACTCGTCCACCAACACGTAGCGAAACTGCTGCCGGTAGCGGTCGAGCACCTCGGGCTGGTCGCGAAAGAGGAGGAACGTATAGAGCAGCAAGTCGTCGAAGTCCAAGGCATTGGACTGCCGGCAGCGTTCCCAGTAACGGACGTAGATGTCGCGTATAGCAGGCATCTTGCAGGCCAAGTCGCCCTCGTAGGCCTCCTTGTTAGCGGCATACGCCGTGGGGGTGACGAGGTGGTTCTTGGCGCTCGAGATGCGGGCCTGCACCGTGCCGGGCTTGTAAGTCTTGTCGTCCAACTTCATCTCCTTGATGATGGAGCGCACGAGGCTCTTGCTGTCGGCCGAGTCGTAGATGGTGAATTGTGAGGTGAAGCCGATGTGCGTCGCCTCGGCCCTCAGGATGCGTGCGAAGATGGAGTGGAACGTGCCCATCCACAGGTATCGTGCCAGCTTCTCGCCCACCTGTCGGGCGATACGCTCCTTCATCTCGCGTGCCGCCTTGTTGGTGAAGGTCAGCGCCAGGATGGTCCACGGTTCGTATCCCTGCTCCAGCAGGTAGGCTATCTTGTACGTCAGCACGCGTGTCTTGCCCGACCCCGCCCCGGCTATCACCAGCGAAGGTCCGTCGTTGTAAAGCACCGCTGCCCGTTGGCTCTCATTCAGTTCGTCTATATAGGATGTACTACTCATATCGTTGTTTCTACCTTAGAGGTTTTATTCGCGCCACCGCAGACCTCAAAGCCTCCTTCCGGCTTAGGCCTCCCGCAGTAGCAAGTGCGAAATTAACTCAAAAGTTTGAAGAAGCATCCCCTTCGGTCATTAAAAAGTGAAAAAGGCGGGCAAAAAAGAGAGCGGAGTATCATGCAAACAGGAAAGGCCCACCAAAGGAATGATTTCTTTAGTGGGCCAACAAACTACGGGACCATGCACAAATTAAATTCTTATATTCACATATTTCTTGGTAGGGACTTGTCCTACGAGCCGCTTGCCGCGGTCACTTTAACGGTCAACGAATAGCTATTGCCCGGTTCGAAGCAGACTGGATTACCTTGGGCGTCCACGATGGGCCACGTGCGATTTTTAAATTCCGTCTTCTTGCCTGTATCGGAATTTTTGATGATGAGGTCAAAGATATGGAGGTGGACAGGTGTATTCTTTGGCGAATAAGTGAATACGTACTTACCATTACTGTATTCAGTTATAATCTCCTCAAAGTCAGAAGTAATGGGTTTCTCATTCCCGAACAAGTTTCTTACCGTCAAAGAAGAAGATTGGCCAAAGCAATACGTGGCGATATTATTCATACAAATCCAACTCTGACCGTAACGCGCTGGACCGAAGCGAATATCCATCGAATAGATAGATTCTTTTTTTGCACTATTTGCCATGACAGTAATTTTGATGCGCCCCTCAATATGCCTAAATCTGATGGGTGCACCTCCAACATTATTACTTGCAGATACATCCATGAGTGAAGCGTAGACTATATCTGGAGCTCCAGGTCTTGAACACTCGTCGGGAAGTGAAGTTGTGTTCTTCAACTCGTAGTATGTCCCTTGCTCAAAGCTCGTGGCCTCACTACCAACCCATGCGTGGAAGTCAGATGTATATGTACTGTTTATCATATCGTCGGTAACCCCTACCTCACCTTTGTCCTGGGTATATTGCGGAGAAATAAACAGAATCTTGTAGGCTCCTGTATCCTTAATCTTCAACTGGACTCTACCTCCATCTACTTGGAGTATTTGATAGGCGATGGGCCTGTTAGTGTTGTCGGCGTTGTCAAACAAGATAGCCAAAATTAGGGTCCCATCCACGAACTTTCCATCCTGAAGGCTAATCATTTCTCGGGTGTTGGGCGCTGTCCCATCCTCCGTCAAAGTCGCTTCCAGTTGGTAGCCTTTGCCCAAGTCGCAGGTGGAATATACGGGCTGGGCATTACCCCTGCTTTGCACGTTTTCCGGCCACTCACTTCCCACGGGGAGGGTGATGGTCACCATTCCATCCGGATCCGGGGTAGGCAGAGTGTTGTCGCTGCCGTTGTCGTCACAAGCGCACAGGCTTGTTAAAGCCATGGCGCATAAGAACAAAAGGTGGAATACCTCTTTTTTTCGTTTCATCTTCATATTAGTGATTATATTGAGTTAAATTTGTAATATGTGCGCACAAGTGCGATATTTGCAGGATGAAATATATCGATTGGCAGAAAAGTCCCCAGCGCTTTAAGGCGATGACAGGAATGG
>JAISIX010000233.1 GCA_031261805.1 Mediterranea sp. (in: CFB group bacteria)
TTAAGATTACAAAGAATAAGTACATTTTAGTTATTTTGAATTAGCATTAATAATCAGTTTCTCCAGAAATCGGATTTGGTCTGCAAAGTAAGCGTTTTTTTTGGGATATTTCAAACTTAACTTCTTAATTATTTCAAGCGCTTTGGAATATCGGTGCTGTTTGATGTAAATACGGGCTAAAGTCTCGGTAAAATAGCCCTCTTCTTGCTCTTTGTCTTCCGTTTCCTCTTCTGTTTCTTCGTCCATCTCTTCATCGACAGCCTCTTCTTCGGTTGCCTCCTCTACCCCATAAGATGGCTCCGGTTTCTCTAAGCAGCGGGGTATGTCGGATTCCTGCTTCTCTATAAAGCTATCTATCAGCGACTGCCCTTTCAGGCGAGGGCACTCTTCGACCGGTGCGTCGGCAGGGGCCTCGTCGGCCGTTTCCGGCTCTTCGAGCAAGTAAGCCGTATAGTCCACTGCGTAATCCAACGTGGTCTGCGTAGAAAAGTCGTCGGGGGTAGTAGCCAGGAAAGCATCAATCAGCGCCAAGGTACGGTCTACCGATGGCTCGTCTGCCGGTGCCTTTTCTACGGAGACACCTGCCTGCTTGCCCCGATCGGCAATGAGTTCCCCTTCCAACAGTTCGAAGAGCTTGCGTCGGTCGGCTACGTAAAGCACGGCTTTGCGTAGTTCAGTCCCGAAGTTGATGTCGTGGAGGAGATATAGGTTCTTGAGGTACAACAACCTAAGCGACTGGAAGTAGGGATACCTGGCCACCAAGTTGCGCAGCTCGTACAGGGTTTCGCGACTCAACAGTTCGGGGTGCAACACCCATTGTTGGAGGTTGGTGGTAGTTATCATGGATTACCAGTTGGCTACAGTAGCGTTGAATATTTGGTCGGTGATTTCTTTGGTCATCTCTGCTATCAGCCCATCCTGCACGGCTGTGAGTAGCTGGCTGGAGTCGTAGGTACGGAAAGCGGAGAACTGCTTGTTGGTGAAGTCCTCGGCATGGTTGGTGTTGTTGACGAAGTTCACCGAGACGGTGATGGTGAGCTTCGTCTCCGAAGCATAGCCACTGGCCGATACGGCTTGGTTGTATTGGTTGTAGCCAGTGATGGTTCCATCAATCTGCAGGTCGGCGTTCTGGCTTGGCTTGAGCACCTTCAAGCGTGTCTGGCGGATAAAGATGTCCTTCAGATCCTCGTTGAACTTGGTAGCCAGGGGCGCATAGACATAGTCCGACTTGATAGGGAAGTCGGTGATGGAGATGCTCTTCACCTTGTCGTAGTTGATGGAAGAGCCATTAAACTTATAAGAGATGGAGCACGCTATCACCACTACCGGTACAACCAGTAGCGCTGCGAGGCGTGCCGCTTTTTTAGTCCAAACCATATTCTTTAATCTTTCGGTATAACGTCCGCTCGGAGATGTTCAGGTCGTGGGCCGCGTCTTTCCGCTTGCCGTGATGCCTGTCGAGCGCCTTGCGTATGATTTCTTTCTCTACCTCGTCGAGCGAGAGTGTCTCCTCCACATACTCTTCGGTATCTTGTATGTCGTCATCGTTGCGGAGCGGTGTTTGCTGCGAGGGGTGGATGACGGCGGGCATGACCGTGTTCCGCCCCCTTTCGGCTATCAAGCCATTCACCATCTTTTTCAGCTCCGCCACCTCTTGCCGCATGTCGAACAGGACGGAGTAGAGTATCTCGCGTTCGCTTTCGAAGCTCTTTTGACTGGCCGACCCGGCGTACACCGGCAGGCGTGGTGCCTCCTGTGGTGGCAAATAGCCATGCAGGATGTCGGCGGTAATCTCCCGCTTGGTTTCGATGATGGAGATACGCTCGGTGATGTTCTTCAGCTGTCGCACGTTGCCCGGCCACGAGTAGGCCAGCAACGCTTTCTTCCCGTCTTCGGTCAGCTGGATGCCCGGCATCCTGTACTTCTCGGCGAAGTCGGCCGCAAACTTGCGAAACAGCAGCAAGACATCCTCGCCCCGCTCGCGCAAAGGAGGAATCTGTATGGGCACGGTGTTCAAGCGGTAATAGAGGTCCTCGCGGAAGCGTCCTTCGCCGATGGCCTGTATGAGGTTGACATTCGTAGCCGCGACAATCCGCACGTCTGTCTTCTCCACCTTCGACGACCCCACCTTGATGAACTCACCACTCTCCAGCACACGCAACAGGCGTGCCTGAGTAGGCATTGGCAGTTCGCCCACCTCATCGAGGAAGATGGTGCCACCGTCGGCCTCGCCGAAATATCCTTTCCGCTCGCCGATAGCTCCGGTGAAAGCCCCTTTCTCATGGCCGAACAGTTCCGAGTCGATCGTCCCTTCGGGGATGGCGCCGCAGTTGACGGCGATATATTGCCCGTGCTTCCGCCGACTGTACTGATGGATAATCTGCGGGAAGCTCTCCTTACCCACGCCACTCTCGCCGGTGATGAGCACAGACAAGTCGGTGGGGGCCACCTGGATAGCTATATCGATGGCCCGCATCAACGTTTCGGTACCACCTATGATGCCGAAGCGTTGCTTCACTTGCTGTATCTCTGCCTTTGTCACTTGCCCTCTTCCTTTTATTCTTCGTCTACCGTATCCAGTTTCAGCTTATCGCTGTCGTCCCGTTTCTCGTAATACTGCTTGCGGAGCGGGTTGGCATGGGCCACCTTCTCTTGCTGCCGGTTGCGGAACACATCAATGGCCGCATAGATGGCTTGACGGAACGAGTCTTCACTGGCCACCCCTTTGCCAGCCAAGTCGTAGGCCGTTCCGTGAGCTGGCGAGGTACGTATCACAGGCAGGCCGGCAGTGTAGTTCACGCCGTCGTCCATAGCCAATGTCTTGAACGGTGTCAAGCCTTGGTCGTGATACATTGCCAGAATGCCGTCGAAGTGCACATAGTTGCCCGACCCCATAAAGCCGTCGGCTGCATAGGGACCATAGCAAAGGATGCCTTTGGCCCGCATCTCGGTGATGGCGGGGGTGATGATTTCCTGTTCTTCACTGCCCAGCAATCCTTCATCGCCCGCATGGGGGTTGAGTGATAGCACGGCAATGCGGGGTGCGCCGATGGCAAAGTCTTGCTTGAGGCTACGCTGGAAGATGGTGAGTTTCTCCTCTATCAACTCCTTAGTGATGGTAGAGGCAATCTCACGAACGGGGATATGCGTCGTCACCAAAGCCACCCGCAGGTCGTTCTTCATCAATATCATAAGTGACTTATACCCATTGCCCAGCCGTTGCTCAAAGAACTCCGTATGTCCGGGAAACGAAAAGGTGTCCGACTGGATGGTATGCTTATTGATAGGAGCTGTCACAATAACGTCTATCAGTCCTTCCCGATACTCCTCCACGGCCTTCTCCAAGGCAGCCAAGGCAGCCTTCCCGCCTTCAGGGTCGGGTTTTCCAAACTCCACCTTGATTTCATCGTCCGAACAGTTCACCACATTCAGCCGGTTGTGCCCCGCCTCTGAGGCCGAGTGCACGATGCTGAAGTTGGTAGGCAAGTCCAGTGCCTTACGATGATAGGCGGCCACCTTGGGAGAGCCATACACGATGGGGGTGCACAGTTCCAGCATGGTTGGGTCGGCAAATGTCTTGAGGATGACTTCATAACCCACCCCGTTGATATCCCCTTGGGTGATACCAACCTTTATCTTACGATCTTCCATATTCCTTCTACTTAGTATTAGCTACTTAACTACTTTAACTACTTATCACTTTGGCTACTTCCTACCTCCGGCTTACTCTCCTCTTCCCCATCGATGGCTATTTGTTCCAATGGCCGTTCTCCGGGAAGTTTCAGTGTATAGAGTGACGCTTCCATCCGGCGGATGTTGTTAGCCTTCGACTTGCTGGGCGAGTAGACAAAAACCTCGACGGTGATAACCCGTTGATTCTTCTGGTCCACCCGGCTATGCGACACGTACGGGCCTCCCATGAAGTCACCCTTCATCTTCCACAATCCGCGCGCCTCCATGGCGTAGTCCTTGTTTACGGTGATGGCGCGGGTGTCGGTCAGCAAACTATCGGTCGACATATATGTCCCCGGTCTTTCGCCGGGAATGTTGGCTGCCATCACGGAGTCGCGCTTATGTATGAAGTAGGGGGTGGTGAACGTATCTTCATCGCGGTAAGGGTACGAGTACATCACGAAGTTCAGGTTGACAGGCTCCGTATTGTTGGATGCCCAGAAGAAATCCTTGCCGACTTTGTAGCTGGCCAGCTCTCCAGGCAGCCAGATGTCACAACCGAAGATACTGTCGACCTTAGCCGAGATCATCGTGCTGTGCTCGTCCTTCAGCAGGTCGATTTGCCGGTTCATCTCCGCCTTGGTGAAGAAGCCGACGATGGCCTGCTTGTTGTCCGTCACGTATTTCATAAACTCCGCTTCATTGGGTGCTTGGATGGTAAGTACCATCTGCGGGGAGGCATATTCGTTGCGCACATATTTGAGTGTCACCTTGGTGTAGATGTCTTGTATGTCGACGATGATGATGTTACGAATCAGCTTCAACACCGAGTCGTAATTCTTCGGTGAGGTGTACATGATGCTAAAAGCGGGTTCGGACTGCGGCAGTCCGGGCACGTCGGAGTCGAGCACGTCGTGCAAGGCGCGTCCGGCAGGACGTTCCCATAAGTCGTGGTCTACTACTACCAATAGCTCGTAAGCCCTCCCGCTGGAGGTGTTTCCCGATTTCATTCCGCAGGAGCCGAGGAGGACGATGAGTACCAAGGTCATGCCTGCAAGTGACAAATTCTTCTTCATGATGATGTTCGGTCTTTTATGTTATTGAATAAGTTCTTTTTCGTTCTTATCTACTTCTTCTGCCTTATCTGCCGCTTTCTTGGCCGCCTCTTTCTTGGCCGTCGACAACATGCCGCAAGCGGCGAAGATGTCTTCTCCCCTGGAGGCACGGATGGTGGTGAACAACCCATGCTTGGTGAGGTAATCGCGCAGGTGCGTCATGGTCTCCATGTCGGCACCCTCCAGCTTGGCTCCGGGGATGGCGTGAAAACGGATGAGGTTCACCCTACATTCCACCCCCCGCAGGAGTTTCAGTAGCTCACGGGCGTAGGTCTCCGAGTCGTTCACGCCTTTGAAGACGATGTACTCGAAGGAGAGTCGGCGTTGCTTGCTGAAGTCGTACTGTTTGAGCAGTTCCACTATTTCGGTGATGGAGTAGCCCCGTTCGGCAGGCATGAGTTGGGCACGTTGGGTAGGTACGGGCGAGTGCAGGCTGATGGCCAGGTGGCAGTCGCTCTCTTCGATGAAGCGTTTCAGCCCTTTGCGCAGGCCGGAGGTGGAGACGGTGATACGTTTCGGACTCCAAGCGTACCCATAGGATGAGGTCAGTATGTCGAGTGCCTTGAGCACCTCGTCGAGGTTGTCGAGCGGTTCACCCATACCCATGAATACCACGTTGGTGAGCTTCTCCCGTTCGGGCAGCGACTGAATTTGGTTGATGATTTGGTGGGCGGTAAGGTTGGCCGTGAAGCCTTGCTTCCCCGTCATGCAGAAGAGGCAGTTCATCTTACAGCCTACTTGCGAGGAGACGCAGAGCGTACCTCTTTCCTCATCCGGAATGTAGACGGCCTCGACGGAGCGGTTCTCGCCTACGCCGTAGAGGTATTTCACCGTACCATCGGTAGAGCGCATCTCGTCGATGGGTGCCGCACAACCCACCTCGTGCTCTTGCTTGAGCAGTTCCCGGTGCTTGAGCGACAGGTTGGTCATCTCGTCTATCGAGCTTACTTTCTTGTCGTAGAGCCAAGAGGCGATTTGGGTAGCCGCAAACTTGGGCATTCCCAACGTCTTCGCCAGCGCCTGTAGCTCTGCGAGGGTCATTCCTAAAAGAGGATATTTGGACATTTCTTCTATTCTAATCAGCGTTTTATCTGCAAATGTAAGGAAATAAAGTAGATTCCGTACGGTGAATGTGCAAAAGTTCATAAATAAGGCACGGATTTCACGGATTCCACGGTCCTATATAGCGATAGAAAACCGTAGTGTCCGTGAAATCCGTGCCTAAAAGTCAGTAGGGAGGCGACTGCGTGCCGCCCCCTTTTATGCTATTCTTTCTTTAGAAGAACTTGTAGCGTTCATCCTTCACCTTGGCCTGCAGGTAGAGGTCGTTCATCAGGCGGCTGGCGAAGCGTGCGTGCATGTTCTCTTGCGTCGTCTCCTCGTCCTTATCCTTGAACGTCTCGTTCAGCTTCTCTTCGCCGTACATTTGCAGGACGAACACGCCGGCGTTGCCCTTGAGGGGTGTGCTCAGCTTACCCTTCTCGGCTATCGATGCGTAGGCACCTGCCAATGGTTCGCTGCTATGGAGCGACGGCACATAAGCAGGGGCTGAGAAGGTCACCAGTTTCAGCGTATCGCTCACGGCATTCGGCATGGCTTTGTATTGGTCGAGGGTGGTAGCGTTGGCAGCCTTCATGTCGGCCATGATTTTCTCGGCTTTCTTGTCGCGTATCACCTCGGCACGCAGTTCACCCTGCACGGCCTTTAGCGGACGATAGCCTTCGGGTGTCACCCCTGTGAGGCCTACTACCATCATGTGGTCGCTTTCGCCACACTCATACAACGGCGAAATCTCGCCCACCTTGGCTTTGTCGAACACCCAGCGCAAGGCCTCCTTGGTTCCACGCACACCACCGATGGTATGTTCCGAGCTATACAGGTCGGCACGGTCAAGCAGCTTGTAGCCGGCCTCCTCGGCATTGGCTACCATCTTCTCTACCGAAGGGTTGGCGGCGATAAACTGGCTGAAGTCGTTATAAGCGCGATTGTATGTCTCTTTACTAAATTCGATGGCGCGTTTTACCACAGCCACTTTGTACTTTGTCTTCATGGCTTTCTTGGCCATCACCTCAAGGATAACTTGTGCCTGTCCGATGGGAAGGTTCGACAACTGTTTCACCTCGCCGTTGTTGATGGCTTCGATGTATTTCAGGTTGTCGCCGTCTATCTGCGTTCCTTCGTATTGGGCGGCTGTCAGCCAGTTGGCGTCACCCGTCTGTCCATACTTCTTAGCCACATCGGCAAAGGCGGCTCCGCCCTTGATGGCGTTGTAGATGCTGTCGGCCGTCGCTTTCGTCTTGGCGGGGTCGGCGTTGTACACCTGTATTTGGCGGAACTGTACGGAGTCAGCTTTCTCTGCCTTGGCTACCAACTTAAAGGAATTGATGGTATTGTCCACCGCGCTGGTATACGGTCCATACACCTCGCCTACGTTCTTCACCGAGTCAAGGCGTGCCGCTACGTCGGAGGGCAACGCTGCCTTGTTGTAGAACAAGTCGGTATACGGAGTCTCCGAACCACTGGAGCGTACGAAGGCTGTATAGTCCGACGTGGTATTGCGCAATTGCTCTGTCGACTCGTCCACCTCTTTCTGGATGGCGGCTTTATCTTCGGGACTGGCAGTCACTTGCACGTCGATGTACTTGATATTGCGGGTCTCTTGATATTGCTTGAACTGTTCTTTCTTCTTCTCGTACAGGCTTTTAAGGTCCGATTCCTTCACCGTGACGGTAGAGTCGGGCACGGCTGAGTAGGGGATGGCAGCCATCAGCAGGTCGTATTGGTTCACGCGTGCGTCGAAAGCGTCCTGTGCCTCTACCGGATTGGAGAGGAGGGCCTTGCTTACCAACGCTTGGTACTTCTCTGCCAAACGGCTGCTCTTCAGCGTCGACTGAACGAACAGCCAGTACTTATACATCTTGTCATATTGCTCCACATACTGTGCCGGCATCTGGGCAGGGTTCATCTTGGCGTATTCCACCAAGAACTTATTCAGCATGTCTTTGTCGAACCGTCCCGTCTGCGGGTTGCGGAAGGGCGTCTGCTGCAACAGCGGATGTGCACCCTTATTGAGGATGTCTTGTATTTCGGCATCAGTCACGGTCAGGCCCAACGTCTTAGCCTCTTTCTCCACCAGTTTGTTGTTCACGTAGGTACGCCAAACTTGGTCGCGCACTTGGCTGCTTTGTTCGTCGCTCAAGGAGCTTACGCCCTGCATCATCTTCACCACCTCGGTGTAGTCGTCCACCAGGTTCTGAAAATCTTGTGCGGAGAGCGCTTCGCCGTTCACTTCACCTACGTCGCGCGACTGGTGTGGTTGCATCACCTTCCACGCGTCGCCTGCTATAAAGGCGAAGAGCGCCAAGCCGATAACAATCACCAATAGAGGTCCTTTCGACCTGATCTTTTGTAATGTTGCCATTTTAGTAAATACGATTTATTGTTTAACTATTATTTCTTTCTATCAGCATTTTAGCGCACGAAGATACAAAAAATGCACGTACGCCTATACTTCATGCTTATTTTTTTCGTTCCAGCTGCCATTATTCCAGCACTTTCAGGCGTACCAGCTCTATTTTTGTAGCCGTCACCTTGATTATCTTGAACTGGTAGAGTCCTATTTGGATGACCTCGTGCAGTTTGGGAAAGCTTTGGTACTCGTGCAGAATCAATCCGCCCACGGTGAGATAGTCGTCGCTCTCGGGCAGTTCCAAGTCGAACATCTCGTTCACCTTCTCTATCTCAAGGCGGCCCGAGAGGATATACTCGCCCTCGGCCAGCTTCTTGCCTATATAGGAGGTGTTGTCATGTTCATCCTCAATGTCGCCGAAAATCTCTTCTACCAAGTCTTCCAGCGAGACGATGCCCGATGTGCCTCCAAACTCGTCCACCACCACCGCGATGGTTTTTTTCTGCTGCATGAAGAGCTTCATCAGCTTGTTGGCCGCCATGGTCTCGGGCACGATGGGTACAGTCTTCACGTTATCGTGCCAGTTTTTGGGTGCCCTGAACATCTCCGAGGAGTGTATATACCCCACGATATTGTCGATGTTACCATCGTACACGATTATCTTGGAGATGCCCGACTCGATGAAACGATTCTTCAGCTCGTCGATGCTGGCCGTGAGGTCCACCGCCACAATTTCCGTACGGGGCACGATGCAGTCGCGTATCTTGATGCTCGAGAAGTCCAGCGCATTTTGGAATATCTTTACCTCTGTATCCAGTTCTTCCTCATTCTCGGCGTTGTCAATCCCCGTCTGCACGAAGTAGTCGAGGTCCACTTTCCCAAACGCGTTGGCCGACACCTCTTTGTTAACCTTCATGCCCAGCAGCCGCAGGAGGAGGCAACCCACCGTCGACGTGAACCAAGAGATAGGATAGAGCACCACGTAGCACACATAGATGGGTAGTGCCCCCAGGTTGAGCATCCGGTTGGGGTTGATTTTAAAGAGAGCTTTGGGCAGGAACTCGCCCGTGACGAGGATAATGAGCGTAGAGATGATGGTCTCGGCCAGCACCATCAGGAAGTGGTTGTCGATAAGTCCGGCCAGCAGGTTATCACCGATAATCTGCGCCATGAGGATACCGTAGATGACCAGCGCCACGTTGTTGCCCACCAGCATAGTAGAGATATACTCATTGGGATGGCGGAAGAAAAGGGAGAGGATGCGGGACGTAATGCCCCCGCTACGCCCCACTTCGAAGCGCAGCTTGTCCACCGACACAAACGCAATCTCCATGCCCGAGAAGAAGGCGGAGAAAGCCATCGTAATGATTAGAAATATATATATATCCATAGTCTATTTCACAGTATCTTTCTTCAGCGAGTCGGCTGGCAATGTCGCCGTGCCGGGTTCGGGTTGTACGTTTCCGTTTTCATCCACGTCGAAAATGCCGGCTATGTTGCGGATGACGTACTTCGTCATCTGTTGGTCGGAGTCGAAACCGTAGCCGGTGATGATGCGGTCGGGCTGCTGGATGCGAACGAAGCGGTCGGAGTAGACCGTCTGCTTGGCTTCGTCCCAGTAGAGCAACTCGGTATTGAAGCGTTCACCCTTCCGGTTCTGTATGTCCACGTCGCCCCGCAGCTCCCACAAGCGCGTCTTGTCGAAGTAGTAGGCCGTATCGGCCTTGATGCTGGCCTGCACGTGGAACACGGAGTCGAACTGCTCCAGGTACACCCCTTTCTCAAAGGCCCAGTACGAGGGTTTCTTACGGTCGAACACCTCCCACTCCTCCGTGTTGATACGGTAGCGTATCACGCCCGAGTCGGAGATGAGGGTCGTCACACCCAGTGTCTTCATCACCGGCATGGAGTCGCGCTCGGTGATGGCTTCGCCCACGGGTTGCTTCTTTCCCCCGCACGAGGGAAACAAAAGGAGCATAACAATCGTCACGAGGACAATTGTTATGCTCATGTTGGGATGCAAACCACAGAGTCGGCTACGACACATAGCGGATTATCGAATCGTTATGGTCTCTCCTATCCAACCGCCAATCTTGACGGTGTCGCCCGTTTTGTAGCCCAGCATAAAGAGGTCTTTGGGCTTCGGGGTATAGTTCGAGTAGGTACCTATCAGCCTGTTGGCTTCTTCGGCTACGCTGGGGTCTACCGCCTTGGCACGTTGCAGCTTGTCTATCACAGCGAAGAAGGTGCACTTGTTCAGTGCCGGCTCGTCGCTCCAGTTGGGGCTGCTGGCATAGAGGTTGGCGATGAGGATGTAGGGTGCGCCATAGTTTTCCTTCAGGCTGATGGCCTTCAAGCAGTAAGCCTTGGCTTGCGAGTACTTCTTGGCTTGTGCCAGGGTGGCGGCAGCAGCGTAAGCGGCCTCGCCTTGCTTGTCCTTGTCAGGTTCCAGCTGGATGGCTTCATCGAAGTATTTCACGGCAGCATCGTAGTCGCCCTTCTTGTACGATTGGTAGGCTACACCCAAGGCAGCGTCGGCCGTGGGCTTAATCCGGTACACATACAGGGAAGCCTGTTGATAAGCATCGCTGTCGGTGCACTTCATCATCTTCATGATGGCGATAACCTTCTCCAAGTACTCTAAGTCAGTCTTGTTGGCCTCTACCTTGGGAGCGTAGATGGCTTGCAGCGACTCACAGTCGGCCGTTCCGCTATTTACGAACAGGGCTACCAAGTTGTCCTTGGCCGTCACATACGGTGCCTTCTTGGCATCAGTGGGGGCGGCGGCGATAGCTTGGTCGGCATAGTCCGAAGCATTGAGGTAGTCTTGAATGAATTGCTCCTTATGCGAGGGGTCAGCTTTGAGCTTGTCCAACGAAATCTGCAAGAAGTAGAAAAGGGTAGCGGCAGCCGACTCGCCTTTCACGGCGTTCACCGACTGGCTCAACCATTGGTACGCTTGGTTCACGTCCATCTTGGGGGCGAAGGCGATGTAGTCCACAGCCTTGATGCCCAGTGCCTCTTCAGCCGAAGAGACCTTGACGCCATTGGCCAAGAAAGCAGGCGTATTCTTGATGCGCAGGTCATGCGTCTCCATCAAATCGTTGAAGTACTTTTGGTAGTCAGGATTGTTCTTATCCTTGATTTGGGTCATCAATCCCTTCAGCAACTTGTATCCATCCGTGAAGGTGTAGAAACGAAGTGTAGGACATTTGTCTCTTACTGCCTTCCAGGGAAGGTAAGCGTCCTTGAAGTTCCCTGCCCGCACGGCCTCGTGCGAGATACTACTGTTCGAATTACAATCATTTGCGTCCTGTGCTACCACAGTCGTTGTCCCTGCCGAGAGGATCAACAGAGCCACAAGCGTCTTAATTTTCATCCTATCTCAATTTTAGTTGTTATTATATCTCGATTATTTATTCTCTCGCATTCCCTCTATCTTACTCCACCCTGCGCTTGAAGAACCAGCGTTCGTTGAACGTGATGCCGATGCTCAAGCGGAAGATGTTTTGGTTCAGCATGTTCGTTTCCAAGCCCTTCACGCGTGCAAACTGCCCGGAGATGTTTATAATAGAACGCGCGCGCGGTATAGGCAGTCCGAAACCGGCTGTCACACCCCATTCGCGCGAAGCTCTCTTGCCGTTGATGGCATAATAGGGAGTGCTATAGTAAGCGCCCGCCCTGTACTTCACGTGCGAGAAGAACGAACGCCCCATCAGGTCGGGGATGTATTCCGCTCCCACCGCTACCTTCGAGCGGTCCTTGTAGGAGTATGTCTCGGCGAAGTCCTCATCAAGCGCCTCTTTCCCTTCCTCCGTCGAGTTGATTCGCGGCTGTGCCTTGGACCAACGCTGGAGGCTGTAGTCGGCCCCTATCGTCAAGCGGTTGTCGTACTTGTACGTAAAGCCCACACCAAACGAGTGGGGCAACGTGAATGTGGCGTCGGGCGTATAGGTCGACGAACTGGATATCGCGACACCTCCGCTACTTGATGCCGAGTAAGTTTGCCTCGTCACCGAGTATTTATTGCTCAGGTCGTGCTGTGGCGAGTACACCGCCCCAACCGTCAGCAAACGTTTCTTGCCCAGCTTCTGGGTATATTGCAGACCGAAGTCCAGCTTATAATCCGTAATGCTCGTCACTGCGGTTTCGGCGAAGGAGTTGGCTCCTGTCGACGAAGGGGTAATGGTTTTCGAGCGAGTGATGTCACCCCAGTAGTAACCGAAGTTCATTCCCACCGATAGTCCCTTGAACACCTTGGCTCCCAAGCCGCCGAACACCTCGTGCAGTCCTCCGTCGCCGGCATATTGGCGTCCGAAACTCACTGTGTTGTCTTCCAGTGTCTGCGTCTGCACATCGCTCACCGAGTAGCCCACGTACGACGCGGGCAGCACCCCGACGGTCATGGCCATCCACGGCGTCAGCCTGAACTGCATGGCCAAGTAGTCAAAGCTTGAGTTTTTGGCATTCTTCCTCACCCCGCCGCCGTTGATATTGGCATTCTGCAGGGTGACGCCACCCGACATCAGAAAGGTCAACGAATCAATTGCCGAATACGAGGCAGGATTCATTGCGTTAATCTGCATACCGTCACGAAGTCCGTAGGCAATCCCTCCCATCGCTTTGCTATTGCCGAAGCTCGCATCCGGCAGGTCGCCAAAGCCATACCGTGAATAGGGAGAGTTTGTATTATTTTGGGCAATTGCCATTCCAGTAGCCAAGATGAGCGTGACCGCGCAAATTGTGTGTTTAAATCCTACCATTATTATAGTTTAAAATTCGGTTTAACCCTTTCAAGACTAAAAATCTGTCTGCAAAGATGATACTTTTTACGCTGCTATCAAAAGAAAATCCATCCCCGCCCGTTAAAAAAGCCAAAAGTTGAGGATATTTATGTTTCATGGACATTATATAGCCCGCTATTTCATACTCCATTCCTTTCAGCACACCGGCACGAATCGCCGTATCGGTGTCGCGCCCCATGGACAGTTGTCGTCCTTCGGGTTCTACCAGTGGCAGGCGTGCCGTAAACTGGTGCAGCGCTTTGAAACGCATCTGCATACCAGGCGATATGTTGCCGCCATGGTACCGGCCTTCGGCATCGATAAATTCGTAGGTGACACACGTGCCGGCATCAATCACGAGGATGTCGCGCCCCGGTGCGTGAGCGTTGGCTCCCACTACAGCCGCCAGCCTGTCCATGCCCAGCGTCTCGGGTGTCTCGTAGAGGTTGGTGATGGGTAGCGGTGTCTGTCCCGAGAGCCATAACAGGGGGAAAGGCAAAGCCTTCAGGGTGGCCAACAACGGCTCGCCCAAGTCCACCACAGTAGCCACGATGCCCCGTTCCAGCGGGTATCGGGCACAAAGCTCCGGCAAGCATTCCAATGCTTGGTTATTCTCCGTTCGTACTTCCTGCATCTCAGTACCTTCGAAGACCGCCACTTTCGCCGCCGTATTTCCTATATCGATTATTAGGTTCAACGCTATTTCTGTCTTTGGGCGGCAAAGTTAAAGCAAAAATGGGAAAATGGAAACTAACACGGGGTTTATTTCACCGCAAGCCCTCTTTGTCCTCTACCGGAGGTTGTCAGGCGGAGCCTATACCTCCCAAACCTTATACGCTTTCCCCGCGGCGATATACACCACATAGGTGCGTGTCCGGTAGGCCGGGAACTGGTGCTTGAGGTCCTCGGCGTAACTCTTTACTTGCGCCACGTCCTCTTCCCTAGCTGCCGTAAGGCTTTCTATGGTGCGGGCCTCGCCTGCCTTGAAGTACTTGAACTCCACCACCCGACAGTCGTTGTGGTGCTCCGTGCCGGGCGTGCCCGTCATCACGAAGTCGGCCCGACCTGAAGGAAGGTTCTGCTCCACGGCGAAGGTGTAGAAGCCGCCCAAATAACGATAGCAGAGTTCGAAGAAGGAGCAACGGATGAAATTCTCGTTCATCTTGTCGAACACTTGCGCGGGGACCTGACCGAGGTAATTCTTGAAGTAGCTCTCTACCAAGGGCTCGAACACACCATCGCTCTCGAACCGCTCGAAGACGGGCAGGTGCTGGAAGTTATTGTTGTCC
>JAISIX010000236.1 GCA_031261805.1 Mediterranea sp. (in: CFB group bacteria)
TGCCATCGAAGAGAAGGTCGACATCATCGGCCTGAGCGGACTTATCACCCCCTCGCTGGAGGAGATGGCCCACGTGGCCGCCGAGATGGAGAAGGCCGGATTGGACCTCCCCCTACTGATAGGCGGAGCTACCACCTCAAAGATGCACACGGCACTGAAGATTGCCCCCGTGTACCACGCCCCCGTGGTACACCTCAAGGACGCCTCGCAGAACGCCGGGGTAGCCTCACGCCTGCTCAACCCCACAGCACGGGAGGAGCTGGCACGTTCCATCAGCGAGGAGTATGCCGCCCTGCGCACCAAGAGCGGGACGCAGAAGCGAGAGACCGTAGCGCTGGAAGAGGCACGGAAGAATCGGCCTAACTTATTCTGACAAAAAAGGCGGTCAGCCGGCTATCTTCTTCCGGTAGATGTCGTAGCGTGTCATGATTTCGCGCACGAAGTTGTAGGTCTCCACGCCACGGAAATAACCGTTACGGCAGACGGGGTCGTTGTAGTACTCTTCGTTACTCTTGAGGAGGATGTATTTCTCCACGTTGTCCTCCCACACCAGCTTGTCCTTGCCATATTTCTCGGCCAGCGCCATGGCATCGTATATATGTCCGGTGCCTGCGTTGTAGGCGGCGAGGACGAAGCGGATGCGCTCCCTCTCGTCGGTCACCATGCGGAAACTACGGTTGGCAGCCTCGATGTACTTGCAGGCGGCCTTCACGCTCTCTTCCGCATTCTGCTCCTTGCCGGGTGGCATGCCCATGGCGCGCGCCGTGCTCGGCATCAGCTGCATCAGGCCACGGGCACCGGCCCACGACACGAGCGTAGTATCGAAGTGCGACTCCGTATAAGCCAGCGAAGCCAGAAGGCGCCAGTCCCACCCGATCTCCTTAGCATACTTCTTAAAGAGGGGGTCGTAATGTGAGATCTTTCCCTCGCGCAGCGAGAGGATGGGCGAATGGGGCAGTATCTTGCTGAACTCGAAGTAGCGCTTCACGCTGGCGGTAAAGGTAGGCGAGGCCTTGTTCTCCCGTTGCCAGTGGTTTACGGTATCGGCCAGCTCGACGCATTCCTTGCGTACGGCCCACGAGGAGCGTTGGTCGAAGCTGATGGCCAATCGGATATTCAGTCCGGGGTAGTAGGTGGTATTGAGCTTCGCCACGTCGTTGTCGGCCACCACATAAGCTATCCGCCCAGCCGCCACCTCGGCGATGAGGTCTTCGGTGCTCACGCTGTCGCTCGTCACCTCTCGAATCAGGATGCCCCCACCCAGTTCATTATTCAGATTCACCAAGCGGGTATAGTGCTTTCCCGGCTTGACGTACACCTCTTTGCCTACCAACTGTGTCACGTCGGTCAGCGTCTTCTTGCCCAGCTGACGCTGCACGATGACCTGGTGGGTGATAAACTCCTCACCACAGTAGCGCAGGCTATCTTTCCGCTCCTTGGTGACAGGCAGGGGGTAGGCAATAAGGTCGCCTTCCTCGGCCTGTAGCTTCGTCATCAGCTCGGGCACGTTGGCCGCGACCTTCACCCGCAACTTCAGGCCGAGGCTGGAGGCAAACTGCTGTGCCAACTCATACTGAAAGCCCATCTCCTGGCCTCGGTAGTTGAAGTAGGAGGTCGAGCCGTAGAGCGTCAGCACCACCAGCTCACCGCTATCTTTTATTTGCGTCAAGTCGTGTAGGGATGCCCCTTCGGATGCTCCCCCTCTCCCACCCCGGCAGCCCAAGAGGCAGCACAGCAGGGCGAGGAAGGCGAGAGGTAGTCGTAGAAATGTCTTCATAGGCTTTAAGGTCTTTTTGCCATCAGTCTTTCAAGTGTTTCTTGATGTACATGGTGAGGATGTCGATAGCCACTTGGTTGCTGCCCCCTTCGGGCACAATGAGGTCGGCGTAGCGTTTGCAGGGTTCGATGAACTGTAGGTGCATGGGCTTCAGCACCCGTGTGTAGCGCTCCATCACCGCTTGGGCCGTTCGTCCGCGCTCTATCACGTCGCGCTGGATGACGCGTATCAGGCGTTCGTCGGGGTCGGCATCTACAAAGACCTTGAGGTCCATCATGTTGCGTAGCTTCTTGTCGCACAGCGCCAAGATACCCTCGATGATAACCACCTCGCGCGGCTCAATGTGGATGGTCTCGGGCTGGCGGGTACAGGTGAGATACGAATAGGTGGGTTGTTCGATGCTCTTGCCCTCTTTCAGCATCATGACATGTTTGGAGAGAAGGCTCCACTCAAAGGCGTCGGGGTGGTCGAAGTTGATGTTCTGTCGTTCTTCCACTGGCACGTGGCTGCTGTCTTTGTAGTACGAATCTTGCGGCAGCAACACTACCTCCCCCGCGGGGAGGCTTTCGATAATTTTGCGCACGACGGTAGTCTTTCCGGAGCCTGTACCGCCTGCTATTCCAATTATTAACATCTTTTTTGGTGTTATTTGGGGGTGATAGGATGATATTGCATTGAAATGTGATACATTTGCAGTGCAAATATAGAAACAATTCATTAAAGAAGCAACGTAATGGTTAAGCACATTGTATTATTTAAGTTGAAAGAGAGTATTCCCGATGCCGAGAAGCAAGCCCTTGGACTTCAGTTCAAGGCCGCTATCGAAGCACTTCCGGCCAAGATTCCTGCTATCCGCAAAATAGAAGTCGGCTTGAACATCAACCCCGGCGAGAGCTGGAATATAGCCCTTTATAGTGAATTTGACACGTTGGAAGACGTGAAGTTCTACTCCACGCACCCCGACCACGTGGCCGCCGGCAAGATTCTGGCCGACGCGAAAGAGAACCGCGCCTGTGTAGATTATCAATTATAAACCCCCACTAATACATCTTATGAAAAAGTATTTCTCCCTGCTGCTGGGCTTGGTCCTCGCGGCCGCGGTCCAAGCGCAGATCCAAGACCCTGTCAAATTCTCAACCGAGTTTAAAACCCTCTCCGATACAGAAGCAGAGATTGTCTTCACGGGCACCATCGACAAAGGATGGCACGTCTACTCCACCGACTTGGGCGACGGAGGCCCCACGTCCGCCACGTTGACGGTAGACAAGAAGTCGGGCGGCATAGAGCTGGACGGCAAGCTGAAGCCCATAGGCAAAGAGACTTCCGTCTTCGACAAGATGTTCGAGATGCAAGTGCGCTACTTCGAACACACCGCCCGCTTCTCGCAGAAAGTGAAGCTCACCGGCGGAACCTATTCCATCAGTGGCTACCTGGAGTATGGAGCCTGCAACGACGAGAACTGCCTGCCCCCCACCGAGGTCACCTTCACCTTCACGGGCGAGTCGAAAGCGAAAGCCGCCACACCCGCCAAGAAGGAAGAGGCCGCTAAGCCCGACGCTACGCAGGCTGCTCCCGCCACGGAAGCCGCTGCCACAACAGACAGCCCCGCCACCGCGGCCACTACCGACAGTGCAGCGACAGCCGTCAGCCCCACCCCCGCAGTAGCCGCCGGCGACCTTTGGCGTCCCGTCATCAAAGAGATGGAAGCCTTGGGCGAGCACCACACCAACGCTGACGCCTCGTGGTGGTACATCTTCATCGTAGGCTTCGGCGGTGGGCTGATAGCCCTGTTCACCCCCTGCGTATGGCCCATCATCCCCATGACGGTGAGCTTCTTCCTGAAACGCAGCAAAGACAAGAAGAAAGGAATACGCGACGCATGGACTTATGGTGCCTCCATCGTAGTTATCTACGTAGCGCTGGGACTCATCATCACCGCCGTCTTCGGCGCCGACGCCCTCAACTCACTCTCCACCAACTCCATCTTCAACATCCTCTTCTTCCTCATGTTGGTAGTCTTCGCCGCCTCCTTCTTCGGAGCGTTCGAGCTGACGCTACCCTCGAAGTGGAGCAATGCCGTAGACAGCAAGGCCGAGTCGACCACCGGACTGCTGAGCATCTTCCTCATGGCTTTCACCCTCTCGCTGGTTTCCTTCTCCTGCACAGGCCCCATCATCGGCTTCCTGCTCGTAGAGGTCTCCACCACGGGTAGCATGGTAGCCCCCGCCATCGGCATGTTGGGCTTCGCCATCGCCTTGGCTTTGCCCTTCACCATCTTCGCCCTCTTCCCCACGTGGCTCAAGTCGATGCCCAAGTCGGGTGGCTGGATGAACGTCATCAAGGTCACGCTGGGCTTCCTCGAGCTGGCCTTCGCCCTGAAGTTCCTGTCGGTGGCCGACATGGCCTACCACTGGCACCTGCTGGACCGCGAGACCTTCCTCGCCCTGTGGATTGTCATCTTCGGCCTCCTGGGCATCTACCTGCTGGGCAAGCTGAAGTTCAAGCACGACGACGATGAGACGAAGGTAGGCGTCACCCGCTTCTTCCTGGCACTCATCTCGCTGGCTTTTGCCGTCTACATGATACCCGGCCTGTGGGGCGCCCCGCTGAAAGCTGTCAGCGCCTTTGCCCCACCCATGACGACGCAGGACTTCAACCTCAGCACCAACGAGGTACATGCCAAGTTCTACGACTACGAAGCCGGCATGGAGTACGCCCGCCTGAACAAGAAGCCCGTCATGCTCGACTTCACCGGATACGGCTGCGTGAACTGCCGCAAGATGGAGGCCGACGTATGGACCGACCCGCGAGTGAGCGCCCCCATCAACAACGACTACGTGCTCATCACCCTCTACGTCGACGACAAGACACCGCTGGACAAACCCCTGACGGTAGAAGAGAACGGCAAGAGCCGCACCCTCCGTACCCAAGGCGCCAAGTGGGCTTACCTGCAACGCGTGAAGTTTGGTGCCAACGCGCAACCTTTCTACGTGCTGCTCGACAACCAAGGCGAGCCGCTCAACACCTCGTATGCCTACGACAAGAGCGTGGACAAGTACGTGGAGTTCCTCCAGACCGGCCTGAAGAACTATAAGAAAGTAATTAGTGATTAACGGTGGGTAGTTACCTCGCTTGCCCACAAACAAGGATTGCATACAGTGATGAAAGTGCTTAGATATATATTCCTGTCGGCTTTGGTGCCGGCAATGCTGACCGCTTGTGGCGGCAAGAAAGGAAGTACACCCCAGGAGGCTCCGGTGATGGCCACGATGGACAGCACCGACGCACACGGCCTACGCCGGTTGCAGGACTCCAAGGCAGAGACGACGCTGCAGTTTAAGGGGAAGGAGTACCACTCCAAGGTGGTGCGCACAGCCGACGAGAGTCTGCCGCACGTGGCAAGTGAGATGGGCGACACCTACTTAGACAACCGCATCACGCTACGCCTCACTTGCGGCGGCAAGACAGTGGTGGACAAGGCGTTCACCAAACAGGACTTCGCCGCGGCAGTGGCCGATGCCGACTTCCTGTCGAAAGCCATCCTCGAAGGGCTGGTGTACGACAAGAC
>JAISIX010000264.1 GCA_031261805.1 Mediterranea sp. (in: CFB group bacteria)
TAATTAAATAAATACTAAGTTGGAATGAGGTGGATATTATAGATGAGGACTACTTCCTAATTGGTGGGATTATAAAGAAGAACTTTACGATAATCATTCGTAACTCAATCCACAGCAAAGATAAAGCAATAATTCAGATAAACGCTCTTTTTTACTTTCTTTTCACTAAAAAGATGCGCTAATACCACTTTCGCCTCTCTTTTTTACCTGTATACGGCCCTCCTTTTCTGCTTTTTACCTACTTTTGCACCGTCTTTGAGCGTATGAAAGTTCTGAAGAATCATCTGATATATTCCTTAGCATTGGTGTGGGTCGTTCTCGCTGCCCTCGTAGGGATGCACTGGCTGCCGACACTGACCATCGACGGGCACACCTTGCGGCGTGTGGACCTGTTGAGTGACATCCGTCCTCCCGAGCCAGCCTTGGCCGAGGCCGACACGGACTCTGTCGCCTTGCCGCCCATCGTGAAGCCGGCCTTTGTCGATACCTGCCGCACGGGGCTGACCTGTATCGAAGACTACGGCGACTCTACCCACCGGGGGATGCTCCCTTTCTATGAGGCGCTCGGCCGCCTCGACGATCCTGCTTCTGCCGACGACTTGGTGCGTGTGGCCGTCTTCGGCGACTCCTTTATCGAAGGCGACATCTTCACCGCCGACCTGCGCGAGATGCTCCAGCAGCGCTACGGAGGTTGCGGCGTGGGGTATGTCGACATGACTTCGCAAACCAGCGGCTACCGCCCTACCGTGCGCCATACCTTTGGCGGGTGGGAGAGCCATGCCGCTACCGATAGCGCCCGCTTCGACCGGAAGAAGCAGGGCATCTCGAGCCATTACTTCGTGCCTCGTGGGGGAGCCTACGCCGAGTGGCGCGGGCAGTCCCGGTATGCTTCGCGGCTCGACACCTGTCAGCGGGTCACCCTCTTCTTCGCCAGCCGGGATACGCTTTCCCTTACAGCGCGGGTGAATGGGGGCGAGGAGCAGCCCTTCGTCGTACCCCCTACGGCCGACTTGCAACATCTCACCCTGGAGGGCCGCATCGGCTCCATCCGCTGGACGGTACGGCAAGCGGCGGACTCCACCCTCTTCTATGGTGTGACCATGGACGGGCGGCGAGGCATCGCTGTCGACAACTTCTCGTTGCGGGGCAGCTCGGGGCTGACACTGCGCAACATCCCCTCACGATTCCTGCGGAGCTTCAACCGCCAACGACCCTACGACCTCATTGTCCTCGTGTTTGGCCTTAACGTGGCTACCGAACGAGGACGCGACTACAACGGCTACCGGCAGGGCATGGAGGCGGTCGTCGCACACCTGCAGGAGAACTTCCCGCAAGCCGGCTTCCTGCTCGTCGGCGTGGGCGACCGCGACTACAAGACCGACGAGGGCGACTTCCATACCATGCCCGGTGTGAAGAACCTCATCCGCTACCAGCAGGCCATCGCCGCCCAGAGTGGCATCGCCTTTTGGAACATGTTCGATGCCATGGGGGGCGAAGAAAGCATGTCCAAGCTGGTACACGCCAAGCCGCAGATGGCCAACTACGACTATACACACATCAACTTCCGCGGGGGCAAGCGTTTGGCAGGCCTGCTGTTCGACACGATGATGTACGGAAAGGAACAATACGACAGGAGGCGTGCGTATGAAGAAGAGTAACACCGGCCGCCTCGTACTCCTTACCCTCTTCCTCCTCTTCCTTTTGTGCGGAAGGGCTTCGGCGCAAGACGCCCTCCCCCCGCTCCCACAGCCGTTGCAGGCTACCCTCCCGCTGCCGGATATGCCCCCCATCACCCATGCCAATGATACGATACCTGTCGAAGTCTTCTTCCCGCTCGCCTTTCGCGATACGGGCGACAACCGTATCGTAGACCCTGATGGCGTGCTGCAACCCGTGCTGGAACGCCTGCGGCGGGTGCGGGCGCACTTCTCGTCGGACACCGTGCGCATCGTCCACATTGGCGACAGCCATGTGCGCGGGCACATCTATCCGAGGCAGGTAGGTACCCGGCTTGTACAGACCTTTGGCGAGGTGAACTATACCGACATGGGGGTGAACGGCGCCACCTGCCTCACCTTCACCCACCCCGAGCGCATCCGGCAGATAGCGGAGCTGAAGCCCGAGTTGCTCATCCTCTCCTTCGGCACCAACGAGAGCTACAACCGTCGCTACGACGCCGCGGCCCACTACCGGCAGATGGACGAGCTGGTGACGCTCCTGCGTGAGGCCCTGCCCGGCGTGCCTATACTCCTTACCACCCCGCCCGGCTCGTACGACCGTGGCCGCCGCCGACGCGGGGTGCGCACCTATACCATCAACCCCCGGGTGCCCACTGCCGCCATCGCTATCCGCCGCTATGCCGCCGACCACCAGCTGGCCGTGTGGGACCTGTTCGACGTGGCGGGTGGCAGCCGGCGTGCCTGTGCCAACTGGACCAACGCCCGACTGATGCGCCCCGACCACGTCCACTTCTTTGCCGAAGGCTATGTGCTGCAAGGCGACCTGCTCTACGAAGCCCTCATTAAAGCCTACAATGACTATGTGTCCACTCTTCAATGACATAGACCCGAGCCGCCTGCGCGACATCTTCGCCTACGACCCCACCGCGCCGATGATCTTCAGCAGCGGCATCTTCCTCTGGCTCTTCGCCGCCTTCCTGGTGGTGTACCTGCTGCTGCGCCGCCGCGACACGGCCCGCATCCTCTTCGTCACCCTCTTCTCCTATTACTTCTATTATAAGAGCAGCGGCACTTACTTCTTCCTGCTGGCCGTGGTCACCGTGAGCGACTACTGTATCGGCCGGATGCTGGGGCGCACCCAGACGCGCTGGCGGCGCAAGTTGCTCGTCGCCGCCAGCCTCTGTGTCAATCTCGGCCTGCTCTCCTACTTCAAGTACACCAACTTCTTCGGCAGCATCATCGCCTCGCTTACGGGAGGCACCTTCACGGCGCTGGACATCTTCCTGCCGGTGGGCATCTCCTTCTTCACCTTCCAGTCGCTGAGCTACACCATCGACATCTACCGTAGGCAGATCACGCCGCTCACCCGCCTGCTCGACTATGCCTTCTACGTCTCCTTCTTCCCCCAGCTGGTGGCGGGACCTATCGTGCGGGCGCGCGACTTCATCCCGCAAATCCGCCGTCCACTCTTCGTCTCGTCCGAGATGTTCGGGCGGGGCATCTTCCTCATCGTCTCCGGCCTCTTCAAGAAAGCCATCATATCCGACTATATCAGTGTCAACTTCGTAGAGCGCATCTTCGACGCGCCCACCCTCTACTCCGGTGTGGAGAACCTCATGGGTGTGTATGGCTACGCCCTGCAAATCTATTGCGACTTCTCGGGCTATAGCGACATGGCCATCGGTATCGCCCTGCTGCTGGGCTTCCATTTCAACATCAACTTCGACTCGCCCTATAAGTCGGCCTCCGTCACCGAGTTCTGGCGGCGCTGGCACATCTCGCTCTCCAGCTGGCTGAAGGACTACCTTTATATCTCCTTGGGGGGCAACCGGAAAGGGAAAATCCGCCAGTACATCAACCTCATCTTCACCATGTTCCTGGGTGGGTTGTGGCACGGGGCTTCGTGGAACTTTGTCCTTTGGGGGTTGCTGCACGGCGTGGCTTTGGCGATGCACAAGATGTGGATGACTCTCACCCATCGTCCCAAGGGCTACCGTCCGCAAGGCTGGCGTAGGGTGGTGGGCGTGGTCGTTACGTTCCACTTCGTCTGCTTCTGCTGGATTTTTTTCCGCAATGCCGACTTCGGCAGCGCTCTCAGCATGTTGCGGCAAATCTTCACCGCCTTCCATCCGCAGCTTTTCCCGCAGTGGGCCGAAGGGTATTGGGAAGTCTTGGCGTTGATGCTGCTCGGCTTCCTGCTCCACTTCGCCCCCGCACGGTGGGAGAATGCCGTCTGTCGGGGTGTCATCCGCCTCCCGTTCCTCGGCAAGGCACTCCTGCTGGTGGGGCTTATCTACGCCGTCATCCAGATGAAGAGTTCGGAGATACAACCCTTCATCTACTTCCAGTTCTAAGAAGTGTCAGCTCCTTTAGAAGTGCATCCTCTTTTAGAACCACGAGACAAGCTCCTAATATCATGCTAATATCATGCTAATATCATGGCTAATATCATGGTCTTAATGTGTTGATTCCCAATGCGTAACGGGCGATAATGAGAGTAGTGAGAATAGAAACGCAAAAAACACGTAGGGGGAAGAGCTGAAACACACCCATAAGGATGGAAGCAGACGCCCCCCTGCCTACCCATCTATATTCCACTATACACAGAATCATGTAGCGTGAAATAGAAAAAGGCCCACCAAAGAAATCACTTCTTCGGTGGGCCGACATACAAACAAAACAGAGGACCATGAACAGAATTATGTCCTTATAGTAAATCTATGCTCGGATTGGGGATTGTAGTCTTACTTATTATACCTGACGCAACGGACAGTGCCAGCAGACGATGTAAGATCGGCCCCTACCGTTGCAGGCGAACCAGGTCCTTTAAGAAGATCATTCCCCATCGTAGTACCGTACCTACCGAGCGAACCACAAGCATTATCGGGGGGCGATTCGACAAGAGTCCCCATTAGATATCGGAAATCTATGCCGCAATCAGCTAAGTAAATAGGGTCTGCTGAAAAACTCACCCCTCACGATTTTGTCCATTTTTTGATTTGGGTATGACCGTGGTGGTAAAAACTCACTTCCATTGCAACTACCCAATAGCCAAATAATAAATAGTTACACATGCTTCGTATAGTGCATAGGGCTTCCGCCCCAGCCAACTTGACTAAGTTAAGCACCAAAATGATGCCGGCAATCCAAGATTCGGAAGTGTCTTTCAGCCGCGCCCGAATACGGTCTAAACCGTACGCCGTCTTTGCTTGACCAAACTTGCCTTCTATAGGATTCCTTTCGCCCGGACTTACGTGAATTGGCACTGCCGAAGGCCGACCAAGTGGCTTGGCTACCAATTTGATGCCTTTGTCTTTGAGCATTTTCCTGTTCTCCCGTGTACAGTATATCTTATCGGCAAGAACTTGTTTAGGGTAAAAACCGAACCGACGACGATACGATTCCACATACTGTTCCATGTGACTGCCTTCATTAAACGCGTCCCATGAAAGTTCATCTAAAAAAGAGTAACCGTCTATTAAAGACAGGTGTATCTTCGACCCAAACTCAACCTCCGCTTTTGCCTTTCCACGTACGATGGGGCGGACATGAGGCTGGTGAATGCTCACTATTCGGTCATCAATCCTGTGAGTACGGGTCCGATACATCTCTTGCTGTTGAGCATACAATGTTTGAATCACATAATAATACTTCAAATCTTTCCTACTAAGCGGAATCACAGCATAACTATCCAAAAGCTTGTCTATGGTACGCAGATTGCGTGAAAGATACCTTAGTTGCTTGCCTATCGCAAGCCGTACTTCTTCCTTTGTCTTCTTACGTTTTTGTGCTGTCTTCAGATATTCTTTCCGGGCAATCTTGCGGTAAGTACGGGGCTTTACGCCATGAAGCGCCTCCGTGTACAGTTTGTCGATCAATTCTTCCGACTTTTCACGGGCATCCGAAAGCAAATCCAAATCCGTGGGAAAAGCTATGTCTTGCGGACAAGCTGTCGCATCAAAAATTACACTACCCTTATGAACAATCGCTTCTTGAACTTCAGCTCCTGAAGTATCTACATCCGAAGAGGCTTGGACTTCCCCTGACACATCTCCTCCATTCGCATCCGCTAAAGGTGCGGTGCCGGTAGTAGGGGGTGAGGGGGGATCATTATTCTCGCTTTCAAACTTAGCTCTGAGTTGAATGATACGTTCATTAATCAAATTGATGGTTTCCATACCCAACTTCTTGCGGATGGTCACATATAGGGAGGCATCAAACGGCTGCTCGTTAATGAAACTCGGATACCCTAAAAAATATTGCATGTAGATGTTCTCAGACATTTGAGCAACAGCTTCTCTGTCATCTAAATGACAAAGGTACTTGATGATGAGGGCACCCAAAATAATACGGGGATTTAAAGGGTCACGACCCGTAGTAAATTTACCTACTTGCCGGTAATAAATGTTGCATAATTCATCCCAAGGTATCAACTTGGATAATACCACCCAACGGTTGGACATGTCCAACTCACGCTCGAACGGATGCTCAAAACCAAACAAAGTACCCTGATTGGGGCTTTCGTAACGGGGGTTAAATGCACGACTTTTGCGCTTCTGTACCATATTTCCTTGCATTTGATTGAGGCAAAGATAAGCATTAGTAATTGAATCTCAAATGATTGAATCTTTTTCAGCAGACCCTAAATAATATTAAGACGGCTATCAGGTATAAACTGTCCCGAAGCAGGTAAGAGTGTACCTTTGCCATCGTTTAGGTTATTGGCGTATTCTTCTGGTGTGGATTCGGGAGCAGGTAAGGGTATCGTTCCATCGAGTCTTAGAATATAATCACAAAATCCTAGACAATGGATTCCGTCATGTTCGTATAGCTGTCCTTGTTTTGACCGCAGTGTTGTTATGTCGTCTATCCAAGGTTCTCTCCATTTCCCTTGAGTAATGTAGGCGCATACATCGCCATTATAGTTATTGTCGTCGGAGTGATACCCATTGTTTGCATACGCCGTGGTAATATTCGATGGTAGCTTGGGACCATTGCGATAGGATATTCCTGCAGAAATGAAGGAGGTTGCGTCCATCTGCGTGGCAGGTTGATAACCTCCGTTAGTGCTGTAGTCGGGATAGTAAAGTATCATATCGGATTCTGCGTCAGCTGGATTGGAGGGGAATAAAGCCACCAAGCTCCCCCACCAGAAATACATTCCTTGGTAGCGTTGTGGGTCGGTGCTGGTGTCGAGGGTGTAGGTGTCGCTCTTGTTGTCGCGCGCCAGCTTGCCTTGCTCGGTGTAGAAGTTCAGACCTTTCCCATCCCAGAAGACGTTGCTGTAGGCAAACATGTTGGGAGGCGTATAGGTAAACTTTAGCGTGTAGCTTTTTCCCGCTTCCAGTTTCGACAGGGCATTGTCTATCTTGTATTTGTAGCCGTTCAACGTCACGGCGAAGCCTACCTTGGACGACTGGGGGATGAGATACCAAGGCGTTTTGTATTCGCACGTGAGGGTGGGAGCGTCGGCCACTTGTACCGAGTCGGTAAGCCCCCATGCTACATCCGCTGTTGGTTGGGTGGTACTTTGTAGGGATGTTAAGCTCCTTTTTACGTCGGCATCATTCGGATAGACACCCAACAGGGATATGTCGCTGATGCTGAATTCCTTCGTTGTCGCGTCATTCGTGGTGAACGTCACCTTCGATATTCGCGCGTTCTGCCTCGGTAAGGTTATCTTCAGTAGGTAGGGGCTGGCAATGCCCACCGTGAGGGTAGTCGGCGTGCTGTTCCAGGCCAAGTCATAAACCATGGTGAGAGGTGAGTAGGCCAAGGTTTTATCATCTGTATTCAGTCCCTTGGTGAAGATGTCGTTGGGGTAGAACAACTCCATGAGGTCTCCGTAATCGCACGTGGAGGCTATGCAGTACACTTGGTAGTTCCCTTTTGGTAGGTAAAGCCCGCCGCCTTTAACATAGGGGCTCCCGCTCCCTGCCATATCGTACAATTTGGATGCCCAGTGGCCGCTTGAGCTTCCCTTGTAATACATCTTCGTCACGAACGTGGAAGGTGTGTCCGATGTGTACACCAATACACACAGAGTAATGTCCACCTCCACCTCCTCCCCTGTGGTGGCACGGGTAGAAGGCTGTGGCGTGTCGGGGATGACCTCCAATTGGAGACCTTTGCCAAGGTCGTAGGAGCAGGCCAGATCAACGGAACGTGTGTCCTGTTTCGCTTCTATTTCTATTTGGGGACTGATGTGATAGAGGGTGTCGCCCGCCTCGTTCACTATATATGGCGGGACCTGTCCGCCTGTCGTTTCGTCTGCCGGGAGTTGGCTTGTAGGTACTCCCTCCATATCGTTGTCGCAAGATGCCAGCGCCCATAGTATGGGTAGTATAAGTGCTATAATTCTTTTCATCTTCTGTCCTTTCATTTTCTATTGTCTAATACTAATTATAAGGGAACGTTTAAATCGCCGCCACCTTCCCCGCCGTCGCCATAGTCGCTCACGCTGGGACCTGTGAGCGGCGTGCCGCTCCCTGTCGTCAGTTTGAAGGTCAGCGAATAGCTCTTGCCCGATTCGAGGCAGAACTGCTTACCGTCGCTGTCTAAGAGGGGGATTGTGCGTTCCCAAACAGTTGTCTTCTTGCCGGTGGTCGAATTGCTGATGGTGAGGCCGTTGATATAAAGGTAGGCTAAGTCTCCGCCCTTAGGCATAATGTAGGTGTAGTAGCCTGCTTCACGAAGTGGCTCATCGTATGGCCATGATGAATCTATTTCGTATATGTCTGCGACCGCTATAGAAGAGGAACTATCAAAACAATACGCAGCGAGGTTCGCTGTGACTATGCCACGAAGTGGCCATGTAGGTCCGATGTAGATGCTACCGCTACCGCTAATGGTTTCATCCTTTGCGCTATTTGGTATCATATTAAGTTTGATGCGGGTGCAGATATGTTTGAAATTCACGGATAATGCTGTAGTATTGCTTGCCGATACATCCGTGAGTGAGGCGTAGACGTAATCACTAAGCGCATGCTGTATATATACATCAGAATCGACGCGTGTGGGGAGCGATGCCGTATCGTCCAGCTCGTAGTACGTGTTTTTATCTAACCCCGATACCTGACATCCGAAATAATAACTAAGCGCTTTCACTTCCCCGTCATTATTCCAACTTATATAGTCCTCATTAGTAGAGATGAAAAGGAGCTTATACGTCCCTGTACTCTTAAACTTTAATAAGAAGCTGCTATTCTTTACATCGGCAAGCTCATAACCGATGGGTTTGTTGGTATTGTCGTCGTTAGCGAAAAAGATGACCAGTATGAGGGTGCCGTCTGCGAACTTCCCATCTAAGTAGCCTCTGGTATAGGAGGTTGCCTGACCTTCCGTCAGTGTCGATTCCAACTGGTAGCCATTGCCCAGGTCGCAGGTGGTGTGTGCGGGTTGGGCGTCGCTCCTGCTTAGCGTGTTTTCCGGCCAGCTGTTGTCTACGGGGATGGTGAGGGTCACTATCCCGTCTTGATCGGGGATGGGCAGGGCGTTGTCGCTGTCGTTCTTGTCGCAAGCGCTTAGGCCTACTGAGGCCATGGCGCATAATAATAAGAGGTGGAATACCTTCTTTCTTTTCATTTCCATCTTGCTTTCTCCTATTTTATAATAGGTGTTGTTTTACTGTTTGTTCCGTTGTGCGGATGTTTTGTCACCACAAGGGGGTATAGCCGTTGCTGTCTTCCTGTCCGGTGTCTACGTTGACGGCTTCGTCTGTGCCCCAATCTTGGTTCACGCTGCCATAGGTACTTGTACTTTCGGCAATTACCCGCTCCAACATTATTGTGAGGCGGGTTACGGTAGGTGCCTCGTATGGCTCCTTCGTGTTCTTTGTTTTTCTTTTCTTTTCTTTTTCAATTGCTTGTTTGTTTTGTTGATTTGTGCATGTTGCCATGTTTTGCGCTTCGGGCTTATGCGCTGCAATGGTAGGAAGAGGTTTACGAAAAAACGACTCACAGCCGCATTTCGGGTCTCACGACCGCAATTTCTGGTTCACAGCCGCAATTTTAACATTAAATAACTACGATTCCCGGGCTTTTGGCCCTACTTCGCCCTTCTTGAGGGAAGGGGATGGTGAGTGATTAGTGAGTAGTGATTAGTAGTGATTATATTGAGTTAAATTTGTAATATGTGCGCACAAGTGCGATATTTGCAGGATGAAATATATCGATTGGCAGAAAAGTCCTCAGCGCTTTAAGGCGATGACAGGAATGGACGT
>JAISIX010000265.1 GCA_031261805.1 Mediterranea sp. (in: CFB group bacteria)
TGAATATTTATAAGAAATCGGACGATAGCTATTGTCAGCTAAATCTTATTTATCCCCTATTTTATGAAGAGGAGAGATAGCAGCAAGTTTGTGTTTTGGTCTCCCCAAAACAGATAGAAGCGCATCCCGTCGGTCTATTTGAGGCTGTCGGGATGCCTTGTTTTATAGTGTCGCGATGTTCTTCTGGAAGAACTCCTTGAATTTCTTGTTGGTGAGCATCTTGTTGCAGTTGGAATACTCAATGCCCAGTTCCGAGACGATTAGCTTCTACTTATACGTACGGCAACAGGGTAATGGGATGCCGGTAATCTCTCTACTTTATGGGTCGCGGTGCACTATTTCCCCGTAGCTTAAACTTTAGGTCCTCGTTCGCATACAACTATCCCTCGATATGCGAACGAGTATTCGTTCCACTATAGTTGAACTTTCATTCCACTACTGTGAAAGTTTCATTCCACTATAGTGGAACGAAAACTTCACGGTAGTGGAACGTATAGTGGTTCGCATACCAAGAAATAGTTTTTAGCGATGCGGGGGATAAAGTTTAGCGAGAAAGGAGATAGTTGTTTTCGGCATCCGTACTCGCTGAACGATTACATGCGCTGTGCCTGTCTTGATACTTTAATTTATGCTTCAATAGCGGCGAATTTGACGCCATCTTGCCACCACTATATACCCAATCACTCTCTCAACAGGCCAAGGTTGTGAAATGTGGAATGACTGAGGAATAGCAAATGATGAGATATATCCTCCCGCCCTCTTTTGTTTTAAAAGGAATCGCTATCTTTGCCCTATCAACGAACGCTTTAAACATCGAAGAGTCATGAGCAGCAAGATTTACCCGATAGGCATACAGAGCTTCGAGAAGCTCCGCGAAGAAGGCTATTGTTATGTGGACAAGACGAGCTTAATCTATCAACTGACAAGGACTGGAAGTTACTACTTCCTGAGCCGCCCCCGGCGGTTCGGCAAGAGTTTATTGATTTCTACCTTGGAGGCATACTTCCAAGGGAAGAAAGATCTTTTTGAGGGCTTGGCCATCGCGGAGCTGGAGAAAGAGTGGACGGCATATCCGGTGCTGCACCTTGACTTGAACCCCGACAAGTTCGACACGCTGGAGAACCTGGAGAGCATGTTGAACACCGCATTGGTCTCGTTCGAGGAGGTATATGGGAGTAAGACGTCGGAGAACACACTGTCCGCCCGCTTCAAGGGCATCATTGAGCGCGCCTACAAGCAGACTGGGCAAAAGGTGGTGGTGCTGATTGATGAGTATGACAAACCGTTGTTGCAAGCCATGGACGATGACGACTTGCAGAAGGCGTTCCGCACCACGCTCAAGGCCCTTTACGGCGTGCTGAAGAGTGCCGACCCGTACATCAAGTTCGCCCTGCTCACCGGCGTGACGAAGTTCAGCAAGGTGAGCGTGTTCAGCGATCTGAACAACCTCACGGACATCACCCGCGACCATCGTTATGCCGAGATATGCGGCATCACCGAGAAGGAGATACACGAGAACTTTGAGGAGGAGTTGCACGAACTGGCTACCCAAAACCGGATGACGTACGACGAGGTCTGTGCGAAGCTGAAAGAGGACTATGATGGCTACCACTTCACGGACGAGTCGGTAGGAATGTACAATCCGTTCAGCCTATTGAACACCTTCGCTAAGATGCGCTTTGGCAGCTATTGGTTCGAGACGGGCACGCCCACCTATTTGGTGACGTTGCTGCAGAAGCACCGTTACGACTTGGAAGAAGTGGCGAATGTTGACGGGATAACCTCTGATATGTTGGATAGCGTTGATGCCCACGAGATTACCCCCATTCCTGTACTGTACCAAAGCGGTTACCTGACCATCAAAGATTACGACCCTCTGTTTGGCAGCTACCGGCTTGGCTTCCCCAACCGGGAAGTGGAGCAGGGTTTCTTGAAGTTCATCCTCCCTTTCTATTCCAGTACGAACAAGTTCACCTCTTCTTTCAACGTGGAGCATTTCATCCGCGAGGTGCGCGCGGGTAAGCCGGAGGCTTTCCTCACCCGCCTGCGGGCGTTCTTTGCCGACACCTCGTACGAGTTGGCGGGGGGCGACCTTGAGGTGCACTACCAAAACATCCTCTTTATTCTCTTCCGCCTGACGGGCTTCTACGCCCAAGTGGAATACCATACCAGCCATGGTCGTGTCGACCTCGTAGTGCAGACGGACCATTACATCTACGTCATGGAGTTTAAGCTGCACGGCACTGCCGAGGAGGCCATGCGTCAGATAGAGGAGAAGCAGTACGCCCTGCCCTTCAGCGCCGACCCGCGCCAACTGTTCAAGATAGGTATCTGCTTCGACGAGAAGACGCGGAACGTGGGCGAGTGGGTGATAGGGTAAAGGGATGTTTCCCTTCACCCAATAATCTGCCCCAGCTGGAACATCGGCAAATACATAGATATGAGGACGAAGGCCACGACGGCGCCGATGCCGATGATAAGCACCGGCTCGAGCACGCTGCCGAGGCGCTTGAGGCGGTGCTCAAGATCGGCAGTGATGTCGGTGGAGAGGTTGGCAAACATACGGGGGAGGCAGTTGGTCTCCTCACCCACACGCACCAAGGCGATGAGCTTGCTGCCGTAGATGTCGCGGAACTTCTCAATGTTCGCCGAGAGGCTGTCGCCACGGGTCAGACCGTCGATGATGACTTGGAACGACCGGGCGTAAGGGTAGAAGCGGATAATGCCTTGCAACATCTCGAAGGAGGGGAGCAGGGGCACGTCGGAGCTGACCAGCAGGTAGAGCAGCTTGCAGAACTGCGCTTGATAGTGCGAACGGAGTAGGCTACCCACAAAGGGGATGCGCAACAACAGGCGGGAGGTGACGCGGCGATAGGTGTCTGTGGTACCCCACCATAGTTTAACAGCTACGGCGGCAATACCGAGCACGGCCACGACGACGCAGAGCGTGGGGAAGCGGGAGGCAAGACGAATCATAAACTGCGTCATGGCAGGGAGGTGACCACCCATGCGGGCGTAGACCTGCTCGAACATGGGGATGACGACGGTAATCATAAAGAAGAGCACCAGCAGGGCGGTGACAACGATGACGATGGGGTAGCTCAACGCCCCGATGAGCATGTTGCGTTGCTCGTTCCGCTTCCGGTAGTAGTCGCTAAGGAACTGCAGCGACTGGTCGAGCTTGCCCGTCTCCTCGCCGATGCGTACTACGCCCGTGTCTAAGTTAGTGAAGCCACCCGATGCCTCTAAGGCACGCCAGAACTCCCGGCCGTTCAGTATCTGTTCGTACGTCTGGCGCAGGATGTCGGCCTCCTTGCTCTTCTCTTCCTCCTGGATGAGCAGTTCGAAGGAACGGCTGAAGCTCAATCCGGCGGAGAGCAGGGAGTAAAGCTCGGAGAAGAGGAGGTACTTCTTCTTGTCGCCAATGCGGTTTTTCTTCTTTTCAAATAGGGGCATACGTCAGTGTTAAGGTATCGCCTTCCATCGGCACGCTGACCACGATGGAGTCGATACGTGTGTTTTCATTGCCGGGCGGGAAAAGCGTCGTCTGTGCCCGACGGGTGAATATCGTATCTTGTTGGCTGCCGAAGGTGAGGGCAAGGCCGGCGCTGTCGGGTGTCAGGGTGCACTTCTTCTCTCCGTTCCGGTAGAAGATGAGCGTGCGTCCTTCGGCAGGCACGCGGCAGATGCTATCGGTGTCGTCCATCAACCCTTCCAATACGGAGTGGCTGTAGAGTAGCTCCCCTTTGTCGATGAGGCGTTGGCGGAGCAGGCGGCTGTAGCGGGTCACCATGTTCAGCCCCTCGAATACGGCCAGGAAGAGGATGCCGGAGAGGATGATGACGACCAACAGTTCGGGGAGCGTGAAGGCTTGGCAGGGGCAGGAGAGAAAGGGACGACGTTTCATTCTTCGCCTCCTCCTCTTATGATAAACCGGTAGTTAATCTCCTTCTTCCGCAGGGTGACGGCCTGCATGTCGACTTCCAACAGGTTGGATGATTCACCGTAAGGGTGCATCTCTATGCGGAGTTCTCCCCACCGGTAGGGGTAGCTCTTGGCGGAGGCGCCCGTTGGAGGATGTTGCTCTAAAGCCCGTCGTTGGCGGTTCATCACGCTCTCCACCAACAGATAGTCGGCTTCGTCACGACCGGAGGCGAAGAGGCGTGTCAACGTATCCATAGCCATGCCGAATACACAAAGGAAGATGATGGAGGCAACGATGGTCTCTATCAAGGTAGAGGCTTGTAGCCGGAAGAATCTACTGAATGGGTATCTCATACTTTTTCGAACCTTTCCGTAGCACAATCTTCCGGTCGTCGATGTGGGCCAGCTTATAGCTATCTACTGTCTCGCCTGCCTTGAGGCTGATTGTCCCGCCTGCGGTTTGCAGGATGGCCAAGGTGGACTTTCCTACTTGCATCACGCCCTTGAAGCGTATGTTGGGTGTTTCCTCCGGTGGGGGCAGTTGGGTAGGAGGCGCTTTTACGCTCCGCTTTGCGGTGGAGGCGGAAGGGACGGTGGGCTGTGAAGGTTTGTTGTCGGCATAGCCACCCAAGAACGGATCCTTGTAGTTGAGCAGCAGAGCTACCTGCTGCGCGACGGGTGGCTGTCCTACGGTTTTCTTGGCAGGAGGTAAGGGAGCTTGGGCGCCGAAGGCTTTGTACACCTTCCACCCGGCCGTGCTCCATACTACGACGCTAAGCACCAGCAACAAATAAGTAAGTTTCTTATTGCTCTTCATCGGCGGCGTTGACTTGAAGGCTCAGTATTTTCGTGAGGGACTGATAGGCGGAGTTCTCTGCCTGGATGGACCATTGATAGGTTCCGGCGGGCAGGGTCACCGTAAGCCGGTTGTTGGCCGAGAGGCTATCATTCAGTAGGGTGTCGCAGGCGCAAGTCGCCGCGTTCTGGAAGTTAGGCGAGACGATGCGCAGGCGGTAGGCGCTGGCATGTTCCAACTCGTTCCAGAAGAAAGTGACCGCTCCGGCAGGTACCGTGGTGTTGTCGGCAGGGACAATCACCTCTACGTTCTTGTCGGAGATATCTTTCTCGAAGAAGTCGTCGCAGGCGGTGGTGAGCAATGCGCACCCGCCCAGAAGCAGGTATAGGAGGCAAGAGGCTGTACTTCTCATGGCTCTGTTTTTTATTATCGGTAATGAATTGAGGAGCAATATTAAAACAAAAAGAGGGGTTACGCAAGGAAAAAGGAACAAAAGAACTACTTTTGACGAAACTTTCAGTATGAAGCGCTTCTGCATGGTAAGAAAAGTCTCGGCTTCGGCCTTGCCCACGGTGTTGGTTGTCAGCGTCTTGTTACTGGTTATCCTGCTGATGGCCTTTGAGTTGTGGAACGTCGATACGTTCTACTATATCCGCTATCATGCCCAAAAGCAGCAGAGGCTGCACCTCAGCTCCGCACTCACCCTCTATTGCAACGATAGCCTTGCGGCGGAACACCTTGCCGCAGGCATTCCTCATCCACTTTATGCCGACGACGGGCGCTCGGCCGTAACCCTCCGCTCTTATCCGTGGGGACTGTATGAGTGTGTTGTCGTGGCCAATGTCGACAGCACGGCCGTGGCTGCCCATTTGTTGGGAAAGGCATGCGACATCCCCCAGCGTCCTGCGTTGTGGGTGTGCGACCGGGAACACTCCTTGTCATTGGCTGGCGAAGCTACCGTGGAAGGAGAAGCATATCTCCCCAAGAGTGGACTTAACTATGCCACTTTTCACCAAACAGCCTATAGCGGGCCACCCCTTTCCACTACGCAAATCCACACCTCCAACAAGGCGTTGCCCCCTATCGACTCTACCGAGGTCCAACGTATGGATGCCCTGCTCTCTACAGCCCCATCCCGTTCGTTCGATGAGGGAGTTCCCCCTCGCTACCACAGCTTCCGGCGGGAGGAGCTTCGTTTCGTCCTCCCTTCCGCGCCCGATGAGGCGATGTACGCCAAGGGGCGTATCATCCTCTATGCCGACAAAATAACCATCCCACGCACGTGGCAGCTTTCCGACGTATTGCTGGTAGCCCGCCACGTGACGATCGCTTCCGGCTTCAGCGGTTCTCTGCAGGTGGTGGCAACCGATACCGTGGTAGTGGAGCAAGGGGCGCAGATGCGTTTTCCTTCGGGTGTCTACTTGCACGGTAACCAAGGGAAAAGCTACCTGCATCTCTGTGCCGACACACGTCTGGAAGGTTATGCCGTCGTCCTTGGCGATGTGGAGAGCAGCAACGGCTTTGTGACGGACATACACTATCGGCAGGATACGGGTTCATCGTTAGCCGGGTTGCTTTACGTGGATGGGACGGCCCATGTAGAAGGTCATGTAGATGGCGCTGCCTACCTGAAAGAGTGCTACTACCTGACAGGCGAAGAGATGTACGCCGGCCTATTTTTCAACGCCCGTTTCAGCAGGAATGACAAAGAAGCCTTTCCGTTCCTTTTCGGGGGAAGCGGCTACGAGCGGAAAATAGCGAAGAGCGTAGAGTAGCGCCCCCTCCCCCTACAGCCCCTCAATATACTCCAGCAGCTCTCGATAGAACCGGTGGCGGCGCATGGTCTTGGCATCGCCCAGTATCACCAGCTTCATGCGGGCACGGGTGATGGCTACGTTCATGCGGCGCAGGTCGCCGAGGAACCCTATCTCGCCGTTCTCGTTGGCACGTACGAGGCTGATGAAGATGACATCGCGCTCCTGCCCTTGGAAGCCGTCGACGGTGTGGACGGTGAACAGCGAGCGGTAGGGACGGAGGGCGGCACTCGCTTTGATGCGGCTTCGCAAGTACTGCACCTGTGCCTTGTAGGGCGAGATGACGCCGAAGCTGATGCGCTCATCGAGGATACGGTGCTCGCCGATGCGGCGTACGTAGGCCTCCAGCTCTTCCAGCAGGAGGTCGGCCTCCTCGCGGTTGATGCGTCCGAAGGTCTCGCCCACAAACTCCTCGTGGAAGTCGCGCTCGGAGGTGTCAATCCAGGCGATGGGCGTGTCCCAGTCGAGGATACCCCGGTAGCGCACCTCGGGCGCCGCCTGCAACTCGCCTCCATAGAACCAGCGGGAGGGGAATTGCATGATAGCCTCACTCATGCGGTACTGTATCTTCAGCAAGCTCACGGCCGAGGGTTTCGTCAGCGCCACCCGTTCCATCAACGTATGTTCCAGTCCGCCCCGTGCCGCTTCCACGCACTTGATGGTAGGTGGTAGCTGGCAATGGTCGCCCGCCAACACTACGCGGTCGGCCTTGCGGATGGCAATCCAGCAGGCTGCCTCGAGCGCTTGCGCGGCCTCGTCGATGAAGAGGGTGCCGCAACGGAATCCACTGAGCAGGCGGTGGTTGCTGCTCACCAGCGTGGAGGCGATGACGTTGGCCGAGGCGAAGAGGTCGGCGTTGATTTGCATCTCCAGCTGGGTAGCGCGGTCGCGCAGGCGGCTGAGGCGGTTGCGGGCGCTCTCCCGTTCGGCGTGGCTCTTGCGCCCTTGGGCAGTAGTTTCACGGATGGCTTTGCGGATGCCCCATAGCTCGGGGTAAGAGGGATGGTTCTCGAAGCGTCGTTCGTAGGTGAAGGAGAGCATCTTGTCGTTCACCCGCGAGGGGTTGCCGATGCGCAGCACGTGCACGCCACGGTCCACCAGCTGCTCGCTGATCCAGTCGACGGCGGTGTTGCTCTGCGCGCACACCAGCACCTGCGGTTCGCGACGCAACGTCTCGTAGATGGCTTCTACCAGCGTGGTGGTCTTTCCTGTGCCGGGAGGGCCGTGCACCACAGCCACGTCGCGGGCGCAGAGTATCTTGTTGACAGCTGTCTCCTGCGTGGAGTTGAGCCACGAGAGGCGTACGGGATACAGCTCGCGGAAGCCGGGCTTGCCAGTGCCCAACAAGATGTCGCGTAGCTCGGCCAGCCGGTTGCCCTTCGCACGACGCACGTCGGCCAAGGCATCGAACATGGTACGGTAGGAGGTTTCGTCGAAGTAGAGCTGCACGCCCAGCTGTTCGATGGCTTGCACCTCGAGCACGCTGCCGGCGTGGGGCATGGTCACCACCATACGGGCGTCGTCGGCATAGCTCACCGTGGCGGTGAAAGGGAGATAGGTGAGTTTCCCGTCGGCCGAGCGGGCGAAGAAGCAGACGGGGCGTCCGAACTCGAAGAGGTGCTCTATCTCAAGGTCTTCGGTGCGTGTGACTTCCATCACCAACTGGTTGAGCGAGTTGTAGTAGCTCCGTCCGGCAAAGGCGGGATACCAGCACATCCCCCGCTTCACCTTGCGGGCGATGCCCATCGTCTCCGTCTGCCGTTCAAACTCCTTCTTCTCGTATTCGTACTCCTGCCTGAGCAATGCCTCCTGCCGCAACAGGTGCTGTAGGGGAGCCTCAAGGGTATGTGGGTTGTTACGTTGTTCCATTTATCAGTCTTTTAGGCATCCTATGGGTACCACATAAACGCCGTCCTCTCGTCGATAGGCAAAGCTACCGGTAGCGGTAAGTATCATCAGGAACGAAGGACTCTTCATTCGTGTCGTGTCTATTTTGGAGCTTAGTGCTTGCAAGGTTTTGCTACCCTCTTCAATCAACCGGTCGCCTCCCAGTTTTATTTCAATCAAGCCATAGCTGCCATTGCGCAGATGTACTACGGCATCACATTCCAATCCCGTCTTATCCCGATAATGAAACACCTCGCCATCGAGCGCTTGGGCAAACACACGAAGGTCGCGCACACACAAAGTCTCGAAGAACAGGCCGAAACTCTCTAAATCGTTCAGGAGATCATCCGGGCCAAGGCTTAGTGCAGCTGTGGCGATGGATGGATCGACAAAGTAGCGGGTATCGGTGGTCCGAATGGCAGTTTTGGAGCGGAGGTTGGGATTCCAGGCGTGCATATCCTCTACCACGAAAATGTGTCGCAGAGCAGTGAGGTAAGAATAGACGGTACTTTCGTTCAATGCTTCTTGATCGTTGGCTTTCATGTCTCTGCATATCTCCGCGAAGGAAGCTTGAGAGCCTTGGAAGCGCGCGTAAGAGCGCATCAAGCGTTTCACCCGTTCGATGTCCCGACTTACATCATCCACACGCTGAATATCCACGTTCACCACAGCGTCGTAGTAGTCGAACGCTTGTTCCAAGGCAATGTCATCGGGCAAAATGGTCGCCTGTGGCCAGCCTCCGCGGCAGGTCAAAAAGGCAATTCTCCGCAGGTCTACTTCATTGGTTGCCGCGATACTCTGCGGCGAGTCAAACAAGTGGCCCAAGCTGATGGCGCCATTGGAGTCACCCGATTCCCAAAGGCTCATTGGACGCATGGTTATCCAAGCGAAGCGACCTGTCCCGCTGTGATGAATCTCGTCGCGCTTGACTGGAACGGCAGAACCGGTAAGGATAAAATGCCCCAACCCACTCCGATGGTCTACTTCAAACCGTATCTGGTCCCATAGTTTGGGCGCCAGCTGCCATTCGTCGATGAGGCGTGGTGTTTCACCATCCAAAATCATCTCCGGATTGGTATCGGCAAACAAGACGTATTGCTTGTACCGCTTGGCATCCGACAAGTAAACGACACTGCTGGCTTGCTGCTCCGCCGTTGAGGTCTTGCCACACCATTTCGCTCCTTCTATCAGCACGGCCCCTTTGCCTTGGAGCTTCCGACTGAGCAACCGGTCGATGACTCGTGGCTTGTATTCGTCTGTAGTCATATCTCTATAAACGGGTTGATTTACAGCGCAAAGATAAGGCTTTTTTCTTCAATTCGGTGATTTGGCCGCTTTTCATTCGGCAATTTGGCCACATTCTGTTCCGGAGTTTGGCAGCTTTTCATTCCGGAGTTTGGCCGTTTCTTCTTTCAGTCTCCCTCTTTTGACCTGTTTTTGGCATTATTTGCCCTGTTTCTGTCCTCGCTGTATCGAATCTGTTGTACCTTTGCATCTTAATAGTAAATCGGCACAGACTATGAAAAGATTAATCCTTCCACTCCTCCTTCTCATCCTCCTCTTTGGCATCTCGAGCCGGGCGGCGGAGAGACAGTACGCCTTTCGTACGCTCGACAGCAATAGTGGTTTGTCGCAGAACTCCGTAAATGCTATCCTGCAGGACCGGCAGGGCTTTATGTGGTTTGGCACGAAAGACGGCCTCGACCGTTACGATGGCCTTAGGTTCCACCACTTCCTGAAGGAGAACGGCACGTTGGGCAACAACTACATCACCGCCTTGCACGAAGACCGGCAAGGGGTGATCTGGATAGGAACCGACGACGGGCTGTACCTCTACTCGCCCCTGACGGAGACAGCCCGCCGATTCGACTTGCTCAGCGACCGGGGCACGCAGATTGAGAACACCATCAACACCCTGACGGGCGACCGCGACGGCGGTGTGTGGATTGGCGTACAAGGGCAGGGCATCTTCTACTACAACCCCAAAAGCAAGCAACTCGTCCACCGGGCCACCGGACGGGGCGGAGAGCTGAAATACAACGGGCTGGAGCGCCTCTGCTTCGATGCCGACAACGTGTGCTGGATAGACCCCCACGACGGACAGCTCTACTCCTCACGCGACAACCTTGCCACGCTCACCCCTTTCTTCACCGACAAAGAGCACCCGGCCTGGAACGGTGCTTACTCCAACGAGCTGCTCGCCGGTCCCTACAACTGCCTCTACCAAGCTACCATCGACGGGCTGCAGGAGATTAACCTTACCCACCACACCGTGCGTACACTCCTCTCCACCGACGAGCAGGGCGACGCCATCTACATCCGCGAACTCACCCTCTGCGGCAACGAGCTATGGGCCGGCACCGAGCAGGGCATCTACATCTACCACCTTGGCACGGGGCAGGTCACCCACCTGCGGAGCATCGGCGGCGACCCCTACTCCCTCTCCGACAACGCCATCTACACCATCTACAAAGACCGGGAAGAGGGTGTCTGGATAGGCTCCTATTTCGGAGGGGTAAACTACTGTCCCGCAGAGTACACCTACTTCAACAAGATATATCCACGGACCGACGACGCCGAGATGGGCAAACGGGTGAGGGAGTTCTGTCCCGCTCCCGACGGCACCCTTTGGATAGGGACGGAAGACAAGGGGCTGGTGCACTACAACCCCACCGACGGCCAGTTGCAGGCTTTCCGAAGCCCCGACATTTTCCACAACGTACACGGACTGTGCATGGACGGGCGCTACCTATGGGTAGGCAACTTCAGCCGGGGCATACACCGCGTCGACCTCACCACCCGACAGGTGAAGAACTATGGCGGCACGAACATCTTCTCCTTCTGCCGCACCAACGCGGGCGAGCTATGGGCAGGTACCACCAACGGACTGCTACACTACGACCGCAAGGCCGACACCTTCCGCTCCGTGCCGGAGATGGGCGGCACCTTTATCTACCACATCAAGGAAGACCACCAGGGAAACCTCTGGCTGGCCACCTACGTGAGCGGGCTGTACAGGCTCAACGTGCGGAGCGGGCAGTGGGACCACTTCACCTACGCCGCCACCGACTCCACCTCCCTCTCCTCCAACAAAGTCCTGTCCACCTTCGAGGACAGCCACGGACACCTCTGGTTCACCACACAAGGCGGGGGCTTCTGCCGATTCAACCCCACCACCCGCACTTTCACACGCTACGACTCGCAAACGGTGGGGCTGCCCACCAACGTCATCTACCGCATCGAAGAGGACAAGCAGGGACGTTTCTGGATTTCTACCGACAAAGGGCTGCTACACTTCTACCCACAGACGCGCACCTTCAAGCTCTACACCGTGGCCAATGGCTTGCTCAGCAACCAGTTCAACTACCAGTCCAGCTACTGCGACAAGCAAGGGCAGATGTACTTCGGCGGCATCAACGGCTTCGTCTCTTTCAACCCCGGCGACTTTACCGAGAACAACTGCCTGCCACCCGTCGCCCTCACGGACTTTATGCTCTTCAACAAGCCCGTAGCGGTAGGCGAACCCAGCTCGCCCCTGCACGAAAGCATCACCTTGGCGCGCGACCTCACCTTACGGCATACCCAGAACTCCTTCTCCCTGCGCATGGCGGCCCTCAGCTACCAGTCGCCCGAGACCAACACCGTGAAGTACCGCCTCGACGGCTACGACCGCGAGTGGTACACCGCCGGCCAAAGTCCCGTGAGCTACTCCAACTTGCCTTACGGCACCTACCGTCTGCAGGTGAAAGCCGCCAACAGCGACGGCGTATGGAACCCCGACGTGCGTACCCTCCGCATCCGTGTGTTACCCCCCTTCTACCTCACCACTTGGGCCTACCTCATCTATTTCCTCCTGGCCGCCGGCACGCTTCTGTGCGCCTTCCTCGTATGGCGGCAACGGGTCACCGCCCGGCACCGGCGCGCCATGGAGCGGTTTGAGCAAAAGAAGGAGCGGGAGATGTACAGCTCCAAGATAGAGTTCTTCACCAACGTGGCGCACGAGATACGCACTCCGCTCACCCTCATCAAAGGGCCGCTGGAGAGCGTCTTGAGCGAGAACGAACTATCGCACGACGTACGGCTGGAGCTGGAGACGATGGACCAGAACGCCGAGCGCCTGCTGAACCTCGTCAATCAGTTGCTCGACTTCCGCAAGGTAGAGAACAAAGGCTTCCGCCTCCATCCCGTGGAGTGCGAACTGAACACCCTCATCCGTTCCACGGCCCACCGCTTCACCGCCCTGGCCAAGCGAAAAGGCATCAGCCTCAGCGTCGACCTGCCCGAAGGAGAGACGACGGCTTGGCTCGACCGGGAGGCGATGACGAAGATTATCAGCAACCTGCTGAACAATGCCTTGAAGTATGGAGCCACGTACGCCCGTCTCAGCTTGAAGGCCGATGCGGAGAAGCAGCTTGCCACGGTAGAGGTGGCCAACGACGGGGCGGTGATTCCACCGGATTTGCGCGAAAGCATCTTCCGCCCCTTCGTGCGCCTCGACAGCGACAAAGAGAACGCTTCGGGCACCGGCATCGGCCTGCCCCTGGCCCGCTCGCTGGCGGAGCTGCACCACGGTTCGCTGCAAATGACCGACAGCACCGAGGAGAACCGCTTCGTACTCACCATTCCCATCGTACGGCAACCACAAGAGGAGGTTGTGGAGGCAAAGTCCAACGAGGCCGAAGCACCCGACACATCGGTGCCCGACGCGGCCTTGGCCGACATCGCGCAGGATACCCGCCCCACCCTGCTGGTAGTGGAAGACGACCCCGAGATGCGCGCCTTCGTCACCCGTCGGCTGGCCTCCCGCTACCGGATACTGACAGCGGCCGACGGCCTTGAGGCGATGGAACTGCTGAAGCAGGAGGAAGATGTCCGGCTGGTGGTGAGCGACGTGATGATGCCCCGCATGGATGGGTTGGAACTTTGCCACCTCCTGAAGTCCGACGTCACCTATAGCCACATCCCCGTCATCCTGCTCACCGCCAAGACCACCCTCGAGGAGAAGATAGAAGGCTTGGAGCAAGGAGCCGATGCCTACATCGAGAAACCCTTCTCGGTAGAATACTTGCAGGTAAACGTGGCCAACCTGCTGCTCAATCGCGAACGGCTGCGCCGCCGTTTCCTCGAATCGCCCTTCGTGCGGCTGGAGAGCATGGCGCAAACCAAGGCCGACCAAGCCTTCATGCAGCAACTCAACGACTACATCTCAGCGCACATCGACGAAGACCTCTCCGTCGACGACCTGGCCGCCTCCATGCACATGAGCCGCTCCAGCTTCTATCGAAAGCTGAAAGGAGCGCTTGGCATGAACCCCAACGACTACCTCCGTATAGAACGCCTCAAGCACGCCGCCCGCCTGCTGAAAGAGGGCAACCGCACCGTAAGCGAAATAGCCGTGATGGTAGGGTTCAACAGCGCCTCCTATTTCTCCAGCTGCTTTAAAAAGCAGTTTGGCGTAGGGCCGAAGGAGTTTGTGTAACGGCGGTTTCCGCGGGAAAGCCAACGTATATCATCCGCGTTTCCCCCGCAAGAACTCGTAGCCGAAGCGGCAGAAGAGGCATTTCCGCTTGTCGCAATATTCCTTGCGGAGCTGAATGAGCGCTTGGCTGTCGGCAGCGTCGGCCGCGGACAGGCCGGCATCGGCCCAAGTCTTGACGATGTGGTTGTTCTCCGGCTTCAGCTCTTCGAGGAAGCGGCCGGCACGCTCGCACATCCGTTCGTTGCCTTTGTGCGCGCCATAAGCGTAGAGGGAGGGGACAACGGTATTGATGACGATGAGGTCTTTCGAGCTGCGCCCCAGCCATTTCTCCCGCTTGGGCGAGGAGCGCCCAAAGATGAAATGGTCTTCCCAATACGGGGAGGTATGGGCATTCAGCAGCAGGCGGATGTCGGCCAACGTCTCAGCCTCCAGCAGGCGGGAAAAGAGCTTGTCGGCCCGGCCGTAGAGGTCGGACAGTTGCGCCAGACGAATGGTGGGAAAGCTCTCGGGCCGCAGGCGGAGAAAGCGCCAGCGGGTGGCATCGAGCACCTGCCCTATCTCGAACTTATGCCGCAGGTAACGGAACTCCGTACGGAGGCGCAGGGCATATTCGTCGGCCCGGCCGGCGGTGGCCAGGAATTCCTCTTCGAGCATCCCGGCCATGCCGTAGAAAAAGGCTTCGAGCTGAAAGGGGTTGTCGCGATGCTTGTCCAACGCCCTGTAGGGCAAGAGGTAAGCCCACGCCTCAAAGGCGTCGCCGTTCAGCCCGAAGCCGAAATTGCGGGCAAGGGTGACGAAGAAGGCATCTTCCCAGTTGCCATCGCAACGGCGGAGGCGCTCCTGTATCTGCACGGCTTTCTGCTGCAGGCGTTCTACCCACAAGGTGGTGAGCCAAGAGCGGAGAGTGATGGGGGGCAACGTGGGGAACACGGCGGCGCAGACGGGCGAATGGTCGGCCTGGCAGAGCTGCCGGTAGTGCGTCCGGATATGTTCGGGGCAGGGCAAGATGAGTTGGGGTATCGGCTGGCCATCAGGACGTGTCACCTCGCTATCGGCATCGGCCACTACGTGGAGGATGACGGAGTTGTAGGTTTTGTCGCTGTGGTGCCCGTGCCGGTACCAGTCCGACGCGTGGGTGTGTATCTCTATGTTTCCCACCCACATCGTCTCACCGATGCGGAGCTTGGCGTTGAAGAAGTCGGGTCCGGCATCGGAGTTGTGCATGCCCGGGTCGATGACCTCTACCGGCAAACCATCGGTGGTTTGCAGCTCCCGCAAGGGGAACAATTTGTGTTTCCACACATAATGAAGCAAATGTTCCATTGTTAAGAAGACGTTAATGTGCGCAGCAAATGTAGAAAAATCCTATCTTTGCCACAATTAAACAGGAATATAATTCTAAAAGACAATGAAAATAGCATTAATCGGTTACGGAAAGATGGGCAAGGAGATAGAACGCATTGCCCGAGGCAGAGGACATGAGATTGTGAGCATTATCGACTTGGGCAACCAGGGCGACTTCGAGTCGGAGGCCTTCCGCTCGGCCGACGTGGCCATCGAGTTTACCAACCCCACAGCTGCCTACGGCAACTATATGCGGACGTTCGCCGCCGGCGTGAAACTGGTGTCGGGCAGCACCGGCTGGATGGCCGACCATGGCGAGGAAATCAAAAAGCTCTGCGCCGAAGGAGGCCAGACGCTCTTCTGGTCGTCCAACTTCAGCCTCGGCGTTACCATCTTCTCGGCCGTGAACAAATACCTGGCGAAGATTATGAACCAGTTTCCCGGCTACGACGTATCGATGAGCGAGACCCACCACGTACATAAGCTCGACGCGCCCAGCGGCACCGCCATCACGCTGGCCGAAGGCATCCTCGAGAACCTCGACCGCAAGACGAAATGGGTGAAGGGCACCCTGCTGGCCCCCGACGGCACGCTGAGCGGCACTACGGAGTGCCACGCCGACGAGCTGCCCGTCAGCTCCATCCGCGAGGGCGAGGTGTTCGGCATACACACCATCCGCTATGAGTCGGAGGCCGACATCCTCTCCATCACCCACGATGCCAAGAACCGTGGAGGCTTCGCCCTGGGTGCCGTGCTGGCGGCCGAATATACGGCCCAACACGCCGGATACCTCGGCATGGCCGACCTCTTCCCATTCCTCAACGACTGAATTAAAGAAACCGCGTAAATAAAAGCATTACTATTATTATGAGACAAGCAACACGCAAGCAGTGGCTGAAGTTCGGCATCGTCACGCTGCTCTACCTCGCCTTCCTCGTGTGGGTACGCAATTGGTGGGGAATCTTTCTCCTGCCGTTCATCTTCGACATCTACATCACCAAACGGGTGCCGTGGACCTTCTGGCGAAAAGCAAAGAACCCTGCCGTACGTGGCGTGATGAGCTGGGTAGACGCCATCGTCTTCGCCCTCGTGGCCGTCTACTTCGTCAACATCTACATCTTCCAAAACTACCAGATACCCTCCTCCTCGCTGGAGAAATCGCTCTTGGTGGGCGACTTCCTCTACGTGAGCAAGATGAGCTATGGTCCCCGGGTGCCCAACACGCCGCTCTCCATGCCACTGGCGCAACATACGCTGCCCATCATCGGCACCAAGTCGTACCTTGACTGGCCGCAGTGGAAGTACAAGCGCGTGCCGGGCTTCGGCAAGGTGAAGCGGGGCGACATCGTGGTGTTCAACTTCCCCACCGGCGACACCATCACCGTGAACACGCAGGAGCAGACGGACTTCTACACCATCGCCTACGGCATAGGCTACCAGCTCTATCCCAAAGCCATCAACATGGACAGCCTCACCCGCTACCAGCAACGCGAGGTGTACAACCTCTACTACACCGCCGGCAGCAAGTACATCCGCAGTCACCCACAGGAGTACGGCGAAGTGTTGTGGCGGCCGGTGGACCGCCGCGAAAACTACGTGAAGCGCTGCGTGGGCCTGCCCGGCGACACACTACAGATAGTAGGCGGACAGGTGATGATTGACGGGCAGGCGGAGGCCAACCCCGAAGAGATGCAGTTCAACTACTTCGTGCAGACCACCGGCCCATACATCCCCGAAGAGATGTTCCGCGAGCTGGGCATCAGCCGCGACGACCAGCGCCGCATCTCCCTGGCCGATAGCGAACAAGCACGGCTGGGGCTGGATGGCAAGGATGCCAACGGGCAGATGTTCCCCACGTACGACTTGCCCCTCACCAAGCAGATGCTCGCCACGCTGCAAGGCAACAAGAAGCTCATCCGCCACATCGTGATGGAACCCGAGTCGCCCACAGTGAGCGAGGATCTCTATCCGCAAAACCTCTACAAGCATTGGGACCGCAACAACTACGGCCCCATCTGGATTCCTGCCAAAGGCGCCACCGTCACACTGACGGAAGACAACCTCCCCATCTACGAGCGTTGCATCCGCGTGTACGAAGGCAACCAGCTGGAGGTGAAGCCCGACGGCTTCTACATCAACGGGCAGAAGACCGACCACTACACCTTCCGCATGGACTACTACTGGATGATGGGCGACAACCGCCACAACTCCGCCGACTCCCGCTACTGGGGCTTCGTACCCGAAGACCACGTGGTGGGCAAGCCCATCGTGGTGTGGCTCTCGCTCGACAAAGACCGCGGCTGGCTGGATGGCAAAATCCGATGGAACCGCCTCTTCAAATGGGTGGGTTGACCCCATCGCCGTGTATATGAAAGTCCGTCCCTCCAAATGGATACTCACCTTGGCCGGAGCGGTAGTCGTAGTACTGCTGCTCCGGACTTTCGGCTTCATGTCCTGCCTCATCCCCGACGCGGGTATGGAACGCACCATTCTTAGGGGAGAGCGCATCTTGGTGAACCGATGGAGCTACGGGCTTCGCACACCCTTCACCTCCCCATTGGGTTATCACCGCTGGCTGCCCCGTCCGGTGGGACGGCAGGACGTAGTGGTGTTCAACAACCCCCACCCCACGGACACGCACACAGCCATCGACCATCGCGACGTCTATATCGGTCGTTGCGCCGCCCTGCCCGGCGACACGCTTTGGGGCGACTCCATCTTCTCGCCTCTCGTCATCCCTGCACGGGGGCGCTTTGTGGCGGTCACCCCCCGAAACCGTGCGTTGCTATGCTACACCCTCGTGGCACACGAGGGCAGGCGAGCCGAGTTGCGGGGCGACACGCTCTACGTGGACGGCAAGCCCGCCACCGTCTGCCGCTTCGACCAGGACTACTATTGGATGAGCAGCAACAATCCGCTCAATCCCTCCAGCTCCCACCTCTTTGGCCTCGTGCCCTACAGCCATATCATCGGTCGTGCCTCCCTCGTCTGGTTCTCCAAGGAGGAAGGGAGCGGCTGGCTGAATGGCTATCGGTGGGAACGCATGTTTCAATCTATCAAGTAAATGAGAACCGCTTATCTATCTTCCGCCTACCTGGCCCCTATAGAGTATTACACCAAGTTGACCACTTACGACAGGGTCTACGTGGAGCAGTACGACCACTACCTGAAGCAGACGTACCGCAACCGTTGCACCATCGCCGGCCCCAACGGCCCGCTGCCACTCTCCATACCTACCGTAAAGCCCGACACGGACAAATGCCCGATGAAGGACATCCGCATCTCCGACCACGGCAACTGGCGGCACCTGCACTGGAACGCCATCGAGTCGGCCTACAACCACACCCCCTTCTTCGAATATTACAAGGATGACTTTCGCCCTTTCTACGAACAACGCTATGAGTTCCTCATCGACTTCAACGAGGCACTCTGTCGGCTGGTCTGCTCCCTGATTGACATCCAGCCCTGCATCCACCGCACCAACGCCTATCACACGGAGTTCGCCCCACACGAGGCCGACTTCCGCGACCTCATCCACCCCAAGAAGGACTATCGAACCGCCGACCCGGCATTCCTCCCTCGCCCCTACTATCAAGTGTTCGATGCCAAGCTTGGCTTCCTCCCCAACCTCAGCATCATCGACCTACTGTTCAACATGGGGCCGGAGAGCGTGATGTGGCTCGAATAGGGCAAAGGAAATAGGGCGAAGCAAGTTGGATTTAGAAAAACCGCATCAAAATCAAAAGTCGTAATCTTGTGGCATGTACGTACGCAGGAAGAAGTTAAGCCGCCTATCAATCCAATCACGCAGCATGAACTGAAAAAACACGGCCGTGAGTCCCTTCATTCACGGCCGTGAACTGATACAAACACGGCCATGAACCGATTCATTCACGGCCGTGTTTTTCTATTTCACGCTACGTGATTCTGTATAGAGTGGAATGTAGATGGGTAGACAGAGATTTCCGTCTGCTTCCACCCCTACGGGAGTTTGTACAGCCCCCCAGCACGTTTTTTTTCGTGTTTTACCATCATACCCTCACTATTTTCAACCAACAAACTGTAAATTAGTAGATTACACCGTGATGGTAACAGTGATGGTAACCGTGAGGGTAAAGTTACTCTCACTTTAGGCGAATGAACGCTCCTTCCCCCTAAGCACACTTCTTGTCCCATTCGGTGGGACTTTTTTCCCAACACAATGGGACTTTCTTTCCAAGGCGTTGGAACTTTCTTCCCAACACGGTGGGACTTTCTTCCCAACACTGTGGGACTTTCTTCCCAAGGCGTTGGGACTTCTTTCCCAACACGGTAGGACTTTCTTCCCAACGTAGTCGGAAAGATGAGGACAGACCGTGAGGGTAACTTTACCCTCACGGTTACCATCACGGTTACCCTCACGCACTAACCGTCTTGTGTACAATGCGTTATGCTAAAATCGTGAGACTATGAGGGTAAAAGACGAAAAAAACATTCAGGGAGGGAGAACGCCTTGCAAATAGGGCGCCTATATAGGGGGCACTCCGCGGTGACACGTGAAGTCCCTCCGAGGTAAGGTGAGGCATAAAAGAGGCTTATGGATGAGACTGGGTGAAACTGGTAAAAGCACACAGAGGCCTTCAAAAGCCTTTGTCTTCACCATAAAAGATTATTAGCCAGATGGTTGCAAGCATATAAAAGCAGTGGAAACAGAAAAACACAGCTTTTGTGTGAGGAGCGATTTGATGCGGTTACTCTGTAGATACAAACGATAATCCGATATTTTTCCGTACTTTTGCACCGTTTTCAGAAGCAAACATTTAATTAAAGAAAAATGAAACACTTATTATTAGCCGGGGTAGCCGGGACATTCTTCTTAGGAGCTTGTACCAATGAGCTATCACCTATTACAATTTCAAAAGTAAACAGAGTGAAAACAAGAGTATTATTAGGACTGCTATCTCTGCTCTTTTCTTTGTCCGCCTGTTCAGGTGACGACGAGTACGATTATGAGAAGCTGAATGCGCAAAAAAACACTGTTAAATATGTGGTGCATTGCATGAACCCAACAGCTGCCGTAAGGATTGACAATGTAGCCGGGAAACTGACCCACTACATCTGGGGCGATTGGGAGTATGTATTCGAAACAGATGCCTATGTCACAGGGTTAGTCATCAATTGCGATGATGAACGGGCAGAGATGAGCATCAAGGTCTATGTAAATGGGAAGTTCAAAGGTGAACACAAAGGTTATAGGCAAGTGAGGACTGGCCACATCATACTCAAAGGCGACCCACTCGTTTAGGTCGCATCTACATAACATCCTTAGGGAATCGCCCCTCACAAAAAAAGGCTACTGCATCACGCGGTAGCCTATTTTATGGTAGTTAGTTATCAGTAAAATTTGAGAGAATTGAAACTTCACAGCCTCAAGACGTAATTGTTTTAATAAAAGCATACTAACTATATTATGTTTAAAGCAAATGAAAATGTTCATCATTCGTTCACGACAGGGTCGCTTGCCTTCTGGGTGGCGATGCCGTTTAGGCTGTCGGCCAATGCTTGGTTGGCTTTCCCTTCGTCGGATACGGCTACGGAGGGGGCGGTGACTTGCTTGCCGATGGTATCGGTAGCCAAGACAGTGGTTCCTCCCTCGGGAGTGAAGGAATGTTGCGCCACATTGCCCAAGGTAAGGATGACAGCTACCACGGCAGCCGCTTTCAGTAGCGGTGTGAGTCGGCTGAAGAGCGTCACCCGTCGTGCTTTGACGGTCGACACCTCCATCTCCCGAAGGAGACGTTCGTCGAAATCGTCACCCAAACACAACTCCTGCTGCACCTGCTGGTAGGCAAACCATTCTTTGTAGCGAAGCAGGTGCCCGGGCACTTCTTCTTCCGTAAAGAAGCGGCGCAAGCAGGCTTCTTCTTCTACCGAAGTATCGCCTTGCCAATAGCGTTCCAAGAGTTGTTCTATCCTTTTATAGTCCATACTCGTCAATTTTTGTAAAACCTTGCTTCACCTTCTGCCTGGCCCTGAATAGGTTGACTTTCACCTGTTCCTCGGTCAGGTTTAGGATGTCGGCAATACGTTTGTAACTTTCACCCTCGATATCTCTCAACTGCATGATGAGGCGTTGCTTTTCGGGCAACTCGTTCATCAGCCGTTCGATGAGTGCCATCTTCTCCGCGTGCTCCAACTGTTCGTGCGGGCCGTTGGTGACGGCTGCCGGTTCCATGTCGGGGGTGAGTTCTACATTTTGGGCTTCTTTCTTTTGGCTCCGGTCGATGGCTAAGTTGCGTGCCACCGTAAGGCAGTAGGCTTCTATCGATTCCATCTGCGGCCATTCGTCCCGCTTGCTCCACACCCTGATCAGTGTTTCTTGGACAATATCTTCTGCCTCGGCGCGATTGAACGTAATTCGAAGCGCCAGCCTGAAGAGCTTATCTTTCAGAGGCAGTATATCGTTCTTGAAACGGATCTTTTGCATCGCTTCTATGGAGTTGACGGATGAGTGGGCAGAAAGTTACAGACGTGCATCGTTTTTTTTCGATTAGGACTGAATGAGGGTACCTTCATCGGGCTGGTTGATGGCCGAGGCGAGGGTGATGCGCACTTGGGACACTCCTTGGGCGATGGCATCAAAGGCATTCTCCAGCTTGGGTATCATGCCGCCTTGTATGGTGCCGTCGGCCACGAGGTGTTCGAAGTCGGCAAGGGTGATGCGGGCGATAACGCTATCGTCGTCGGCCTCACTAAGCAGTACCCCTCTCTTCTCGAAACAATAGATGAGGGTGACGTCGAAATGACGGGCGAGAGCTTTGGCGGTCTCGCCGGCAATAGTATCGGCGTTGGTGTTGAGCAGGTGTCCTTGCCCGTCGTGGGTGAGGGGTGCCATCACCGGCACTACACCTTGGCTTATCAAGGAGGCGAGCAGCTCGGCATTCACCTGCTCCACGTCGCCTACAAAGCCGTAGTCCACCTCTTTCACCGGACGTTTCACGGAACGGATAACGTTCATGTCGGCACCCGTGAGTCCCAACCCGTTCACGCCACGCGCCTGCAGGCCGGCCACGATATTCTTGTTCACCAAGCCTCCATACACCATCGTCACCACCTTCAGCGTCTCAGCGTCGGTGATGCGCCGTCCGTTCACCATCCGGCTCTCGATCCCGAGTTGTGAAGCCAGCTTGGTAGCCGAACGTCCACCACCGTGTACCAATACTTTGTGGCCGCCGATAGCGGCGAAGTCGTCCAACAATTGGCAGAGGGAGACTTCCTCTTCTACGATTTTACCACCAACCTTTATTACTGTGAGTCTTTCTTTCATCTTCTTCCTTATTATTCGAGATAAGTGTATCCATAGAGGCCCGAACGGTAGTTGGACAGGAATTCCTTGCCCTCCTCGAGGGAGATGCGCCCCTCCTTTACCGACTTAGACACCCACGTCTCAAGCGTACGTACCAGTTTCTTGGGACTGTACTGCACATAGTCGAGCACTTCGGCCACGGTCTCTCCGTCAATCACCTGCTCGATGCTGTATCCCTTGTCGTTCACCGACACGTGCACGGCATTGGTATCGCCGAAGAGGTTGTGCATATCGCCCAATATCTCTTGGTAGGCTCCCACGAGGAAAACGGCGAGGTAATAGGGTTCGTTCTTCTTCAGGCTGTGCACGGGCAGATAGTGGGCCACGTTACGAGTGGAGACGAAGTTGGCAATCTTACCGTCGGAGTCACAAGTGATGTCCTGCAACGTAGCGGCCCGGTCGGGTTTCTCGTCGAGGCGCTGGATGGGCATGATGGGAAATATCTGGTCGATGGCCCATGAGTCGGGGAGCGACTGGAAGAGGGAGAAGTTACAGAAGTACTTATCGGCCAGCAACTTGGAGAGTCCACGAAACTCATCGGGCGCATGCTTCAGCCCAGAGGCGATTTGATTGATTTCGCGGGTGATAGACCAATAGAGGCGCTCTATCTGTGCCCGCGTCTTGAGGTCGACGATGCCGTGGCTGAAGAGGTCGAGTGCCTCCTCGCGTATCTGCTGCGCATCGTGCCACGACTCGAGCATCCGGTTTTGGTTAAGCGCGTCCCAGATGCCGTACAGCTCCTGCACCAGTTCGTGTGCCTCGGGGTCTACGGTCTCTTCGTCGTTCCACTCGGGGAGGGTGGCCGTCTCGAGCACCTCGAAGATGAGGACGGAGTGGTGTGCCGTGAGGGCACGTCCGCTCTCGGTGATGATGTTGGGGTGTGGGATGTCGTTTTTGTCGCTCACGTCGACGAGGGTAGAGATGGAGTCGTTGACGTACTCCTGGATGGAATAGTTCACGCTACCCTCGCTGCTGGAGGAGCGGGTGCCGTCGTAGTCCACGCCCAGTCCGCCGCCGATGTCGACAAACTCTACCTTGAAGCCCATGGCGTGCAGCTGCACGTAAAACTGGGCCGCTTCGCGGAGCGCGGTCTTGATGCGCCGTATCTTGGTCACTTGGCTACCGATGTGGAAATGGATGAGCTTGAGGCAGTCTTTCAGGCCCTTGCTCTCGAGGAAGTCGAGCGCTTCGAGCAGCTCGCTGGAGGTGAGTCCGAACTTGCTGGCGTCGCCACCAGACTCTTCCCACTTGCCGCTACCCGACGAGGCCAGCTTGATGCGTATGCCGATGTTGGGCTGTACGTTGAGCTGCTTGGCCATCTTGGCGATGAGCTTCAGCTCGTTCATCTTCTCCACCACGAGGAAGATACGCTTGCCCATCTTCTGAGCGAGCAGTGCCAGCTCAATGTAACTCTCGTCTTTGTAACCGTTGCAGATAATCAATGAGTCGGAATCCGTGTTAACGGCAATCACGGCGTGCAGCTCGGGTTTGGAGCCGGCTTCCAGCCCAAGGTTGAACTTCTTGCCGTGGCTGATAATCTCCTCTACCACCGGACGCATCTGGTTCACCTTGATGGGGTAGATGATGAAGTTCTGCCCTTTATAGCCGTACTCCTCGCTGGCCTGGTTGAAGCACAAGGACATCTTCTCGATTCGGTTGTCGAGGATGTCGGGGAAGCGCACCAACATGGGAGCCGACACGTCGCGCAGCTGCAGCTCGTCCACCAACTCTTTCAGGTCGACGGTCGCCCCGTCCTTACGCGGTGTGACAATGACATGCCCTTTGTCATTGATACTAAAGTAGGAGGTACCCCATCCGTTGATGTTGTAGAGTTCCTCGGAATCTTCAATACGCCACTTTCTCATTTCTTTCCGTATTCA
>JAISIX010000015.1 GCA_031261805.1 Mediterranea sp. (in: CFB group bacteria)
GGATTCTTTTACCTTCCGCAAGCGATCTTCACAGGCAGCTTGCGGAAGAATAAAAGAAAGATTCATGTTAACCTAATTCTAACCTTGAAATAAATATTATGAAAAAACCTCTTAAATTATCACCAGCAAAGATACGGCGAAATTGGCAAGTTGATGTGCACTAATTGGTAGAAAGCGTGTATTTTTTGGGCTTTTTGCCTATTCTGCACTCTTTTTCACTGTTTTTAGGCCGATTCTTTCTATCTTTGCCTCCGTAATTAACAATTTAATAAGGTATGAGTTACAACTTGTTGAAAGGAAAAAGAGGTATCATCTTCGGCGCGCTGAACGAACAATCCATCGCTTGGAAAGTGGCAGAGCGCGCAGTAGAAGAAGGAGCTACCATCACACTATCGAACACGCCGATGGCTCTCCGTATGGGTGAGCTGAACGCACTGGCAGAGAAACTGAACTGCCAAGTGATACCGGCCGACGCGACAAGCGTGGAAGACTTGACGAATGTATTTCAGCAGTCTGTGGAGATATTGGGTGGAAAAATTGATTTCGTTCTGCATTCCATCGGCATGTCGCCCAACGTGCGCAAGAAGCGTACGTACGACGACCTCGATTATGGTATGCTGGACAAGACGCTGGACATATCGGCCATTTCATTCCACAAGATGATACAAGCAGCCAAAAAGCTGGATGCAATTGCCGAATATGGTTCTATCGTAGCGCTGACGTACGTAGCTTCGCAACGCACGTTCTACGGATACAACGACATGGCCGACGCCAAAGCCCTGCTGGAGTCTATCGCTCGCAGCTTCGGATATATCTATGGACGCGAACACCACGTACGCGTGAACACCATCTCCCAATCGCCCACGATGACCACTGCCGGCTCGGGAGTGAAAGGGATGGATAAGCTCTTCGACTTCGCCGACCGCATGTCGCCCCTGGGCAACGCCTCGGCTGCCGAATGTGCCGACTACTGCATCACGATGTTCTCCGACCTTACCCGCAAGGTGACGATGCAGAACCTCTTCCACGATGGCGGCTTCTCGAGCGTAGGCATGAGCCTCCGCGCCATGGCCACCTACGAGAAAGGTCTCGATGAATATAAGGACGAGAACGGAAACGTGATCTACGGATAAGTATGTAAGTGATGAGTGGTGAGTGATTAGTGATTAGCCCGTTCGGGGCCACGCTAATCGCTCACCACTCTTGCTATCCAGCCCCGCTCATCACTAATCACTCCCCACTAATCACTCCCCACTCCCTCCCATGCCTGCCCTTTACCTGCTGCCCGTCACGCTGGGCGACACCCCTATCGAACAAGTGCTTCCGGCCTACAATGCCGAAGTCATTGCCGACATCCGCCACTTCATTGTGGAGGATGTACGCTCCGCCCGCCGTTTCCTGAAGAAGGTGAACCGAGAGACGGACATCGACGCGCTGACGTTCTATCCGCTCAATAAGCACACCTCGCCCGAGGAGATTTCGGGCTACCTCCGCCCGCTCGAGGCGGGACATTCCATGGGTGTCATCTCCGAAGCGGGTTGCCCTGCCGTGGCCGACCCCGGTGCGGACGTGGTGGCCATCGCCCAGCGCAAACATCTCAAGGTGGTTCCGCTCGTGGGACCGTCGTCCATCATCCTCTCGGTGATGGCATCGGGCTTCAACGGGCAGAGCTTCGCCTTCCATGGCTACCTGCCCATCGAACCCGCCGAACGGGCCAAGACGCTAAAAGCCTTGGAACAGCGTGCTTATGCCGAAAGTCAGACGCAGCTGTTCATAGAGACACCCTACCGCAATCATAAGATGGTGGAGGACATACTGACGCACTGCCGCCCGCAGACGAGGTTGTGCATAGCCGCCAACATCACCTGCGAGGATGAATACATACAAACACGGACGGTAAAGGAGTGGAAAGGGCACGTGCCCGACTTGGCTAAGAAGCCTTGTATTTTTCTTTTATACAAATAATCTCTTTGAGCTGCTCGTACTCCACCTCAAAGCAACTACTAAAGAAACCCTTCCCCAAGTTCTCTTCTATCTGCTTGAAGCTCCATAGCTTACCATTGCCGAGCAGGGAGGAACGGAGCAATGACTCATCGCTCAAGTCGAGGATGAAGAGGTAAACCAAACGGTTGGTCGCCTTGTCTTCGTAATGGTACACGATGGTAAACTTGGGCTTCAGTCCCTTGCCTGCCTCTGGGAAGGCAATGCCCAACATGCGGTCTACGCCGTCCTGCAGCGTCTCGCCATAACTTAGGTAGCACTCCATGGGCACATCCGTCTTGCCGCGGTCGAAGATGAACGTAGAAGGACGTTCGCGGAGGTACGTCAGTCCACCTATCGACACTGCGATGCGAATGACCGGGTTGATATAGGCGTTCTTGCTGCCGATGGCCTCCACCGCCGGCATCTTTCCTATCACGTCGCCTTTCACATTCACCACCGGCACATAGTCGGTATGGCTCATCAGGTGGTTGAAGTAGCGGATGGCGACATGGTTCAGCACGATGGCGAGGATAAACAGCAGGGGAGGGAAGAGTTTCAGCAAGACAAATTCGGAAGTGACGCTCAGTGGCCATTGCAGCATCACCGTAAGGCTGATGGCCACAAAATGAATGACACCCAGAATCAGCGCGAGACGTGCCGAAACGACTGCCGCCTCGGCGCCTTGCGCATACAGCCGCCTTTGGCACGACGTCTTATGGCGCAGGTAGTAATTGATGAACCGGCGCCTGTGCATGAAGAGGATAAGCATGGGAATGAGGATGCTGACCTCCAACGTGAGGGCCAAGTAGCCTTGGGGTACGTGTTCGCCGGGAATGGCGGATGCCAGCGACTGCAATACTAAGATGGTGGTCGAGATGCTCAGGATGAAGTTGGGCAGCAGCGCACCCTTGTGCTTGGCAGCGAGGAACATCCCCAACAGCCCGATGCCCGTACCAATATAGATAGCTCCGTCTTGGCTCATCACCGTACATAGCAACGTAGAGATGATGACAGGGACAAAACCTATCGACATATTGAATCGGTAGGACAGCGTATCTGTTCTTTCGTGAGGCATTCCTATTTCAATTATCGCTTGTTTATACAACGTCTTTCATAGAAAGAACAAATTATGAGCACCTTTTGTTTGCTAACGGACGTGTTTCTCGGCATGATAAGACGAGCGGACCAACGGCGCGCTTTCTACGAAAATGAATCCTTTGGCAAGCCCCAGCTCCTTGTAACGGGCAAACTGGTCGGGATGGACGTACTCGGCCACCGGATAATGGCGGCGGGACGGTTGTAGGTACTGCCCGATGGTGAGCACCTGGCAGCCCACGCCACGCAGGTCGTCCATCAGCTCGCTGACCTCCCCGGCAGTTTCGCCCAGCCCCACCATGATACCGCTCTTGGAGCGGATGCCGCTCTGTGCCACACGGGCGATGACACGCAGGCTGGTGTCGTAGCGGGCGGCGCTACGTACCTCGGGGGTGAGGCGTCGCACCGTCTCCATGTTGTGCGAGATGATGTCGGGCCGGGCCTCTATCACCTGGTCCACCAGCTCCTCCTTTCCCTGGAAGTCGGGGATGAGCACCTCAAGCGTCGTCTGCGGGTTCTGCCGTTTGATTTCGTCGATGGTACGTGCCCAGTGTCCAGCGCCCAGGTCGGGCAGGTCGTCACGGTCCACCGAGGTGACGACGGCGTGTGAGAGCTTCATCAGGCGGATGGACTCGGCCACGTGTGCCGGCTCGTCGGCATCCAGCGGCAACGGGCGTCCGGTGCAGGTGTTGCAGAACTTGCAGCTGCGGGTACAGATGTCGCCTGCTATCATAAAGGTGGCCGTCCCCTTGCCCCAGCACTCGCCGAGGTTGGGGCAACGCCCACTGCCGCAGATGGTGTGCAGGCAGTGGGAGTCGACAATGCGTTTGGTATCCGTGTATCGTTGGTTGGCGGCAATGCTGACCTTCAGCCATGCCGGCTTGCGTATCCTATCGGTCATTGGAGGGCGTCGTGGAAGAAGTTGGTCAGGCGCGTATAGAGGTGCAGGCGGGTGTTGCCTCCGAAGATGCTGTGGTTGCGGTTGGTGTACACCTGCATGTCGAACTGCTTGCCTATCTGTACTAGGTGCTCGGCATATTCGGCACAGTTCTGAAAGTGGACGTTGTCGTCGGCCATGCCATGCACCAGCAACAGCTTGCCGTGCAGCTTGTCGGCGCGGGTGAAGGCCGACGAGGCCTTGTAGCCATCGGCGTTCTCCTGCGGGGTACGCATGTAGCGCTCGGTGTACACGGTGTCGTAGAATCGCCAGTCGGTAGGAGCGGCCACTGCCACGCCGGCGGCAAACACAGGCGTTCCCTCGCTCATGCTCATCAGCGTCATGTATCCTCCGTAGCTCCATCCCCAGATGCCGATGCGGTTCTTGTCCACATACGGCTGTTTGCCGAGGTAGAGGGCCGCTTCCACCTGGCTGCGTGCTTCTTTCACGCCAAGCTTCAGGTAGGTGCACTTCTCGAAGGCTTCCCCCCGTCCGCCGGTGCCGCATCCATCCACGCACACCACCACGTAGCCTTGGGTAGCCATATAGGTCTCCCAGCTGATGTCCCACTTGTCGAGCACCCGTTGCGAACCGGGGCCACTGTACTGGGTCATCAGCACGGGGTATTTCTTCGTGGCGGAGAAGCCGGTGGGCTTCATCATCCAGCCGTTCAGCGTCACCCCTTCGGACGTTTGGAAGGAGAAGAACTCCTTGTGGGGCAGGTTGTACTGGGCCAGCGCCGCCTTCAGCTTGTCGTTGGTCACGAGCGTGGTCAGCGTCTTGCCGGTATTGTCGTTCAGTGTGATGACGAGCGGCTCCGTCAGGGAGGTGAACTTGTTCATGAAGTGCTTCATGGAGTGGCTGAAGATGGCGTTGCTCGTGCCTTCGGCTTGTGTCAGGCGGAACTTCTTCCCTTTTCGGTCTATCTTGTAGACGGCCTTCCGTAGCGGGCTGCCTTCGTTGCTGGTGTAGTAGTAGGCTTCCTCTTCGGCGCTGTAGCCCAGGAAGTCCTCCACCTCGTACTGTCCGCTGGTCACCTTCTTCTGCAAGTTGCCGTTCATGGTGTACCAGTAGAGGTGACGATAGCCGTCGCGCTCACTCAGCAGGCTGAAGTTATTGGGGTAGAAGTGGATGGCGTCGAACACATCCTCGTTGATGTAATAGGGCGACTCGTCGCGCATCACCAGCTTGCAGAGGGTCGTGCGCGGGTCGGCAAAATAGAGGTCGAAGCGGTCCTGGTGGCGGTTGAGCGTCATGATGGCCAGCTTGGCAGGGTCCTGTGTAAAGCGGATGCGGGGGATGTAGCCGTCGGCATCCACCGGTAGCTTCATGGTGCGTGTCACGTGCGACTTGATGTCGTACGTCCGTACCTCCACCTTGGAGTTGGGGTATCCGGCCTTGGGGTACTTGTAGGTGTAATCGCCGGGGTAGTCCTTGAAGGCGGCAAG
>JAISIX010000093.1 GCA_031261805.1 Mediterranea sp. (in: CFB group bacteria)
TAACCACCAGACATTAAGCTGCCCTTAAAAGGGCGATTTGTCACACACCTCAACCAAAACCCAACGCGTCGTTCGTTCCTCACTCTGCGTTGGGCTGGGCTAAGAGCCTTACAGGCAAAGGCTTTCAGCCACCTTGGGCCTTTCAGGCCACCGCCCTGCGCACACACTGGTTGTGCGCAACCTACGGAGGCGCACGTTAGAATGCATACAAACACCCGGCAGCAAGCTGCCGGGTTATGAAACTGTCACCCCTAACGGGGTGCTGACTGCGGCGGCTAATCACTCATCACTCACCGCTACTCACTAACATAACCTCCAATTTATCGGCAAACCTAACCAGCACAAAACCATCCCGGACAAAGCCAAACCCAGTCAACCCAAACCATGGGAAACAGGATAAGGGAGGGTCTGGAAGGGTACAAAATCAGTCGAGATACGTCTACAAGGTAAGTGAAGATTGCGTGATACATTATTATAATAAGTAGTAAGCAGACCATGATGAAGAGATTGTTTGCGGTGGCGATTGCGCTGCTGCTGGCCGACGCTTCCCTGCAGGCAGCCGTTGGCACCACCGATTTGCGGGTGGAAGACCTTAGTAACCCGCAAGGGATTGACGTGCTCGCACCCCGGCTGGGATGGCGCATTGAGTCGGACCGGCAGGATGTGATGCAGACAGCCTACCACATCTTGGTGGCCTCCAGTCCCGAGCTGCTGGCCGCCGGCAAGGGCGACTGCTGGGACTCGGGCCAGGTACAGAGCGACGCCTCGCAGTGGGTGGAGTACCAAGGGACCGCGCTGAAAGCCGGTACCCCCTACTACTGGAAGGTGAAGGTCTACACCACCCAAGGCGAAGCCGCGTGGAGCGACGTGGCCTCGTGGAGCATGGGACTCATCAACGAAGCCGACTGGCAAGGCCGGTGGATAGGATTGGACCACGCCGCCCCCGGCGACAGCGAGACGCAATGGAGCCGCCTCTCCGCCCGCTACCTGCGCAAGGAGTTCGACCTGACGAAACCTGTGAAGCGGGCCACTGCCTACATCGCCGGACTGGGCCTGTACGAGCTATACATCAACGGTCACCGCATCGGCAACCAAGTGCTGGCACCCGCCCCCACCGACTACCGCAAGAGCATACTGTACAACACCTACGACGTGACCCGCGAACTGCTGACCGGCACCAACGCCGTGGGCGTAACGCTGGGCAACGGGCGCTTCTACACCATGCGACAACACTACAAGCCCTACAAGATCACCAACTTCGGCTACCCCAAGATGCGCCTAACACTCGTCGTGGAGTACATGGACGGCACCCGCCAGAGCATCGCCTCGGACACCTCGTGGCGGCTCACCACCGACGGCCCCATACGCAGCAACAACGAGTACGACGGCGAGGAGTACGATGCCCGCAAAGAGCTGACAGGATGGACCCAAGCCGGATACGACGATCTGCACTGGATGCCGGCCGAACGGGTGAGCATCCCCCTGGGCACGCTGCGGGCACAGATGATGCCGGGCATGGTGGTAGCCGACAGCTTGAGGCCGCTGTCGGTCAAGAAGCTGGGCGACAAGTATATCGTGGACCTGGGGCAGAACATGGCAGGATGGCTGCGCATACGCGTCAAGGGACATAGCGGCGACACCATCCGCCTGCGCTTCGCCGAACGGCTGAACGCCGACGGCACCCTCTACACCCGCAACCTGCGCGACGCACGCTCCACCGACACCTACGTAGCCAACGGACGGGAGGCGAAAGGTACCACCTGGGCACCCCGCTTCGTGTACCACGGCTTCCGCTACGTGGAGGTGAGTGGCTACCCCGATGCCACCGCGGCCGACTTCACTGCCGAGGTGGTGAACGACCGGATGGTCCGTACGGGCACCTTCAGCTGCACGGACGAGACACTGAACCAAATCGTGCACAACGCCTTCTGGGGCATACGCAGCAACTACAAGGGCATGCCCGTAGACTGCCCACAACGTAATGAACGCCAGCCTTGGCTGGGCGACCGAACCGTGGGTTGCTGGGGTGAGAGCCTGCTGATGGACAACCGCGCCCTCTACGCCAAGTGGACCGACGACATCCGTGAGTCGCAACGGGCCGATGGCTGCATCCCCGACGTGGCACCCGCCTTCTGGAACTACTACACCGACGACGTGACCTGGCCCGCCGCCCTGCCCATGGCATGCGACATGCTCTTCACCAACTACGGCGACCTGCAACCCATCCGCCGAAACTACGCCGCCATCAAGCACTGGCTGGAGCACATCCGACAGTACTACATGACCCCGGACTATATCGTGACCAAAGACAAGTACGGCGACTGGTGCGTACCACCCGAGTCGCCCGAGCTGATACATAGCAAAGACCCCGCCCGCCAGACCGACGGCAGCCTGATAGCCACCGCCTACTACCTGAAGATGCTGCAACTGATGCACCGCTTCGCCACCCTGCAAGGGCTGACGGCCGACGCCCAGCAATGGGAGACGCTGGAACATGCCATGAAGGATGCCTTCAACCGTAAGTTCCTGACAGCGAAGACCGGCACCTCACCTGTACCCGGGCATGTGCTCTACCCCGACAGCGTGTTCTACGGCAACAACACCGTGACGGCCAACATCCTGCCCCTCGCCTTCGGGCTGGTGCCCAAGCCCTACGTGAAGGCCGTGGCCGACAACGTGGTGGCCTCCATCATCACCACCAACAAAGGGCACATCAGCACCGGCGTGATAGGCACCGGCTGGCTGATGCGCGAGCTAAGCCGACGCGGACATGCCGACGTGGCCTACCTACTGGCCACGAACACCACCTACCCCTCGTGGGGATACATGCTGAAGCATGGGGCCACCACCATCTGGGAGCTGTGGAACGGCGACACCGCCAACCCCGCCATGAACAGCGGCAACCACGTGATGCTGCTGGGCGACCTGCTGCCCTGGTGCTTCAACAACCTGGCCGGCATACGGCCCGACCGCTGGAAGGCGGGCTACAAGCACATCGTCTTCCAGCCCAACTTCGAGATTCAGGAGCTGAGCCACGTGAATGCCTCGTACACCAGCATCTATGGGCCGATAGTGAGCCAATGGAAAAAGACGTTGATGAACGTGGAGTGGGACATCGAACTGCCCCCCAACACCACCGGCGAGGTGCACCTGCCCGACGGCACAGTGAAGCAAATCGGCTCGGGTAAGTATCACTTCAGCAGCAAGATACCTACGAAGAGCGCCGACATACTGAAGGATGAGTTCCTCTACGAGCAAGCACCCTTCCCGCAGTGCCACGCCGCCACCATCGCCGAGCTGAAGAACGGCGACCTGGTATCCGCCTTCTTCGGAGGCACCAAGGAGGGCAACCCCGACGTATGCATCTGGGTATGCCGCAAGCCCAAAGGCGCCACCACCTGGACCGCTCCCCAGCTGGCGGCCGACGGCGTGTTCAAGCTGACCGACCCGCAAGCCTCACTGGCCGGCATCGACTCGACCTGCACCCCTGTCAACGATGTCAAAGGACGCCTCGTAGCTCGCCGCAAAGCTTGCTACAACCCCGTGCTCTTCGTGATGCCCAACGGTGAGCTGACCCTCTTCTTCAAGATAGGCAAGCGCGTGAGCGACTGGACTGGCTGGCTCACCCGCTCGCACGACGGTGGCAAGACGTGGAGCCGACGAGAGCCGTTGCCGAAAGGGTTCTTGGGTCCCATCAAGAACAAACCCATCTACTCCGACGGACGCATCCTCTGCCCCTCGAGCACCGAAGGGGCCGGTGGCTGGCGCGTGCACTTCGAGATCTCCGACGACCGGGGGAAGACGTGGAAGATGGTGGGTCCGCTGGAGGCCGAACTCTCCGTGCTCACGCAGAACCGCAAGAAAGGCGTGGCCGTGACCACCGACGCCGAGAGCGGTGAAGCCGTGGAAGGTGAAGGCGCCAAACCCATCTACGCCATTCAGCCCAGCATCATCAAGTTGCGCGACGGCCGCCTACAAATCCTCTGCCGTACCCGCAACGCCCGCATAGCCACGGCCTGGAGCAACGACAACGGAAGCACGTGGACCAAGCTCTCCCTCCTCGACAACCTGCCCAACAACAACTCCGGCACCGATGCCGTGACGCTGGCCGACGGACGGCAGGTGCTCATCTACAACGACTTCGCCACCCTGCCCGGCACGCCCAAAGGCCCCCGCACACCCCTCTGCGTAGCCATCTCCGACGACGACCTGCACTGGAAGAAACTGCTGACCCTCGAAGACAGCCCCATCAGCCAATACTCCTACCCCAGCATCATACAGGGCCGCGACGGCAAGCTGCACGCCGTGTACACCTGGCGACGCCAACGGATAAAGTACGCCGAGATTGACGCAAAGGTACGCTAAGTCTCCGACATACACCCTCCCGAAAATCGAGCATCGCGTCTTTTCCTCCTCCCAAAGCTCCTTCCTCCCCCTCCTCACCGGCGGTAGCCCCTCCTCCAGCCTCGACCCCGGTTTGGGGGAGAGGATGGAGGAGAGGAGGAGTTTCCTTTTCTATTCTATTCTATACTATGTGGCCAAATGTGCACATTTAAGGGCTTAATGTATACATTTGGTTCCCATTAACATTCGTTATACTTTGTCGCAAACAGCGCGTCAATGGGAGCTTGAGGCACTTTTCGAGTCAAGAAAAAAGAGTTTTAACAAAAAGGCATCAGTGTTTGGGCGGATGCCCATCGGCTGATGGGCGCATGGGCATGCTCGTTCGGGCGGATGGGCATGCTCGTTTGGGCGCATGCCCTTGCGCCCAACAGTCGCAGGAGGCGTGAGAGGTCTCCGACCTACAGAGACAGAATCACAAGAGACATTTTGGCGTGGTTGCGCTATTGGGGGTTTGCGAAGTCGAAAAAGAATCGTACTTTTGCCGTTGCTTAGAGCATTAACCAATAAAATCCTAAAATGAACAAGAGAATCGTATCTCTCTTCCTCCTCGGTGCCCTCTGCTACACGGCACAGGCGCAGGACACGAAGAGCGGCGGCATCAGCGACGAGATGCTGCGACAAATCAAACAAAGCTATCGGGAAACACCTGCCGACAAGGCGCTACGCAACGCCATCGGCAACAACGACATCCGCAAGTTGGCCCTCAACCAGGACAACCTCAAGGGGATGGACACCCACTTCTCCATCCGGGTGAACTCACGCGGCATCACCAACCAGAAGTCGTCGGGACGCTGCTGGCTCTTTACCGGACTGAACGTGATGCGTGCCAAAGCCATCGCCAAGCACCACCTCGGCACGTTCGAGTTCTCGCAGAACTACCCCTTCTTCTACGACCAACTGGAGAAGGCCAACCTCTTCCTGCAAGGGATGATAGACACGGCCACCAAACCCCTGGACGACAAGATGGTGGAGTGGTTGCTGCGCAACCCGCTAAGCGACGGCGGCACCTTCACCGGTGTGGCCGACATCGTGAGCAAGTACGGGCTAGTGCCCAAGGAGGTGATGCCCGAGACAAACAGCAGCGACAACACCTCGCGCATGGCCAACCTCATTGCCCTCAAACTACGTGAGCAGGGCCTGCAACTGCGCGACCTGATAGCCAAGGGCAGCAAACCGGCGGCCGTGGC
>JAISIX010000169.1 GCA_031261805.1 Mediterranea sp. (in: CFB group bacteria)
GTCTGCACCGACCTCAAGAACAACGATGAAATCATCGCTACCCTATACGAACGCATCCTCGGACGCGTCTCCGTGCACGACATCATCCATCCCACTACCGGCGAGTTGCTGGTGGCCGGTGGTGAGGAAATCACGGAAGAGATAGCGCAGAAAATACAAGAGTCACCTATCGAGAGTGTCGAAATCCGTTCGGTGCTCACTTGCGAAGCCAAGAAGGGTGTTTGTGCGAAGTGCTATGGCCGGAACTTGGCAACGAGCCGTATGGTCCAGAAGGGCGAGGCTGTCGGCGTTATCGCCGCCCAGTCTATCGGCGAGCCGGGTACACAGCTTACACTACGTACGTTCCACGCCGGTGGTACGGCTGCCAACATCGCGGCCAACGCAACCATCGTGGCCAAGAACAACGCCCGCCTGGAGTTCGAAGAGCTTCGTACGGTCGACATTGTCGACGAGACGGGCACAGCCGCCAAGGTGGTAGTCGGTCGTTTGGCCGAAGTGCGCTTCGTGGATGTCAACACCGGTATCGTGCTCTCTACGCACAACGTGCCCTACGGCTCCACCCTCTACTTGGGTGACGGCGCATTGGTGGAGAAAGGAACCCTCATTGCCAAGTGGGACCCCTTCAATGCCGTTATCATCACCGAGGCCACCGGTAAGGTTGAGTTCGAGGGTGTGATAGAGAACGTCACTTACAAGGTAGAGTCCGACGAGGCCACGGGTCTCCGTGAAATCATCATCATCGAGTCGAAAGACAAGACGAAGGTGCCGTCGGCTCACATCGTCAACGAGAATGGCGACCTGATTCGTACGTACAACCTGCCGGTAGGCGGTCACGTTATTATCGAGAATGCCCAGCAGGTGAAAGCCGGTGAGGTCATTGTGAAGATTCCGCGTGCCGTAGGTAAGGCGGGCGATATCACGGGTGGTCTGCCGCGTGTCACCGAGTTGTTCGAGGCACGCAACCCGTCCAACCCTGCGGTCGTTTCCGAAATTGACGGCGAGGTGACCATGGGCAAGATCAAACGTGGTAACCGCGAAATCGTTGTTACCTCCAAGACCGGTGAGGTGAAGAAGTACTTGGTAGCCTTGTCGAAACAAATCCTGGTACAGGAGAACGACTACGTGCGTGCCGGTACGCCGCTGTCCGACGGTGCCATCACGCCGGCCGACATCTTGGCCATCAAGGGACCCACGTCCGTGCAGGAGTACATCGTGAACGAAGTTCAGGACGTCTACCGTCTGCAAGGTGTGAAGATCAACGATAAGCACTTCGAGATTATCGTCCGCCAGATGATGCGCAAGGTGCAGATTGACGAACCGGGCGATACCCGCTTCTTGGAACAACAGGTGGTCGATAAGCTCGACTTTATGGAAGAGAACGACCGCATCTGGGGCAAGAAGGTAGTGGTAGACGCCGGCGACTCGCAGAGCCTGCAACCCGGCCAAATCGTGACGGCTCGCAAGCTGCGCGATGAGAACAGTATGCTGAAGCGCCGCGACCAGAAGCTGGTGGTTGTGCGCGATGCCGTAGCTGCCACCTCTACGCAGATTCTGCAAGGTATCACGCGTGCTGCCCTGCAAACGTCCAGCTTCATGTCGGCCGCCTCTTTCCAGGAGACGACGAAGGTGTTGAACGAGGCTGCCATCAACGGCAAGGTCGACAAGCTGGAAGGTATGAAGGAGAACGTTATCTGCGGTCACCTCATTCCCGCCGGTACTGGCCAGCGCGAGTTCGAGAAGCTCATTGTAGGCTCTAAGGAGGAGTACGACCGTATCTTGGCCAACAAGAAGACCGTGCTCGACTACAACGAGGTAGAATAACCCACATGCACCGCCCCTGCGGTGTATCATCCCTATAATGAAGGAGCAATCGTCCGACGAACCTGTCGGAGGCGATTGCTCCTTCTTTTTTGTGTCCGGCAGTGCTTTACCTTCGGTGATAATCCGTATATTTGTCCAATTAATACAGATTATGAATATGGAAGAACAGAACAACAACCAGTTGCAGATAGAGCTGAGCAACGAAGTAGGGCAGGGTACGTATGCTAACCTTGCCATTATCACTCACTCCAGCTCCGAGTTCATTCTCGATTTCGTGCGAATGATGCCGGGCATCCCCAAGGCCGGCGTGCAGTCGCGCATCATCTTAGCGCCCGAACACGCCAAGCGCTTGCTCCGTGCTCTGGAGGAGAACATCATGAAGTACGAGCATGTCTTTGGCCCCATCCAGGTGAATGAACCGAATGAGATGCCGCCTATCGGAAACGTACGGGGAGAGGCGTAAGCCTCTTCCCGCTTTTCAATCGTGGACGAATATCAAGGGTGCCTGCGATGCTTTAGCAGCATGAGTACAGGGTTCGACTCATCGTTTAGGCTTGACGCAATCTCTTTCAACGCCCCTTTCAGTTCCCCTTTCTGGCGAGCTTCCACTAACATGGGGGCATCGAGGGGTAGGCAGAGGGCGATGTCGTGGCCGATGGGCTGCGAGTTCAGTGACAGCTCCTTGGGGGTGGAGAAGTCGTCGTTGTACATCGTGTACTCGAACACGCGATGTTCCTGTTTGTCGTAAGCCAAGTCGGGGGTGACGGTGCCTTTCATCCTCTCGAAGTCGAACTTCTTACTGAGGGTATGCAAGAAGTAGTAGCGTTCACTGTCTGTTGCCGGAAACAGGAAGGTAGCAGGCTCCTCCATCGTCTGTATCGACGGGGTGCGCACCATGCGTGTCGATAGTTCGCCGGCCGGCGAATAATGATAGATGGTATCCGAAGAAGGACGCATCAGCAGCCACCCCTCCCTGCAAGGAGCCGACAGGTAGAAAGACATGGTGAGCGTCATCTCGCCTTTGGTGATGATGGGTGTCCTCACTGCTTGGGCGGGTAGCGTTATCTCTTTGCTGATGGTTCCGCTTTGCTTGGAAAGCAGGACGAACCCACTCTGTTCACTTTCTATCAGTGGGCTGTACCCTTTGAAGGCTATCAAATGTTCAGCGTCGTAATTGTAGATGTTGGTATAGTAGCTTGTATCGGCAAATTTGAAGCGCCGCTTGAAAGCGCCTTGCAGGTCGTACACCACCACCTGTTTGGCAGCACCGTCTACGATGAATACCTCTTGGCTCTTCTCGTCCAGTATGGCTCTCATGATTTGCGTGTACTCCTCGCCTCCTTGCCCCCTATGGTTTATCCGCCTCACCCCTTTCCCGTTCCGGTCGAATAGGAAGAAACTGCCATCTCGGTAGTTGCGTATCAACAGCAGTTTCTCCCCTACATCCTCCACCACTCCTTGGGTTACGAACTCATCCGTGCTCTCCAGCGGGATATACTCCACGTCGAACACCTCTTGTGCCTTCAGCTCTTGCTGGGGATAGGCTGTGCTCAAGTCCACGACTGCGAGCTTGGGAGCCTTGGACTGTTGCTTCCCTGTGCATCCCGCGATGGATAGCGGGAGTAGTGCTAATGCAATGGCTTTAATGATTCTCATCTTTTTCTATGATATGTATTTCAAGCGCCTTATGACTGCTTGGTGGGTTAATGAATGGCTCAAAACTACACAAAACCTTTATTTGTAGCCAAGCAGACTCACATGTTTGAAAGCATGTGATTGTATGTCATCTCCTTTCGATGGTCACCACATGGTAATGCACACCGTTGTTTTTCCTGCGACTTGGTATGCCAAGCCGTTGGAGGAAGCGCCCGAAATGGACGATTTGCCGTGAGGAGAGCTTTATCCGGCTTTCCTTTTGGATGCGTAGCAGTATGTCGGCAGCCAGCAGCCATTCTCCCTCTTCGTCGTCGAGCGCGGCTTGGAAGTACACTTGGAACAGTTGCTCCACGGTGGGCGACTGTTCAAACTCTCGGTTGGCCGTCTTGAGGATGGCTTCGTCTTGTTCGTCGAGCCAGTACCGCTCGCCATGGTTGATGGCCTTCACAGCTTGGGCATAGAGTTGCTCGTAGTGTATGGGGCGTTGTGTGTCGATAGGTCCGGTCACCTCGATGGGGATGAAGCGTCGGCTACCCGTGGTATCGGTGAGCAGATCCTTGTGGTTGCTGGTGCCGATGAAGGAGGCATAGCGTCGTAGTTCCTCGATGGCCGAGGCATTGGGGCGCCGTGTGTTGACGACCGGTTTTTGCAGTATGTTTTTGAGGAAGCCTTGTTGCGTCTCGCCTATCTGGTCGAACTCGTCCATGTTGATGAGTAGGAAGCGGGTGAGGTACAGCTCTGCGTCCCGTTTGCGGCTGAAGTCGATGCTGTCGGTATAGTAACCTGAGTTCGGGATAAGCCTCTGAAGAGAAATAGGGTAAAAAGATAGGGTAAGTGCCTATTATTTCGTATCTTTATAGTCTAATAATCAAATAGATAACGAATATAACATGAGC
>JAISIX010000176.1 GCA_031261805.1 Mediterranea sp. (in: CFB group bacteria)
GGTAGAGATGAGCAGTTTGTCGTAGCTCAACTCGTACCGGTCCTCGGTAGCCTGTCGCACTGTCACCGACTTTCGTTTACGGTCGATGAAGACCACCTCGTTCTCCGTACGCACATCCACACGAAAACGGGTGGAGAAGCTCTCGGGCGTCTGCACAAACAACTTCTCACGCTCATCAATCACCCCACCTATATAATAAGGTAGGCCACAGTTGGCATACGAGATATACTTCCCTTTCTCCAATAAGACTATTTCGGCAGTCTCATCCATTCGTCTGATGCGGGCGGCAGTGGTAGCACCTCCTGCTACGCCTCCAATGATTACAATTCTCACGTCGCTTTTCCACTTAAAATAGTTACTTATGGAAAAAACGCAAGAGCGGCAGGAAAAGTTCAATGAATCAGCCAAATAAATGAGAAGAAAGTTGTGCCATTGCACGTTATCACCGCTAAATCCTTATATTTCAATGACACCCGCTCCCCCCCTGTAGGGGAGACGGTACGCGGATGGGCATGCGCGGATGAGCGGATGCCCATCTGCGTACGGGCGCATGCCCATCCGCCCACGAGCCGATGGGCATGCGCCCAAATTAGAATATTGATAGGCCTCGTCCTCTCCAACCTCTCTGCGAGAGGACGAGGCAATAGCCGCGGTAACGACCAGACGATTATGCTTCATTCGAGGAGGCTATTTCGAGGTGTTGATACCGTGGTACTCCGCTTGATAGATGGCCCATGCCATCATGTTGGCGAAGATGGAGGAGTTGTAAACCAGCGTATTGGCAACTGTACTACCATCACTTGCGGCATAGTAACCTGCATACTTTTTGGACGCAGGAGCGTAGGTGGTGTAATCAAGATAGAATGGCTGGGCCGTGGTACTGGCTGAACCATTGCTGTCTCCTGATAGGAAGCCGGCGTCGCCTACCATAATGATATTCTTTTTCTTATACCGAATCATCGTTGGCTTCATGTTTCCATTTCCGGAGGCATACGACTGTGAGTAGACCACAAAGTCACCCTCACTTCCACTCTCTATTTTGAACGTATTACTCGTCGAAGAGTCTTCGCCCCAGTATTTGCCCGACACAGAAGGGAAGTACTGCAGTCCTCCTACCTTCCCTGACATAATGGGGTCGTCGTTGGAGTTATTAGTAAGGGTGGGGTCCATGAGGTAGACGGTACCTGCAGCTCCTCCATCTGTATCAATGGATGTCAGCTCATTGTCCACTATCTCCCGATACCCGTCGTTGTAGGTATTGCCATATTCGCAAAGGATAATCACTACACCTCCCTTGTTTACATAATCCAATATAGCTTGCGAGGTATTGTAAGTACCTGTGACAGTTGACGCTGCATGCCAATAACAATAGACGCCAAATATCACAATATCGGGAGGAGTACTTGAAGTCAAGGCATTGTATAGAGCCTGATTAGTACTCACATTCACCCCTGGCTTTACCGAAGTATCTATCGTCAGGCTCCGTATAGGCACCGTACCTGTAAGTGAGAAATTGGTCGGGCTTGTCAAGAACTCATACGAGCTACCACTCTCACCGGCATAGCCATAAGTACCTCGACTGCTTGCCACCGTCAACACCGTCTTTGGCTTGTATATGCGGTTCAGGTTGATGGTCACCGAATAAGAAGTGTTGCCCACCAAGGCTTTGCTGAAGGTGAAGTCTACCCCGTTTGTTCCGGCTACGTTCTTCGTTGTGTTGCCGTTGATATAAATCTCGCTAAAATGGATGGTATGGTTAGACTCTGTTCCTGTGGGGATAAAATATCCCTCACCAGAGGTCAACGCCTCCTCCGTTCCACTTGCGGCCGAGAAGGGAATATCGGTGGTTGAGGTAGCGCCGGACGTAAAGCTCCAGTCATTGAGGCTTGCCATGGTGGCATTGTCGGGAGTATCCTGCAACGCGGCTTCGAAGCTGTTGATAGTAGCGCCCAACTTACTTCCATTCACCGTCACCTTCATCTTGGAGAACACGTGCTTGAAGTTGATGGTGGAGAGGGTAGAGCCAATCTCGCCTGTATCGAAATAGAGCAGGTCTTTGGTCGGGGTACTGTACGTCCACGACGCTACGTCGCTCAGCTTTTTATTAAGCTCAGGCGCATAGTATCCCGTCGATAGCCCGACATTGGGCACCGTTTCCGTATCATTGTTGGTGATAAAAAGGATACCGTAACTGAACTCCACGGGGACCTTGATGGTGATGCTTTCGTCCGAGACGTTCGCCTCCTGCACGCTATAGATGACTTTGTCGCCGGTGGGGTCGCTGTAGACGATGGCCAGCACCTTGGCACCCGAGACCAACGGGGTAGTGGCGTCGGCTCTTGTTGCCGCCGGATATTCTCTTTCTATCGTAGCTTCCATCCGGATACCGTCGCCCAAGTCTTTGTAAACGACGACGGGTGGCTCGGCAGCAGCACGCGACACGGAAGCGTCGGCACCTTGTGGCAACTGTCCAACCTTTAGTTTTAGCGCTTTTGTTGCCAACTCTGGTTGGTTGGTGGAGTTCATTATGTCTTTCGTACAAGACATGGCTACCACCACGGTAGCCAATAGGAAAGCCGACATCATGCCAAGCCGTAATCCCTCCATACCTCTTCTTTTCATAATCTCTCTGTTACTCATTTTACTATTCTTTCTCTTCTATTCTACATTAACATAGAGCGGTCTGCACTATACGCTTTAGCGCAGGAATCTTATATAAGTTGCAAAAATACGCATTTTGGGGATGCAGGATGTCCCAATCCGTTCGTATCATGTCTCAACCATTGTGATGGGAGATCGCTGAAAGACAGAGATTTGATAGCAGACACCCCTTACAGCAGCGGTGCCAATAGGCGTACGGCCGACTCTACCGCTTTCTGCCTCCACGAACGTTTCATCCACCGTTTGAGGAATATTTGGGTACAGGCACGCTGGTCTTGCAGGAAGATTTCTTTCAGGACGGTGGCAGTGGCAGGGTCGTAGATAAAGGCGTTCACCTCGAGGTTGTGCTCCAGGCTGCGGAAGTCGAGGTTGGTGGAGCCTACGGTGGAGAGGTGGTCGTCGGACACCATCAGCTTGGAGTGCAGGAAGCCTTTGCGGTAGAAGTAGACCTTGACGCCAGCTCGGAGCACATCGGCCAGGTAGGAACGGGAAGCCAGGTGTATGAGGCGGCTGTCGGAGCGTTCGGGCATCATGAGGCGTACGTCGACCCCCGCCAAGGCAGCTGTCTGCATGGCGGCCAACACCTGTTCGGTGGGCAGGAAGTAGGGTGTCTGCATATAGAAGTACTTCTTGGCGCCCGAGATGGCCATGGTTAGTCCCTGCATGATGTCGCGCCACGGTCCTACCGGCTCGCTCGTCACCACCTGTACCAGCGAGTCGCCCTTAGGCTCGGTGTTGGGGAAGTAGCGGGAGGCGGTGATGAGGGTGCGGTCCACAAAGTACCAGTCGAGCAGGAAAGCGGTCTGCAAGCCATGCACGGCCTTGCCCTCCAAGAGGATGTGGGTGTCACGCCATACGCCCCACGACACTCCCTTGACGTAACGTTGGGCCAAGTTCATGCCGCCCACGAAGCCGACGCGTCCGTCTATCACCACTATCTTGCGGTGGTTACGGTAGTTCACCCGACTGGTGAAGAACGGGAAGCGTACCTTGAGGAAGCTGCGCACCTCGATGCCGGCACCCAGCATCTCCTCGAAGAAGCGGTTGGGCACGTGCCAACAGCCCACGTCGTCGTAGATGACGCGTACCTCGACTCCCTCCAGGGCCTTCTCGATAAGGACATCCCGCACCATCCGCCCCACAGGGTCGTCTTCAAAGATGTAAAATTCAAGGTGGATGTGGCGTTTGGCCTGCTGAAGCTCACGCAGGAGTGACTGCAGCATGGAGTATCCGTCGGTGTACGTCTCTATGCGGTTGCCATCGAAGGGAAAGGCTTGGTCGGTTTGCCGGAAGAACTTGATGAGGCGCTCGTACGCTGCGGGGAGGTTGGCGGAGTCTTGCGCCAAGTATTCGGTCATGGGTTTCTTCAGCAGGCGGTTGTAGCTCTTGCGCTCGATGAGGCGCTCGCGACGGCGGTCGCGTCCAAAGAAGAAGTAGAGGACAAGCCCCACGAGGGGCAGGAAGAGGAGCACGAGTATCCACGCCATCGTCTTCACCGGATTCCGATTGTCGAGGATGATGACAACAATCGTACCCAGCACCGCGCCAAAGTAGACAACATCGAAGGTGATGTTGGCTATCTGGCTGACGATATAATTCCACTCAAGCATTTTATCCAGTTTACTCTACACGTAGTTAGGTTGGGACAAATATAGAGTAAATCATCTGAAATACAAAGCCGATGACTTAGAAACGTCGACCACCACCGAAGCCACCACCGCCCCCTCGGCGGAAGTCGGGACGGCCACCATGATCGAAACCGCCACGTCCACGGTCCATACCTTGCCCTTGGCGAGCACCCTTGCCGTTGAAGACATAGAGGCGATAGGTAAGGTGGAGCATGCCGTAGCTGAAGACGCCGTTGTTCTCGGAGATATTACGTCCTTCAGCCGTAAGCGAACGGCTGATGTTGGACTGTTGCTTCAGGATGTCGTTGAACTCAAGACTGAGATTCAACGTTCCCTTCAGGAAAGACTGGGAGAGTTGTGCGTTCCAAATCCATTCAGTTCGATTCAGACTGGCATCAGTATATCCTTGCCGGTTACTACTGGTGATGTCGGTAGAGATGCTCATCCCCCAAGGCATAAAGATATTGGTACTGGCTCCATACGTATAGGTGTATGGTTCTTGGTTGGCAGAGGGGTTCAATTGGCTACGCTCCCACGTATAGTTGATGGATGTGTTCAAGCCAAACTCCAACCAATCGTTACGATAGGTGCCGTTCAGGCGTTCACTAAGGTTTAGATTGGTGGTTTTGACTTTACTGTCTATCTTTGTTTTTCTGTTATACGAATAGGCCACGTTGTTGTTGTAGCTACCCCGGCTGAAAGTACCGATAGTAAACTTTTTGTTCCGCAGGGCCGTGTTCATACCGAACATGGCCGAGGCGTTCCAATTGCCGTTGATATTCTTGGGCATAGTAATGGTGGCAGCTGTCTGGTCGTTGTACTCGGTCCTATTGCTGATACTGTTTTGTATGGCGCTGAAGTTGACGAATGTGAAGATACCTCGCTGACTCTCCTGATTATAGGTATTGTATCGCACACGCACCGAATGGGTAAACGAGGGTTTCAGCCCAGGATTTCCCTGGGTAATATTTTGCGGGTCGGAGTTATCGACAGCAGGCAACATGCTTTCCATACTTGGCTGGCTGGCATTGCCACGATAGACGATGCGCAACTGGCTCGTTTTAGAGAATTTATACCTGAAATCCACATTAGGGGCAAAGTTAAACACATGGCGAGTCACGGTCGTATCTATCCGACCGTTGTTATAGTCGAGCTTTGAATTTTGCGGTTGAAAGGAGACACCCGTACTCAACTGATAGGACTCACGATTGAAACGCAGCCCCACATTGATATTATGGTTATAATAATCGTATTTGGCATACTTGCTGAGCGTGTCTACCCGGTTGGACAGATACCCATCGGGCAATGGCTGGTCAAACTCCCATCCCAATGGCATCAGGTCATACGTATTCTTATCGCTTTTGGAGGTATTGTACGTGAACTGATAGCTGAATTGCAAGTAGGTGTTACGCCATATCGGCTCGCTATAGGTCGCTTGGGCCGAATAGCCAAGGTTGCGAGTAGGCGTATTGATATACCGCTTACTAAAAAGAGAGTCATCCTCAAGATAACGGACGGTCTTGTTGTCCGAGAACTGTTCATTACCTCCGTTGCCGTAACTGAATGTACCTCTAAAAGTGATATTGCGCCCTTTGTCGTTCAGTCTACGGTTCAGTTGCAAACTGGCATTGGCCGATAGGCTATTGGAGTTCGAGTAGCTTCTATTGTTCGAACGGCTCACACGTATGGTGTCGAACGGGTCCTCCGATGCCACTTCATTCAAATCCAAGTAGTCATTCGGGTTGGGCACAAAGCCGTAAGGGTCATGTTTGAACGTCCCACTTTTCGAGTCCGAAGAGTTCCAGTTCTTTCCATACGAGAAATTGGGCTGGAAGATGATATTAGTCAATGTATCCGGCTTCCATTCCATACGGAAGTTTGCGTTTACATTATTTGCGCTGCTTTTATTAATACCGTTAGTGTTGGAGTATGACTCTTTGTTGTTAGGCGTTTGAAAAAGTGCGCTGGAGCCAGTGCTGACACGATCCGTCCCTGTATAGTTGTAACGTACGCTACCACCCAATTCCAGCTTTTCCGTCTCGGTGGCGAAGTTGGCACCTATCGTCTTCCGGGCGGTCAAGCCGTTACCGCCACCACCCCAACCGTATCCACGGTCGTTCACATTGTTGGCTCCGCCGATGAGCGAGAACTGGTTGTGGTCCACAAAGCGATTGAGCATGAACTTCCCGTTGTAGCGGTGTTCCGTTCCGGCAGAGAGGTCGGCGTTGCCAAACCATCCTTGGTTCATACCTTTCTTTACTTTCAGGTCGAGTACAGTCTCTTCGTTGCCGTCGTCAATGCCCGTGATACGAGCCAAATCCGACTTCTTATCATAAGCTTTCAGTTTATCTATCATGTCTACCGGCAGGTTTTGCAGCCCCGTCTTCACGTCGCCACCAAAAAATTCCTTGCCGTCTACCATAATCTTCTTCACCTCCTTGCCGTTGATTTTCACCGTTCCGTCGTCACTAATCTCGGCTCCGGGAAGTTTCTTCACCAAGTCTTCGAGCATGGCACCTTGCGGGGTACGGTAGGCCGATGAGTTGTATTCGAGCGTATCTTCTTTCACCGCTACTTGGGGTGCTTCGGCCGTCACCACAGCCTCCTTCAGCATCACCACGTCGGGACTGAGCGCAAGGGTACCCAGCTTCTTGTCAGGAGCGTTGTTGGCCAGCTGAAGAGCCACGAACTTGGTAGTATAGCCGATGTAGGAAATCTTGAGGACGTACTTACCCGCCTTTACCTTGGGCAAGGTGAACCACCCTTGATTACTGCTGGCAATGCCTGCGGCATAAGCGCTGTCGGGTAGCGACAATAGCTGGAGCGTGGCTTGCGCCGCCGGGTTTTTGGTGTCGGACTCCACGACACGCCCCGAAACGGCAATTACCTTGTTTTGGGCGAAAGTAGAAATAGCGAAGACGCACAATAGCACGCCAATAACAGAAATTCTTTTCATCGGATAGACCTTTGTTTTATTACGATTCAGAGGTTTGACCATCCAAAGCGCAAAAGGTTTAATGAAAAGAAGCAAAATTGGGGATTACGAGACACCCGCCCTTACGGGAAAGCTGCCTTATCGCTTGAAAAACTTATCAATGCGTGCCTTTTGCATCCCGAACTCCAGGCAGAGCACGTTCACCACGAGGAAGGTGAGGAACGTGGAGGTGTCGACGTTCATAATGTCGCCCTTCACCACCCGCCACATCATGTTGGCAAAGACGAGGAAGAAGGTGAGAAAGAGTGCATTGCGTGCCGCCGTGTTGCGGATGCGCTCTGTGGCGGGACTCTCATTCTTGCTCAAGGCAAAGAGGATGAGTAGGCAGCCTGCCATCATCAACAGCTTGGTGCACTCCTTGTAAAGCAGGAGGTTGTGGTCGGTCACCATCCCCCGCATCCAGAACAGGAAGGGGAGAAACAGGGCCACCAGCAGGACGACATATCCCATGGGGCGGCAGAATGAGGGAAACAAAGCTTTCATACGGATGATTGTTTTTATGGGGCAAAAGTAGATAAAATATCTTTTTTCCATTACATTTGCCCCCATAAAAGCCCCAAAACAATGAAGAAGCAAGAAGTAATACTCTGTGAGAACCTGTCGGCCGACCTCCGACGTGCCTTGTCGGCATGTCCCCACGACAGGCTGTTTGTACTCACCGACGAGCATACCCGACAACTCTGCCTTCCTCTCGTCAGTGAGACATTGGCCTCCGAGGAAGCTATCGAAATCTGCATCGGTGCCGAAGATACCCACAAGACGCTGGAGACACTGGCCACGGTATGGACCGAGCTTAGCACGCAAGGTGCCACCCGCCACTCGCTCCTGGTAAACCTCGGCGGTGGCATGGTGACCGACTTGGGCGGGTTTGCCGCGGCCACCTTCAAGCGGGGCATCGCCTACATCAACATCCCCACCACACTACTGGCCATGGTCGATGCCGCCGTGGGTGGAAAGACGGGCATCAACTTCAACGGGTTGAAGAACGAGATTGGCGCTTTCGCCCCTGCCGACAGCGTGCTCATCGAGACGGACTTCCTCCGCACGCTGGACGACCGTAACTTCTTCTCCGGCTATGCCGAGATGCTGAAACATGGTCTCATCAGCGACACCGAGCACTGGGCAGAATTGCTGGCCTTCGACACCGAGCACATCGACTACGTACACCTCAAACAACTGGTAGGTCGCTCTGTAGAGGAGAAGGAGAAGGTAGTGGAACAGGACCCTCAAGAACACGGCATCCGCAAAGCGCTGAACTTCGGGCATACCGTAGGGCACGCCTTCGAGAGCCTCGCCTTGGCCCAACGACGTCCCGTACTGCATGGCTACGCCGTAGCGTGGGGTATGGTGTGCGAACTCTACCTCTCGCACCGGCTCACCGCCTTCCCCAAGGAGAAGATGCGGCAAACGGTCCGTTTCATCAAAGCCAACTACGGCACCTTCTTCTTCCATTGCAAGCACTACGACGCCCTCTACGACTACATGACGCACGACAAGAAGAACACCGCCGGCAGCATTAACTTCACCCTACTGACCGAGGTGGGCGACATCCGCATCGACCAAACCGTGGGCCGCGAACTGATATTCGAAGCGCTGGACTTCTACCGCGACTGCATGGGGATATAGCAGACGAAATATGCTCGTGGGACGAAATTATACATAGATGTATTATACATTGATGTATAATTCGTATATTTGTCCCGTATTTACTTCAATGATAGGCAGTTTGTATGAAATCACCCTTTCAATACGGGACATTGGCTGGTCGGGAAAGCTTTATCGACAGAATAGAGGAACGCAAGCAACTAAAGGAGTTGCTGAATAGTGGCACCAACGTGATGCTAATCTCCCCCAGACGATGGGGGAAGTCATCGCTGGTGAAGATGGCGATGGACGAACTGATGCAGGAGGACAAGGACGTGCGCGTATGCTACATTGATGCGTTCAGCATCAAGAGCGAAGCCGAGTTTTACCGAGCCTTTGCACAGCAGGTCATCTCCTGTGCCGCCTCAACTTTGGAGAAACGGCTGGAAGATGTGCGAAGATTCCTCAAGGGCATCTCTCCAAGCATCACGCTAAAAAGTGACTCGTCGAACAGCATGTCGTTCGACTTGAAATTCAACTTGGAAGAGAAGGAGGCATTGGAGATACTCGACCTTCCTGAACAGATAGCTACTGCCAAGAAAATTCGTCTCGTCGTTTGTATTGATGAGTTTCAACAGCTGGCGCAACTCAACGGCTACAAAACCTTGGAGGGTAAGATGCGTTCCGTCTGGCAGAAACAACAAGCCGTCTCCTATTGCTTCTATGGAAGCAAACGGCACATGATGATGGATATATTCAATAACTCCTCCAACCCCTTTTACCGATTCGGCCAAGTACTGTTTCTCCAGAAAATCAAGAAAGAGGATTGGGTTCCGTTCATTCTCCAGTCGTTCAGGAAGACGGGAAAGCAAATCACGGAACCACAAGCCGAACGCCTTTGCGACATCGTGAAATGCCATTCTTGGTACTTGCAACAATTGTGCTATTTTGTGTGGTCGGGCGTGACTGACAGACTGACCGACGAAGCCATAGACGCTCGTATCAGTCAGCTGATAGATACCAACATGCCCATGTTTATGAACGATACTGAAAATCTCACAGCTGCCCAGATTGGCATGTTGCGTGCCGTAGCCAACGGCGACTACCGTTTTAACGCCGCATCGGTTTCTGCCGGTTACGAACTGGGCAACGCGCAAACCATCACGCGCAACAAACGGATGCTCGTTGAACGAGATTTTATCGAGAAAGAAGGCGATGCCTACTCCTTCTCCGACCCCATCTTTGAACTTTGGTTCAAACGAGAATATGGCATCTGAAGGGAGACAAATCTTTCCCCCTTCCCTATCAAAAAGTCCACGAAAAGACTTATTTTTGCCCCCACAATGAAACAAGATCCCAAACATATTCACATCAGTGAATTCAATTACCCCTTGCCGGACGAGCGCATCGCCAAATTTCCCCTGCCCGTCCGCGACCAGTCCAAACTATTAGTCTACCGGCACGGCGACATCAGTGAGGATGTGTTCACCTCCCTGCCCGACTACCTGCCGGCCGGCAGCTTGATGATATTCAACAACACCAAGGTGATACAAGCACGACTCCACTTCCGCAAGGAGACGGGAGCGCTCATCGAGGTGTTCTGCCTCGAACCCATACAGCCCAACGACTACGTGCTCAACTTCCAACAGACCGAACACGCCGCCTGGCTCTGCATGATAGGCAACCTGAAGAAATGGAAAGAGGGCACGCTACGCCGCGAGATGACCGTGAAGGGACAACCTCTCACCCTCACCGCCACACGGGGCGAATGTCGGGGCACCAGCCACTGGATAGACTTCCACTGGGACAACCCCGAGGTGACCTTCGCCGACATCCTCGAGGTATTCGGCGAGCTGCCCATCCCACCCTACCTCAACCGGGAGACACAGGAGAGCGACAAAGAGACCTACCAAACGGTGTACTCCAAGATAAAAGGGTCGGTAGCCGCCCCTACCGCCGGCCTGCACTTCACCCCGCGGGTGCTCGAGGCACTGCGGGCGAAGGGCATCGACGAGGAGGAACTGACACTGCACGTAGGTGCCGGAACCTTTAAGCCGGTGAAGAGCGAAGAGATAGAAGGGCACGAGATGCACACCGAGTACATCTCCGTGAGCCGCACCACCCTCCAGAAGTTGATAGCGCATGGGGGGCGTGCCATTGCCGTGGGTACCACCTCCGTACGAACGTTGGAGAGCCTCTATCACATCGGCGTGACACTGGCCGCACATCCTGATGCCACCGAAGAAGAGCTGCACGTGCGCCAGTGGCAACCTTACGAGACAGGAAGTACGATGCCAGCTGTAGAAGCGTTGCGCCACATCGCCGATTACCTCGACCGTCACGGCATGGAGACCCTCCATACCAGCACGCAGATTATCATCGCCCCGGGCTACGACTACCGGATAGTGAAGGCGATGGTCACCAACTTCCACCAGCCACAGAGCACGCTGCTGCTACTCGTCTCAGCCTTTGTGCAGGGCAACTGGCGGCCAATATACGACTACGCCCTCGGACACGACTTCCGTTTCCTGAGCTATGGCGACTCTTCCTTATTGATACCCTAACCCCGCGTATGAACCAAGACAACAACCAAGAGATGTTTCCCCTTGTAGACGAAGAGGGGAATATCACCGGAGCCGCCACTCGCGGCGAGTGCCACAGCGGCAGCAAGCTGCTCCATCCCGTGGTGCACCTGCACGTGTTCAACCCGCAAGGAGAACTCTACTTGCAAAAACGTCCGGCATGGAAAGACATACAGCCTGGACGGTGGGACACCTCTGTAGGCGGGCACGTCGACTTGGGCGAGAGCGTGGAGATAGCGTTGCGACGTGAAGCACACGAGGAGCTGGGCATCAGTGGCTTCACACCACAGTTTCTAAAGAAATATGTGTTCGAGTCGGCTCGCGAACGCGAGTTGGTCTTCTCCTACCGTACCGTGTACGACGGTGCGATTCTTCCCAGCGACGAGTTGGATAGCGGCCGCTTTTGGAGTCTCGACGAGATACGGGCAAACGTGGGTAAAGGCATCTTCACGCCCAACTTTGAGGAAGAGGTGAGTTGGATAGTGAGTAGTGATTAGAGCGTCATTCAAATAATTAGCGGTGAGTGATTAATGATTGCCACCGCTAATCACTAATCACTCACCGCTAATCACTATCTTAAGTTTACACCTTGTTGGAACGTTTGCGCTCCGTCTCGTCGAGGATGATTTTGCGCATACGCATCGCCTTCGGCGTTACCTCCACATACTCATCCCCCTTGATGTACTCCAGCGCTTCTTCGAGCGAGAACTGTACAGGCGGGATAAGACGTGCCTTGTCGTCGGCACCCGAAGCACGCATGTTGGTGAGCTTCTTCGACTTGGTGACGTTGACCACAAGGTCGTTATCTTTCGCGTGCTCGCCTACTACCTGTCCGGCATAGACCTCCTCTTGCGGGAAGATAAAGAAGCGGCCACGGTCCTGCAGTTTATCGATGGCGTAGGCGAAGGCAGTACCCGTCTCCATGGCAATCATGGAGCCATTGGTACGGCGTTCTATCTCGCCCTTGTAGGGTTGATATTCCTTGAAGCGGTGCGCCATGATAGCCTCACCAGCCGAAGCGGTAAGCACGTTGGTACGCAGGCCGATGATGCCTCGTGAGGGCATGTCGAACTCCAGGTTCACACGGTCGCCGTTGCTCTCCATCTTTATCATCTCGCCCTTGCGGCGGGTCACCATGTCTATCATCTTGCTAGCAAACTCCTCGGGGACACTGATAGTCAGCTCCTCTATCGGTTCGCAGCGCACGCCGTTTACCTCTTTATAGATGACCTGAGGCTGGCCTACCTGCAGCTCGTAACCTTCGCGACGCATAGTCTCGATGAGCACGGAGATGTGTAATACACCACGCCCGGAGACAATCCATTTGCCGTCTTCCTCGCTCTTGCGCACGCGCAGGGCGAGATTCTTGTCCAACTCCTTCATCAGGCGATCGTGGATGTGGCGGGAGGTAACAAACTTACCGTCGCGGCCAAAGAAAGGCGAGTCGTTGATAGTAAAGAGCATGCTCATCGTCGGCTCGTCGATAGCGATAGGCGGCAATGCCTCGGGGTTGTCATAGTCGCAGATTGTGTCGCCAATCTCGAACCCGTCGATACCTACCAAGGCGCAGATGTCGCCCGAAGACACCTCGGTGGCTTTCGCCCGTCCCAACCCTTCGAACACATGCAACTCTTTGATCTTGCTCTTCAGCATCGTGCCGTCGCGCTTGGCCAACGTCACGTTCATCCCTTCCTTCAGCGTGCCCCTGTGTACACGCCCGATGGCGATACGTCCGGTGTACGACGAGTAGTCGAGTGAGGTGACGAGCATCTGCGGCGTGCCCTCCAACTGTGTGGGCGCGGGGATGTTCTCGATGATACAGTCGAGCAAGGCGGTGATGTTGTCCGTCGGCTGCTTCCAGTCGGTACTCATCCAGTTGTTCTTGGCCGAGCCGTAGATGACGGGGAAGTCGAGTTGCTCCTCGGTAGCATTGAGGCTGAACATAAGGTCGAACACCAGCTCATACACCTCCTCGGGGCGGCAGTTGGGCTTATCCACCTTGTTCACCACCACGATGGGTTTCAATCCTATCTGGAGCGCTTTCTGGAGCACGAAGCGGGTTTGCGGCATGGGGCCTTCGAAGGCATCAACGAGCAACAGGCAACCGTCGGCCATGTTGAGCACACGTTCCACCTCACCACCGAAGTCGCTGTGCCCCGGGGTGTCGATGATGTTGATCTTCGTACCGTTGTAGTTGATGGAAACGTTCTTGGAGAGGATGGTGATACCACGCTCGCGCTCGAGGTCGTTGTTATCCAATATCAGTTCACCACTATTTTGATTGCTGCGGAAGAGATGACCCGCCAGCAACATCTTGTCTACCAGCGTTGTCTTCCCATGATCCACATGGGCAATGATTGCGATGTTTCGAATGTTCTGCATTATAATACCTAATTATTTGGCGCAAAGGTACGAAAATAGGTTTAGAAACATACCCTACCCGGCATTTTTTTGCCGTAAAGCGTTGGGGAATATAAAGATAATGCCTATCTTTGCAGCCCCGAATGAGGGGAATAAGTAACTATAAATTTTAAACATTATGTATTTAGACGCTGCTAAAAAGCAAGAGATCTTCGGAACATACGGAAAGTCTAACACTGATACTGGCTCAGCTGAGGCGCAGATAGCTTTGTTTTCGTACCGTATCTCCCACCTGACTGAGCACATGAAGCTCAACAGAAAAGATTATAGCACTGAAAGAGCGTTGACGATGCTGGTAGGCAAACGCCGCCGCTTGCTCGACTACCTGAAAGACAGGGACATCGAACGCTACCGTGCCATCATCAAACAGCTCGGCCTGCGTAAGTAATTTTACTTGCGACGAAGACCTAAAAACCGTTTCTCCTCGGGAGAAGCGGTTTTTTTCTGCCCTTTCATTGGAGCAGTATAAAGAAATTGCTACTTTTGCGGCATCGTTATAACAATCTATCACTTTGAGAACTAAAATACTTTCAATATGGACACCAGTAAGATTGTCGGAGAGAAGATAAAATCACTCCGCACAGATAAGTCTATCAGCATAGACGAGCTTTCCGAACGCTCCGGCTTGGCCGTGGAGCAGATTGAACGCATTGAGAACAATATCGACATCCCTTCGCTGGCACCTCTCATCAAGATAGCCCGCGTACTGGGCGTACGCTTGGGTACGTTCCTCGACGACCAAGAAGAGGTGGGTCCCGTGGTATGCCGCAAGAAGGAGGCCAGCGATGCCATCAGCTTCTCCAACAACGCCATCCACTCGCGCAAGCACATGGAGTACCACTCCTTGTCAAAGTCGAAAGCCGACCGCCACATGGAACCTTTCATCATCGACGTGATACCGAGCCAGGACACCGACTTCGTGCTCTCCTCGCACGAGGGCGAAGAGTTCATCATGGTGCTCGAGGGCGTGATGGAAATCAGCTACGGCAAGAGCACCTACCTGCTGGAAGAGGGCGACAGCATCTATTACGACTCCATCGTGCCCCACCACGTACACGCCTACGAAGGGCAAGGTGCCAAGATATTGGCCGTCATCTATACGCCGGTATAGCGGAGGAGGGAGGAGCGAGTAGTGAATAATGATTAGTGATTAGCGAGTAGCCATTCACTAATCATTACGGGCTGATCATTGCGGACTAATCACTACTCACCGCCGGCCACTCACCACCGACTAATCACTAATCACTAACCACTAATCACTAAATCAAGTGGAACTATCCAAACGTACCCTTGGCCAGTGGCTGGAACACTGGGCCGAAGTTTCTCCCGAGAAGGAGTGCATCGTCTACTCCGACCGCAACCTGCGTTTCACCTGGCAACAGTTCAACCATCGCGTGGACGATATGGCCAAGGGACTGATATCTATCGGCGTGAACCGAGGAACCCACGTGGGCATTTGGGCAGCCAATGTACCCGACTGGCTGACGTTGCTCTACGCCTGCGCCAAGATTGGGGCGGTGTACGTCACCGTCAACACCAACTACAAACAGTCCGAACTGGAGTATCTCTGCCAGAACTCCGACATGCACACGCTCTGCATCGTGAATGGCGAGAAGGACAGCGACTTCGTGCAGATGACCTACACCATGCTGCCCGAACTGAAGAGCAGCGAGCGTGGACACCTGAAGAGCGAGCGTTTCCCGTGCATGAAGAATGTGGTGTACGTAGGACAGGAGAAGCATCGCGGCATGTACAACACCTCCGAGCTGCTGCTCCTGGGCGAGAACATCGAAGACAATCATCTCAACGAGCTGAAGGCGCGGGTAGACTGCCACGACGTGGTGAACATGCAATACACCTCGGGCACCACCGGATTCCCCAAAGGCGTGATGCTCACACATTATAATATAGCCAACAACGGATACCTCACTGGCGAGCACATGAAGTTCACACCCGACGACAAGCTCTGTTGTTGCGTCCCCCTCTTCCACTGCTTCGGCGTGGTGCTGGCCACCATGAACTGCCTCACGCACGGTTGTACCGAGGTGATGGTGGAGCGCTTCGACCCACTGGTGGTACTGGCCTCCATCCACAAGGAACGATGCACCGCCCTCTATGGCGTGCCCACCATGTTCATCGCCGAGCTGCATCACCCCATGTTCGACCTCTTCGACATGTCGAGCCTCCGCACCGGCATCATGGCCGGCTCGCTCTGTCCCGTGGAACTAATGAAGCAAGTGGAGGAGAAGATGTACATGCGCGTGACCAGCGTGTACGGCCTCACCGAGACCTCGCCGGGCATGACGCAGACCCGCATTGACGACACCTTCGACCAACGCTGCAACACCGTAGGCACCGACTATGAGTTTACCGACGTGCGCGTCATCGACCCCGAGACGGGCCGCGAATGTCCCGTAGGCGTGCAGGGCGAGATGTGCAACCGTGGCTACAATACCATGAAGGGTTACTATAAGAATCCCGAAGCCACGGCCGAAGCCATCGACAAAGACGGCTTCCTCCACTCGGGCGACCTCGGCATCAAAGACGCCGACGGATTCTATCGCATCACCGGGCGCATCAAAGACATGATTATCCGCGGTGGCGAGAACATCTACCCCCGCGAGATAGAAGAATATCTCTACAAGCTGGATGGCGTGCAGGACGTGCAGGTGGCCGGCATCCCATCGCCCAAGTACGGCGAAGCGGTAGGCGCCTTTATCATCCTGAAAGAGGGAGTGGAGATGCACGAGTCCGACGTACGCGACTTCTGCAAGAACCAGATAGCCCGCTACAAAATACCCAAATACATCTTCTTCGTTAAGGAGTTCCCCATGACCGGCAGCGGCAAAATCCAGAAGTTCAAACTCAAAGAGCTGGGCGTGCAGCTGTGCAAGGAGCAGGGGATAGAGATTATATAAGGACTTACAATCCCGGTTGACAAAGGAGAGCGCCGTTCCAAGTTGAAATCACAATTTGTGATGTCCAACTTGGAACGGCGCTCCGTATATGGTAGCTACAAAGACTATAGTTTCTCTATTTCTTCGATAGAAAGCCCCGTGACAAGCGCGATGGTCTCGTTGGGTATGCCTTGCGCCTTAGCCTTGGCGGCGTTAGCGGTTATTTGCGCTAAGGCTTTTGCTTCACCGATAGCTTCGCCTTCCGCCAATCCTTCCCATCGTCCCTCTTCCCGTTCAGTGTAGACGTTCGATGCCAGCAGGTTGACGTTGTCCACGTGCCGCCAGTAGGCTCGTTGCTCCGTCTGACTCATCTGGTTTATCTTCAGCATCTGGCGCGCCTCGTTCAGGCCGGGGGCGGTGGCGTTATCGGGAATCTCGTTGGT
>JAISIX010000206.1 GCA_031261805.1 Mediterranea sp. (in: CFB group bacteria)
CGCGTAGCTCGCAACCAAGCGCCGCACAGGCATTGGCCAGGCGAGCACCGTCCATGTGGAGAAACATACCGTAGGGATGTATCAAATCGGCAAGGAGACGTACTTCCTCCGGCGTATAAATCGTGCCTAATTCGGTGCATTGCGAGATGTAAACCACTCCCGGCTGTGAATGATGCTGTTCACCGAAGTTCTTCAAGTGGGGGCGTAGCAGTTCGGGGGTGAGTTTACCGTCGGCCGTGGCTATGGGACGAAGTTGGCAGCCGGTCATCCGGGCTGGAGCACCACATTCATCCACATAGATATGCGCTGTTTCGGCACACAAAATAAGATGATAGGGACGGGTGGCCAGTTGCAAAGCAATCGCATTGCTTCCCGTCCCGTTAAATACAAACAGGGGTTCGCACTCCTGCCCAAAGCACTCTTTGAGACGACCGGCCGCCTCGGCCGTCCAGGCATCATCGCCATAACCGACGGCATGATCCCGATTGGCACGCTCAAGTGCTTCCATCACCAATGGATGCACTCCCGAATTGTTGTCTGAGGCAAAACTTCTCATCGTAATAAATCGTAGTAATTATAGATAGGCAATCATAGGGGTGCAAAGGAACGAATATTCCATCAGACCAACAAGATAATCCTATTCAATGAGGATGTGTCGAAACTTACCCAGGCGGTTGGTCCGACTTTACCGAGCGGTAAAGGGTGACTTTACCGAGGGGTAAAGGGTGGCTTTACCGAGGCGGTGACTCACTCCTAATATCGGCATTAATCAACTGTCAATGTCAGCAACAGGCCGGTGCCCGTCATTTTGGCAGTTGTATACTGCCAGAAAAGAACGCTACCACTTTGGCATACTTTTCGCAAAGAAGTTGGTACTTATTTAATGTACAACATAATAAAATAATAGAGCTATGAACATTAGACCATTAGCAGACAGAGTATTAATACTCCCTGCACCGGCAGAAGAGAAAACAGTGGGCGGCATCATCATCCCCGATACCGCCAAAGAAAAACCCCTTAAGGGCGAAGTAGTGGCAGTTGGTCACGGGACCAAAGACGAAGAGATGGTGTTGAAAACAGGCGATACCGTGCTGTATGGTAAATATGCGGGTACCGAGCTGGAAGTAGACGGCCAGAAGTATCTCATTATGCGTCAGAGCGATGTGCTTGCCGTATTAGGTTAATCAACGAATTCAATCAATAAAACGTAAATAAGAATAGTTATGGCAAAAGAGATTTTGTTCAATATTGATGCCCGCGACCAACTCAAGAAGGGCATCGACACACTGGCCAATGCAGTGAAAGTAACATTAGGACCTAAAGGTCGGAATGTAATCATCGAGAAGAAGTTCGGTGCTCCCCAAATCACCAAAGACGGCGTTACGGTAGCCAAAGAGGTTGACCTGACCGATGCATACCAAAACGTAGGTGCACAGCTGGTGAAAGAGGTAGCCTCTAAAACAGGCGACGATGCCGGCGACGGCACCACCACAGCCACCGTTTTGGCGCAAGCCATCGTGGCCGAAGGATTGAAAAACGTAACCGCCGGTGCCAGCCCCATGGACATCAAGCGCGGTATCGACAAAGCCGTGGCCAAAGTGGTGGAATCCATCAAGACCCAGTCGGAGACGGTAGGCGACAACTACGACAAGATAGAGCAAGTAGCCACCGTGTCGGCCAACAACGACTCGGAAATCGGCAAGCTGATTGCCGAGGCCATGCGTAAAGTATCGAAAGACGGTGTCATCACCATCGAAGAAGCCAAAGGCACCGACACCACCATCGGCGTAGTAGAAGGCATGCAATTCGACCGCGGCTATCTGTCGGCCTACTTCGTGACCAACACCGAGAAGATGGAATGTGAGATGGAGAAACCCTATATCCTGATCTACGACAAGAAGATTTCTAATCTCAAAGACTTCCTCCCCATCTTGGAACCTGCCGTGCAAACCGGACGTCCGCTGTTGGTGATTGCCGAAGATGTAGACAGTGAAGCCTTGACCACCTTGGTAGTGAACCGCTTGCGGTCGCAACTGAAGATTTGCGCTGTAAAGGCTCCGGGCTTTGGCGACCGCAGAAAAGAGATGCTCGAAGACATTGCCATCCTCACCGGCGGCGTAGTCATCAGCGAAGAGAAGGGACTCAAGCTGGAACAAGCCACCATCGAGATGCTGGGAACAGCCGATAAGGTGAGCATCACCAAAGACAACACCACCATTGTCAACGGCGGCGGCGAAGGCAAACAAATCAAAGAGCGTTGCGAGCAAATCAAGGCACAAGTGGCCTCGACCAAGTCGGACTACGACAAAGAGAAGCTGCAAGAACGGTTGGCTAAACTCTCGGGCGGCGTGGCCGTGCTCTACGTGGGAGCTGCTTCGGAAATCGAAATGAAGGAGAAGAAAGACCGCGTCGACGATGCCCTCCGTGCCACCCGTGCGGCCATCGAAGAGGGAATTGTGGCCGGTGGCGGTGTAGCCTACATCCGTGCCCTCGAAGCATTGGAAGGCTTTGAAGGCGAGAATGCCGACGAGACCACCGGCGTAGCCATCATCAAACGCGCCATCGAAGAGCCGTTGCGTCAAATTGTAGCCAACGCAGGCAAAGAGGGAGCCGTAGTGGTGCAGAAGGTGCGCGAAGGCAAGGGCGACTTCGGTTACAACGCCCGCACCGACGTCTACGAAAATCTGCACAAAGCCGGTGTGGTAGATCCTGCCAAGGTAACGCGCGTAGCGCTGGAGAACGCCGCCTCTATCGCCGGCATGTTCCTCACCACCGAGTGCGTCATCGTAGAGAAGAAAGAAGATAAACCCGAGCCGATGGGCAACCCCGGCATGGGCGGTATGGGCGGCATGATGTAATCGGGCCTCCCCTTACCAAACGTAACAGACGCGGACAATGCAGCTTAGCTGTGTTGTCCGCGTTGTTTTTTTGTAACACCGATGAAGGTGTCCGTTCGAACACCTTACAGGGGTTACCTCAGGCACCAAGCAGGAGTCGACCCTCACCACTCCGTTTGGTGACAGACAAGGCGGAAGGGAGAGGCACCATCCTCCGTGCGGGTCAGCGGCGGAAGCACCTCCAGAAGGATGTCGTAGAGACGGTTACGTACCGGCAAAGGAAAATGGTCGCGCGCCACGAAGCGTCGCTCGCGGTTATTCAAGATGGTGTATAGTTCGAGAGCAGGCTGCACGGGCGATTCGTAGACGTAGGCCGTGCCGGTGAAGGTTTGGCTGTCCACCTGCGTCATGGCAAGGTAGAGATAGTTGACCAAGTTGGTACCCATCTGCTGGGGCGTCCACTCCTGGCGCGGCATGAAGTAGGCGAAAGGGGCGGCATCGTTGAGCGAGAAACGGTTGTCGGTACCCACCCAGTGGGGATCAGTGAAGGTAAGCGTCACCCGCACCTTGGCGCAAATCCGTTGCAGGCTGACGGTAAGCGGCTGCGCCCCTGCGGTCGAAAGGTCTGCTCCGGGCAACTCGCCGTACATAGGCAGGCCGCGTTCCGTACTCAAGCGGTTGTTGGGCAAGAGTTTGGGAGTGGTCAGGTCGCGCAGGTCGGAGAGGGTCTGCAACCGGTTCAAGGCATCGGTATTGTCGAAGTTGGCCACCACGTAGAGGTCGTAGGTGCGCTGCAAGGCCTCATCCAACGGCAGATTGACCAGCTTGCATGCGGGGGAGGCATCGCCGCCGGCACCACTGAACGAAGTGTGCACAAACCGCTGCACAAACCGATCGTCCCCGGGTTCGGTCAGTAGCAGGCTCAGGTTGAGTAGGGCATACTCTTGGGGCAGGTTGTCGTTGTCGCCGGCCGAGCGCGAGGGGAGCAATAGTAACTCCACGCCCTTCGAGGCCTCCTCCAGCACAGGTTCGTGAGGGTTGGAGGTGCAGGCGCTACCGGCCAAGGTCAGCCACAGCAGCGCAAGGTATAGGTATAAGCTCGGGGTTCGCATGAGTTGGGGGATGCTATAAAAAGGTGGGTTACTCCACCGGGCGCACACAGCGCGAGGTGGTGGATGAGTAGTCGAAGCGGAAGAAGCTTCCGTAGAGAATCTTATCGTAGTTCTCCTGCACGTTGGGGTTGAGGTAGTCGGCGTACCAATAGCCCTTGATTTGGATGGAGACCTCCATTGGATACCACGGCTGATTGCTGTTGTTGGGCGCTCCGTAGAAAGGCCATCCATCGGGATAGTCACTCTGGCGTTCCAAGATGTCGCCCGGGGTGAAGTAGCGGTCTAACATGCCGAGCTTCTCACCGCCCACCTCGTCGTGACCGGTGTCGCTCAGCGTGTAGCGCGACATGTCGGCGCCGGTCAGGCGTCCGAGTAGTTCCTGTGCCTCGAGGCGGAACGGCAGGGAGTAGAACTCAAGCCCCGCATTCTCGCCCTGCCAGGTGTTCGATTGCCACACCCGATAGGTGTGATCGAAGAGGCGGAGGAACGACATCAGTTCACACGAATTGATTAGCCGCCATCCTTTGCCGTACTTCTTCTCACAATAGTAGGGCGGTTCGCCCTTGACCACGTTGGGTCCCTGCAGAACCGGATCCCACCACACAATCTGGTCACCGTAGACACCCATCAAGCCTTGCGACAAGCTTTCGTTGACCGAACGCATCTCTATCTTGCCGCAATCGGTGGCAATGATTAGGGTCGAGTCGGTGGGCGTGACGGGCGGAGTAACTATTTCGTTTTCGTCCTGAAACATGTACTTGTAGCTCTCGAGGTTCCAGTCGGCCACGCAGCTGATCAGCTCCAAGCCTCCGTCGGGGGCGATGTAGACATTGGTCAGGTAGTGGTGATTGCGCTCCACCCGGTTGTCGTTGTCGGTCGAGACCGGATAGGCAGTCCCGTTGATGTGCAGCTCGGTGTAGAAGGTGCCGCTACGGGTATCCAGCAGTTCGGGAATGTACCACACCGCACTGCCGATGGAGTCGGCATCGTAGTTGAATTCCACGGGAACGAGCAGCCCGGTGGCCGTAGTTTCGGCCACAGCAGGCGTGTGGGCAGGCATCGGAACGGCATAGCTGGTAGTGACCTGTTTGAGTTGCAAGGCCGTAACAGCTTGATCGGGCACCGTGCTCCCCGCCTCTTTCTTACGAAACACCACCTCCACCTTGGCATGCGAACGCAGTAGCATAACCCGTCCGTCGGAGAGTTGTAACGGGAGGGGATTGGCTTGGGTTCCACCCTCCAACACCGGCACATTGCTGTAGGTAGCCGACATCAGAAAGCGCCCCTGGGCAGAGGTGCCGTCGGGGGTGAAGTCGGGATTGTAGGGCAAGGTGCGGAAACGCACGTCGGCATCGAAGTCGGACTTGCGCCTCACACTCCAGAGGGCTTCCACATAGCTGCTTCCGCCCACACTCTCGTTGGCTATGAAACAGAAGTCGTACACACCGGGGCGAAGGCGAATAGCCTGGCAGGGCTTATCAAATCCCTGCGGGAAACTGAGCAGGTCGTTGTAGACCACCTCGCCGGCACTTCCGAAGGCCAGCATGCGCAGTTCGTCCACCCGGTCTTCCCAGTGTAGGCGGTCGGCATTCACGCTCGAGGAGTGACCTCCCAGAAGCAGTGCAACTACCGCCTCCCGATCGACGGGCGAAGCGTGGTCGTCGCTGCATCCGCCCAGGCTCACCATCAGTGCGGTGAGCAAGACCAGCAGAAACAGAATGTGATAGAAGGTTTCCGAGATTTTCATACGGGTTATCAGTGTAAATCGGTGTTATAACTATGAACCAGCCAGTTGTTGACCCAAATCTCCATCACCGTGTAGGTGCCGCAACGGCAGGCATCGGCCGTGGTGAAGCGGATGGTAAAGTCGCGGTCACAGGCAAGGTTGACGTGCGGGTTCTTGAGCAGCAGCGTGCCGAGCAAGTCACCGCGGTAGAGTTCGGCTCCGCTCTCGCTGTTGCGTACAATCAGCGTGGTAGAGAGGCCGGTAGAGAGCCGGAGCAATGTAAACGAGGCGGTGAGCGTACCCTCCTCCACCAGTGTGGAGGCGGCATGATACTCGATGAGGTCGTCGGGAGCCACACTCCCGTCGAGACTCATGGCACCGTTGCGCGACTCTATCAGCACCTCGTAACCTGCGGCATCGGGCAATCCGTCGATAACGACCTGCAAACGGTTGGTCTGTTCGCTCAGGTTGACGGCCGCTGCCTTGTAGATGCTGCCCGCATCGGTGGCATCGGGAATATAGACCGCCGCGCTTTCGCCGTAGTAGACCTTTCGGCCTTCCAGAGAAGAGGAGCGCAACTGTGTGCGGCGCAACCGGAAGTGCAGGTCCTCTTTCTTGGTAATCCCCGCCCGAGGGGCATTGGGACGCTCAAAGAGATCGTCGTCCACTCCCGCCCAGGCCACCACCGTAAAGAGTCCGGCAGTGGTTTCCATCCGCTTGCGGTAGGTACTGTGCACCCTCACCTGCTCCTCTTCGAGGCTCGAGACCAAGATGCCCTCGGCATCGAAGAGGTAAAACATCAGGTGTTGGGGATTGGTCGGATAAAGCGTATCCACACTGCAAGGAGTTTTCGAGTAGAGTTGCACGTCCAGTCCCTGCGGGCACTCTTCCCTGCGGTCGTAGACACATGCCGTCAACAGGAAACAGAGCATTGCCACTGCGGTACGGAAAACCGTATTGCAACTTATTCGCATAGAAGCTACCGATTAAAGGTCAACGTCGTAGGAGTGAACCGTCCAATCTTTCACCTGAATGTCGACGGACATATAGGTGTCGGTAGAAGACAACGGGTCGGTAGGATCCACGGGCGAGGGAGGTTCCGGTCCGTCGGGTTTGGGGTCGGGGTTGTTGATGTCGGGCGTCAACGGATTCCAGTTCGTACCCAATTGCTTGAACGAGTTGATGTTGATGTGGTAGATGTTGTTACGCATCACGGGCGAAACAGTAGGCTTTTCGATGTTGTCGGGGTTGAGCCACACGTAGTAGAGCGTCTTTCCTCCCACGTAGGTCAGGACGTTTTGATAGGCCGTGCCCACCGAGGGGTCGGTAGCCGCTTCCACCGACGAGTAGATGTTCCCGTCGGTAGCTCCCACGTAGAACGTGCCGTCGGCAGCCAATGCACCGCCGTCAACGATAGCCTCGGCATGGGGGGTAAACTTGGCGCGCACCAGTACATAGGCGGTATTGCCTTTGAGGTAGGTGGCGTGCGTGTTTTCGAGCAACAGCTTGCCCTCCACGTTGAGGTAGGCACGCTGGTCGGCGTCGGTCGACGGATTGACGGGCACCACATCGGTGGTTACCTGCAAGTCGTCGTAGCAATAGTAAGCGGCCGAGGTGCGGATGTAGTTCTCGTCGGGCAGGTAGTCGTAGCCGTAGGTCTTATACTCCTCACCCTCAATCTGCGGGAAGAGGTAGACCGCCTTGGAGCCTTGTGCCACCGAGTAGGTGATCTCCGAGAAGGTTCCCACCTCGGAGCTGTTGGCATCCATCTGGGGCGAAGCCGTTACAATTACCCGCGAAACCATACGTTCCACCATAAGTTCGATGCGGTTGGCACCGGCCTTCACGTCGGCAGCCGTCACTCCGTCGGTGATGGTGGTCACTTCGCTGCGGCCGCTAAACATCGACTGCAGCACGCGCTCTCCGTCGTAGGAGACGAACTGACCAACGGCACTCAGGGGGAATTCGTTGGTAATGGAGATGAGGTAGTCGCTGGCCGGTGTCGTGGAAATCAGCGGATAAGGACTGTTGATCACCACCACGGCATACTTCTCACCGGCGGTGGTTTGGAACGGTTCCTTGGGTTGCACCACCTGCATGCCGTCCTGGTAAAGCCAAGTCAGCTCGGTGTAGTCGAAGCGGCGGCTGTCCAGCAGCGCACCGTCGGCCGAGATAAGGTAGAGGTCGATGCGACTGGTCAGGTCGACACCTTCGTAGGTGCCGTCGGCGTTGTAGTTGCCGGCATCGTAGCGGGTGGCGGCGGCACCGCCTACGGAAGTGGTTTGCGGCAGCTTCACCGAGAAGCCTACGTGTGTGGTTACCTTCGAAGCGGGTTGGTCAATGGCCGGTTCGTCGTTCGAGCAAGAGGAGATTGTAATCGATGTCAACAGTGACATGACACAAAGCAGAAGGTTCTTACGAATCTTTTTCATGATTTTTTCGAGTTAATGATGAATACTATGATTAAATAAAAAATTGTTCTTACAGTTTGTTGGGCAGGGCGTGCACGGCTACTCGTCCGAGGCCACCGTGTAGTCGATGCGATAGGCCGACAGACGCAGCCCGGGATAGATTTCACGGAGCAGCAAGGCGTAGGTCTGCCCCCCGCGATGCGCTTTGAGCCGGGCTTTGCGTTCGCTCACCGAGGCGATGGAAAGAATCCGTTGCAGTTCGTCCTTCTGCGGCTCGTCGAAGTGACGGCTCACGGCGATGGCATCTTGCAATCCCTGCCAGTTTTCGCCCGCCGAGCAGGTGGTGAACAGCCCGGGGGCGAGCCGGTAGGTGGCTATCATATAGGCTTTGAGTGCTTCGGCACGCCCGGCCGACAGGCGGAGGTTGTGCTCCGTATCGCCTTCGGGCGAGGCAAACGCTTCGATGTGGATGCGCCGGATTTGGGAGCGGGGATGTTGTTGCACCGTGCGCATGGAGTGTTCAATCTTAGCCAGCTCGGTGCGGTTGTTTCCCACCTCGGGGCGGAGTTCGTGCCGGTCTACGGCGAAAAGGATGTAGGCCTCGCCGCGCTCCTGCCGGTAGACAGGTGTGGGGGCGGGAGCCACATATACCGTGTCGGTGTGCACCACCTGTTCCACCACCCGGAGCGTATCCACCCGCGGGGGAAGAGGAGGCATGATATCGATTACACGCGCTGCCACCGGCGATTTGCGCGGTTTGCGTCCGAAGTTGTAGACCAGCGAAACCGCCGCCTTGGTCACGCCCAGGTAGTGCCGGCTACCGGCTTTGAGTTTGCTGCCGCAATGGTTGCATCCCGTTTTGGCGGCTTGGTACTGGTCGTAGTCGATATAGGCGTAGCCCAGTCCCAGAGAGGCTTCCAGCCCCCAGGCAGGCGAGAGTGCCCAGCGATAACCGTACGACAGGCCGGCACCGGCCAACCATCCTTCGTATTTATACTCACTGAAGATGCGCGAGAAGTTGAACTGCGCGTAGTGGGCGTGCGCCCCCAGGAAATGACCGCTGAACGCACGCTTCGTCCAATAGCGCAGCTCGGGCTGAACCAGCCAGTGCTTGATATATCGATTGCCGCTAAACTTCCACGGGTTGTAGCTAAAGGGAACATCGAGCGTAAACTGCTCGCCCAGGCGCAACTCCGCGCCCACGTTGAGTGTGGAGGTCAAGTCATACAGCAAATTGGTTT
>JAISIX010000129.1 GCA_031261805.1 Mediterranea sp. (in: CFB group bacteria)
CCAAATGAAATTCAGAGGGATTAGAACCGATGGTTCCAATGCCAAATGAAATTCAGAGGGATTAGAACCGATGGTTCCAATGCCAAATGAAATTCAGAGGGATTAGAACCGATGGTTCCGATGACAAATGAAATTCAGAGGGATTAGAACCGGTGGTTCTCGGCTCCCATAAAACAACAAAACGATAAAATGAAGCTGCTTACCTTTACTATTTGAGTAGATAGACGAAATATAAACTATTCGGCCATCGAAAGGCACAAGGGAAAAACACTCACTTATCGTTTTTTGCTATTACCCATGCGGATCGCTTTTCCTACGAGATTTTAAACGCGGGACTATCTTTAGGGGTATTCCCGCCATGTTTTACCTTTTTAATTCTAATTTTTCATGAGTGAAATCACGAGTATTAGCTTGAAGCGCCTAAACAATGGCGCCCATTTCGCATTTCACACGGATGTACTGAATGCCATCCAGAAAGACAAGAAAGTGTCAAAGAAGGTAGCCGCTGAGCTACAAGTGTATCAATCGGCCTTTAAGGTGGAAGACGAGGCGTTGGCCATCTCGCGCAAGAGCTTCTTGACGGACGAAATCAAGAAGGCGGACGACGAGCGCGACGACCTCTACACGGGGTTGAAGAACAGCATCAAAGCCTTCGGCAGCATCCCCGACGAGAAGACCAAGCAAGCCTGCCGGGTGTTGACGCAGCTGCTCAAAGACTACCGAATCAATGTCCAAGGCCAACTCAACCAAGAGACCGGCTTGCTGACCAACCTCGTAGCCGACCTGCAAGGCAAGTACAAGGCCGAAGTCGCCACCCTCTCGCTGGGCGACCTGGTCAAAGCCCTGCGCGATGCCAACGAACGGGTACGCATCGCCATGTCGGAACGCCACGACAACAACAGCACCAAGACGGTGGGCGCGCTGAAGAAAGCCCGCGTGGCATCCGACCAGGCGTATGCCCAAATCGTGAAGTTCCTCAACGCTTATGCGCTGACAGAGAAGACGACGGACTACGACCCCTTCATCAATGTGTTGAACACCATCATCGTTTACTACAAACGGGAGGGGATGGGACTGAAAGTCATCGCTCCCGACGGTGGCAACGGCGGGACGGGTGACAACTCAGGCTACAGCGAGATTCCCGAAGCTCCCGAACCCATGGTATAGGCGGGCGATGGACGAATGAGTAAAAGAAGGGCTGGCTTCCTCGCTGAGAAGTCAGCCCTTATACTATAATTGGAGGTTACCCACTCCCTCACCCGCCCATTCTTCATTCCCAATTCTTCATTCTTCCTTTCCCCCAGCCTTCCATCTTGACTTTTTGTTTTTTTCTCCCGATTCCTAAATCATTTCATAATCACCCCCTACCTTTGCAACAAAAACATAAGAATCGCATTATAACAGAAACCCTAAAAACAACAACGTTATGAAGAAAGTATTATTTTTATTCGTATGTCTCTTTACGCTGCAAAGCGCCGTAGTGCGGGCCGACAACGACCGCCCCATCACTGTGAACCAGCTGCCGGCAGCCGCGCAGCAGTTTATCAAGCAGTACTTCCCGCAGAGCAAGGTAGCGCTGGCCAAGATGGAGACTGATTTCTTGTACAAGAGCTATGAGGTGATTTTCACTGATGGTTGCAAGGTGGAGTTCGACAAGAAGGGCGACTGGACGGATGTGGACTGCAAATTCTCGGCGGTTCCCAAAGGCATCGTGCCCGCCGCTATTCAAGCACACATCCAGAACTTCTATCCCAACACCACGGTGTTGCAGATAGAACGCGATCGGAACGACTACGAAGTGAAGCTCTCCAACCGCATCGAGCTGACGTTCGACCTGAAGTTCAACCTGATAGACATTGATGATTGAACACGAAGAATGAGGAATGAGGAATAATGTAAGGCATGGAAAGGCTTATGAAGCAGTCTTTCCATGCCTTACGTATTTGTAGCAGGAGAGGGAGAGAGAGGAGTCCGAGTGTTATAGCCGCGCTAACAATTGTTACGGAACAATAATTTTAAGGAAACTGAATAACAACGTTTCAGTTTTGTACCTACTTTTGCGGGCGTTCATTGAGCTGCCTCCGCAAAACAAAAGAACGAATGACAAACAAAAGACAAGGCATGTATGTTTATAATACGTTAAGAACAAGGACGCAAACAGATGAAATACAGTGTCCCCTTTTGTTGTAAAGAGAATAAAATTGGTACATAAAATAGGATAATATAATAACGATTGCTTATGTCAGAGATTACCGGACATATCTCCCAGGTCATCGGCCCTGTAGTCGATGTCTACTTCGAAGGCTCGGAAGCTGAGCTTGTGTTGCCCAGCATACACGACGCACTGGAGATAAAAAGGCCTAATGGGAAGGCACTCATAGTAGAGGTGCAGCAGCACATTGGCGAAAACACCGTTCGCACCGTAGCGATGGATAGCACCGACGGATTGCAACGCGGCATGAAGGTGCGTCCCATGGGAGGACCTATCACGATGCCCATAGGCGAACAAATCAGAGGACGGGTGCTGAACGTAGTAGGCGATAGCATCGACGGTATGCGCGACCTGGACCGCACGAACGCCTACTCCATCCACCGCGAGCCACCTAAGTTTGAAGACCTCACCACCGTAGAAGAGGTGCTGTTTACCGGCATCAAGGTGATCGACCTGCTGGAGCCGTACGCCAAAGGCGGAAAGGTGGGCCTGTTTGGTGGTGCCGGCGTAGGAAAGACGGTGCTCATCCAGGAACTCATCAACAACATAGCCAAGAAACATAACGGCTTCTCCGTGTTTGCCGGCGTAGGCGAACGTACGCGTGAGGGCAACGACTTGCTTCGCGAGATGATTGAGTCGGGCGTTATCCGCTACGGTGAGGAGTTCCGCAAGAGCATGGACGAGGGCAAGTGGGACCTCTCGAAGATAGACTACGACGAGGTAGCCAAGTCGCAAGTCTCCTTGATATTCGGCCAGATGAACGAACCCCCAGGTGCCCGTTCGGAAGTGGCCCTCTCGGGGCTGACGGTGGCCGAATCGTTCCGCGACGCGGGCAAGGAGGGCGAGAAGCGCGACATCCTGTTCTTTATCGACAACATCTTCCGTTTCACACAAGCCGGCTCGGAGGTATCCGCCCTGTTGGGACGTATGCCCTCGGCCGTGGGCTACCAGCCTACGCTGGCCACCGAGATGGGCGCCATGCAGGAGCGTATCGCCTCTACCCGCAAAGGCTCCATCACCTCCGTACAAGCGGTATATGTGCCGGCCGACGACTTGACCGACCCCGCCCCTGCCACCACCTTCAGCCACCTCGACGCTACCACCGTGCTCGACCGTAAGATCACCGAGCTGGGCATCTATCCGGCTGTCGACCCGCTGGCCTCCACCTCGCGTATCCTCGACCCGCACATCGTGGGGCAAGACCACTACGACACGGCCGAACGGGTGAAGCAGATACTGCAACGCAACAAGGAGCTGCAGGACATCATCTCCATCCTCGGCATGGAAGAGCTTTCGGACGAAGACCGCACGGTGGTGAACCGTGCCCGTCGCGTGCAGCGCTTCCTCTCGCAACCCTTTGCCGTGGCCGAGCAGTTTACCGGCGTGCCGGGCGTGATGGTCAATATCGAAGATACCATCAAGGGCTTCAAGATGATTCTGGACGGCGAGGTAGACGACCTGCCCGAACAGGCCTTCCTCAACGTGGGTACCATCGAAGAGGCCATGGAGAAGGGCAAGAAGATACTGGAACAGATGAAAGAGGAGTGATATGAAAGAGTTGCATGTAAGCATCGTAGCGCCCGAGAAAGTTCTGTTCGAAGGCACCGTGAAGCTGGTGACACTGCCCGGTTCGATGGGGAGCTTCTCCATCCTTCCACAGCATGCACCCATCGTCTCGTCGCTGAAAGCGGGCACGGTGAGCTACGTCACCACCGCGGGCGAGGAGCACTCGCTCGAGGTGCAAGGCGGCTTCGTGGAGCAGAGCGGAAACGAGGTTTCTGTGTGCGTGGTGTGACTGCTTGGTATATAAATGATAATAAGGTAAGAAGAACAAAAAGACGAATATGGAGAAACAAAACCAATATTACCTCATCGGCCTCACGCTGCTCACGCTCATCGTTGGTGGCGTGGTGGATATCCTCCTCAAAGAGGCCTTCCCTCATGCCTACTTCGAGGCTTACCCCTTCATCCCGCTCTACTTCTACGTGCTGGAGTTGCTGGTGTACTACGGCACCCTCGCGTCTCGTAGGGGAAAGAGCCGGCAAGCGCCCCTCTGGCTCATGGCCATAAAGATGGTGAAGCTGGTAGGTTCCGTATTGGTGGCAGTGCTCTATTGCCTGCTCATGAAGGAACACGTACGCGACTTCCTGCTCGTGTTCGTCCTGTTCTACTTGCTATACCTGACTTACGAGACGCTCTTCTTCGCCGCGGTGGAGAAACGGCGCGAGTCGGAACAAAAAGAAAAGAATGAAAATGGAACAATTTCGTAATAAAGTCACTCCGTGGCTGTTGCTGATAGGCTTCTTGATAGCCTCCCTTTTCGTCTGCCTGCCTGCCTCCGCGCAGGAGAGTGGCGGGCAGAAGAGTCCGGTAGACGTGAAAGGCATCATGTTCGGACACATCGGCGACGGCTATGAGTGGGACATCACCACCGTGGGCAAGACGCGCATCAGCATCCCCCTGCCCATCATCGTACATAGCAGCACCACGGGCTGGCACGCCTTCCTCTACTCCACGCTTGAGGCGAACGGAGGCACCTACGAAGGCTTCTCCATCGCCCCCGCGGGAAGCAAGTACGAAGGTAAGATAGTGGAGCACGATGCCGCGGGGCAGGAGGTCCGTCCGTGGGACATCTCCATCACCAAGGTGACACTCGCCCTGCTCATCAACAGCGTGTTGCTGCTCGTCATCATCCTCTCCACCGCCCGCTGGTACCGTAAGCATCCGGTAGGCACTACGTCGCCCGGCGGCTTCGTGGGGCTGATGGAGATGTTCATCATGATGATTAACGACGATGTCATCAAGCCTGCCGCGGGGCCTAACTACCGTAAGTTCGCCCCGTACCTGCAGACGGCCTTCTTCTTCATCTTCATCAACAACCTGATGGGGCTGATACCCTTCTTTCCCGGAGGAGCCAACGTGACGGGCAACATCGCCATCACCATGGTGCTGGCCTTGTGTACCTTCGTACTGGTCAACCTCTTCGGCACGAAGCATTACTGGAAGGACATCTTCTGGCCCGACGTGCCTTGGTGGCTCAAGGTGCCTGTGCCCATGATGCCGTTCATTGAGTTCTTCGGGATCTTCACCAAGCCCTTCGCGCTGATGATTCGTCTGTTTGCCAATATGCTCTCGGGGCACATGGCCATGGTGGTGCTCACCTGCCTCATCTTCATCGGGGCCAGCATGGGACCGGCCTTTACGGGCGCATTCACCATCGTGTCGGTAGCGTTCAACATCTTCCTGAACCTGCTGGAGCTGTTGGTAGCCTTCATACAGGCGTACGTGTTCACCATGCTGTCGGCCGTCTTTATCGGGCTGGCGCAGGAGGGCACCAAGGCGAAAGTGGCCAAGTGAGAGAACGAGCAAAGAGAAACGAGAATAAGAAACAAGAGAATATCAAATCAATTAAAAAATAGAAAGTTATGTTACTATCAACGTTATTATTGCAAGCCGCTGCCGGAGCAGTAGGCGTAAGTAAAATGGGTGCCGCCATTGGCGCAGGTCTCGCAGCTATCGGCGCCGGCATCGGTATTGGCAAGATTGGCGGACTGGCCATGGAGGCCATCGGACGTCAGCCCGAAGCGGTAGGCGACATTCGTTCGAATATGATTATCGCCGCCGCGTTGGTCGAAGGCGTAGCGTTGTTGGCGCTGGTCGTTTGTCTGTTGGTTATCTTCCTATAAATAGCAAGAACGTATGTCATTACTGATACCCGATAGCGGACTGTTGTTCTGGATGGTCATCGCTTTTGGCGTGGTGTTCGTCATACTGGCCAAGTACGGTTTCCCCGTCATCGTCAAGATGGTGGAGGACCGGAAGGCCTACATCGACCAATCGCTGGAGGTGGCCAAGGAGGCCAATGCCAAGCTATCCGACCTCAAAGCCGAAGGGGAGGCGATCATCGCTGCTGCCAACAAGGAGCAAGGACGCATCCTCAAAGAGGCAATGGCCGAACGCGATAAGATTATCTACCAGGCCCGCGAGGCAGCCGAGCAATCGGCACAAAAGGAGCTGGCGGCCGTGAAAGAGCAGATTCAACGCGAGAAGGAAGAGGCTATCAGGGACATCCGCCGCCAAGTGGCCGTGCTCTCCGTCGACATTGCCGAGAAGGTGATTCGCCAGACGCTGGCCGACAAGGAGGCGCAGATGGGCATGATAGACCGTATGCTCGAAGAAGTATTAACCCCGAATAAAAACTAACTGAAAGATGGAAGTAGGAATACTCTCTATGCGATACGCGAAGGCACTGCTCGACTACGCCCGGAAAAAGGGCATGGCCAAGAGGGTGTACAAGGAGATGTACAACCTTTCCTATTGTTTCTACGCCCAGCCCGAGCTGCGCGAGACACTCGACAACCCCGTCGTCTCCATCAAGGACAAGCTGGCGTTGGTGTGCGCTGCCGCCGACGGCAACGAGAAGTCCATCAGGGAGTTCGTGCGTTTCATCACGCTCGTGCTGCGCAACAAGCGGGAGGGGTACCTGCAGTTCATCGCATTGATGTACGTCGACCTCTACCGCAAGATGAAACACATCGGCGTGGGACGGCTCATCACCGCCGTACCTGTCGACAAGGAGACGGAGGAGCGCATCCGCGCCGCCGCCGCGCAAACGCTGCACGCCAAGATGGAGCTGGAGACGTGGGTGGACCCCTCTATCGAGGGTGGCTTCATCTTCGACATCAACGACTACCGCCTCGACGCCAGTGTAGCCACTCAGCTCAAGCGAGTGAAACAACAGTTTAATGATAAGAAAAGGAGAATTGGATAATGTCTGAGAATATAATAGTAAGCGAGGTATCGGAAATCCTGCGCAAGCAGCTGGAGGGCATCAACGCCAACGTGCAGCTCGACGAGATAGGCACGGTGCTACAGGTGAGCGACGGCGTGGTGCGTATCTACGGCCTGCGCAACGCCGAAGCCAACGAACTGCTGGAGTTCGACAATGGCATCATGGCCATCGTGATGAACCTCGAGGAAGATAACGTGGGTGCCGTGTTGCTCGGCCCGACGGACAAAATCAAGGAGGGCTTCACGGTGAAACGCACCAAGCGCATCGCCTCCATCCGTGTGGGCGAGGGGATGCTGGGACGTGTCATCGACCCGCTGGGCGATCCGCTCGACGGCAAAGGCCTGGTAGGGGGAGACCTTTACGAGATGCCGCTGGAGCGCAAGGCACCGGGAGTCATCTTCCGCCAGCCCGTGAACCAGCCCCTACAGACGGGACTCAAGGCGGTGGATGCCATGATACCTATCGGCCGTGGACAACGCGAGCTGATTATCGGCGACCGACAGACGGGTAAGACGGCCATCGCCATCGATACCATCATCAACCAGCGAGCCAACTATCTGGCAGGCGACCCCGTCTACTGCATCTACGTAGCCATCGGCCAGAAAGGCTCTACCGTGGCCACCATCGTCAACACCCTGCGCGAGCATGGGGCGATGGACTACACCATCGTGGTAGCCGCCACCGCCGGCGACCCCGCCGCGCTACAGTATTACGCCCCCTTCGCCGGGGCAGCCATCGGCGAGTACTTCCGCGACAGCGGACGCCACGCCTTGGTGGTGTACGACGACCTCTCCAAGCAGGCCGTGGCCTACCGCGAGGTGTCACTCATCCTGCGCCGTCCCTCCGGACGTGAGGCCTACCCGGGCGACATCTTCTACCTCCACTCCCGCTTGCTGGAGCGCGCCGCCAAAATCATCGACCAGCAAGAGGTGGCCAGCCGGATGAACGACCTGCCCGACAGCATGAAGAGCATCGTGAAAGGAGGAGGCTCACTCACCGCACTGCCCATCATCGAGACGCAGGCGGGCGACGTGTCGGCCTACATCCCTACCAACGTCATCTCCATCACCGACGGACAGATATTCCTCGAGACCGACCTCTTCAACCAAGGCGTACGACCGGCCATCAACGTCGGCATCTCCGTATCCCGTGTGGGTGGCAATGCCCAAGTGAAAGCCATGAAGAAAGTGGCCGGCACGCTGAAGATAGACCAGGCACAGTATCGCGAGCTGGAGGCGTTCTCCAAGTTCAGCAGCGACATGGACCCCGTCACGGCGATGACCATCGACAAAGGACGTAAGAACTCACGCCTCCTCATACAGCCGCAATACAGCCCCATGCCGGTGGAGCAGCAAATAGCCATCCTCTACTGCGGCACGCACGGACTGCTGCGCGACGTTCCGCTGGAGAAGGCCCAGGAGTTCGAGACCGCCTTCCTCGAGACGCTCAAAATCAGCCACCAGGCCGACGTGCTCGATGTACTGAAGACAGGTGTCATCAACGAGGAGGTAGAGAAAGCCATCAAACAGGCGGCCGCCTTGACCGCCAAACAATTCTTAGCATAAACCGCCATGGCCTCACTCAAAGAAGTAAAAACCCGTATCAACTCGGTCAAGAGCACCCGGAAGATCACTTCGGCCATGAAGATGGTGGCCTCCGCCAAGCTACACAAGGCGCAGGCCAGCATCGCCGGGATGTTGCCCTATCAGCAGAAGTTGGACCAGATACTGTCCAACTTCCTCAGTGGCGACGTAACGGTAGAGTCGCCCTACGTGGCTCGCAAGGAGACGAAGCGGGTGGCCATCGTGACCTTCTCGTCCAACAGCTCCCTATGCGGTGCCTACAATGCCAACGTCATCAAGCTCCTCACACAGGTCGTGGAGGAGTTTCGCTCGCTGGGCGAGGCAAACCTGCTCTTCTTCCCCGTGGGCAACAAGGTGGCCGATGCGGTAAAACACCTCGGCTTTCAGCCACAGGACACCTTTGCCACGCTGGCCGACAAGCCCTCCTACAAGGAGGCTGCCGCCTTGGGCCAACGACTGATGAAGCTCTATGCCGAAGGCGAGGTAGATAGAGTAGTGCTCATCTACCACCACTTCAAGTCGATGGGGTCGCAGACGCTGCTCCGAGAGACCTACCTGCCGGTAGACCTCAGCCAAGTGACAAAGAAGAACGATACCCGGGAACCGGGCGATGAAAAGCCGAAGGATGCTTACCGCAGCGACTACATCGTGGAGCCATCGCCCGAGCAGCTGGTGGCCGACCTCATTCCCACCGTGCTATGCCAGCGGCTCTTTACCGCCGCCGTGGACTCCAACGCCTCCGAACATGCCGCGCGCACCATGGCCATGCAAGTAGCTACCGACAATGCCAACGACCTCATCCAAGACCTCACGAAGCAATACAACAAGACACGGCAGCAAGCCATCACCAGTGAGCTGCTCGATATTGTGGGAGGCTCCATGAAGTAGCTACATCGATAGGTCTACATCCCCCACACCATGATGGTGCGGCCTTGGTACTCCTCGGTGCGGTGCCATATCTTGTCGTCCCAGTTGGCACCTTTGTCGCGGTTGAAAAGGATAAAGTGACCTTCGGTACCGGCGGGGCAGTGGTCCAAGTATTCGGAAGTCTGCTCCAAACCTCGGCAGATGGTGGCCTCTTGCTCGCCCCGTTTTATCTTCAGTTCGAGCACGATGTACTGTATGGGGCCGCCGTAGCCGTCGGTGAGGGGCTTGCGGATAAGCAGGTCGGTACGCCCCCGGCCCAAGCCGTATTCACGATCGATGTAACCACCGCCGTTCACCACCCGCTGGAGGAAGGCTTGCAGCAGGAGCTGCGGGCCGCTCTCCTTGTAGTCGAACTTCTCTATCCACGAGTCGGCGTTTTGGCGGAAGAACTGCTGGAAGTCCAGCAGGAGCTTGGGCATGTTAAGCGAGTGGTCGGGGTTGAGATACCAAGCAGGTTCCTGAACGATGCCGTTTTGCGTGGTCCATGTCAGCTCCCGCGGGATAATCTCGCGATAGATGGCGTTGGCTATCCGGCGTGGAGGCGTAAGGGTTATCAGTCCCATATCGGCCACGTACTGCACGTCGTCTTGGGGCATCAGGCTCTCATCGGCATCTTCGTCGCCTGCCAGCATCGGCCCGATGACGCTCCGCACACGATCCTCCTTCAGCTTGTCTATCAAGATGTCGATGTGCGTGTCGCGGCGATAGATGATGTTCTCCTGCGCCCGGTATATCATCTCGGGGGTGATGCACACGTGGGGGTCTCGGTTCTCCTTCATCTTGCGGGTCACCTCGTAGCCCAGCGCATTGACCAACCAAGGTTGCCCTTCGGTAGCTTCCCATATCAGCGGGAAGCAGGCCTCGTCGAACACCTGCCCCGTGGCCTCGGTGTGCTGCATATAGAGTTCGTGTATTTCCTCCTTAGAGAAGTTGCCCAAACGGAGCGACTCTGCCTTGATGTTGAAGGCTGACCCTCCGGTGATGATGTCTTGGTTGGAGAGGACGATGCGGTAGTCGCGCACATCACGTACGCCACAAAGGACAATGGATTGCGGAAAAGCGGCGGGACGCTTGTCGTAGCCGCTGCGTATCTGGCGAAGGACGCTCACAAGCGAGTCGCCCACCAAAGCGTCTATCTCGTCAAGGAAGAGTACCAACGGACGGTCGAGGGCTTGGCAGAGGCGTTTCAAGTAGCCCGACAAGAATGCGTCGGGCGATACCTCTTCTTGGGTTTGCTTCCATACCCGTTTGGCCAGTTCATCACCGACAATCAGGCTTAACGAATCGTAGATATTGAATGTCACATTCTGCAACACCCTCTCCACGTTGTTCCGGAACCCTTGCCCGCCTTCTACATTGGCATATACAGCATAGTAGCGTCCTTGGGCGTTGAGGTAATCGCGTAAGGCGAGCATGCACGAGGTCTTTCCCGTTTGCCGCGGGGCGTGCAGCACGAAATACTTTTGCTGGTCTATCAGCGACTCTATCTCGTCCAGGTCGAAGCGCGTCAGCGGGTCGACATTGTAATGTATATCGGGCTTTATCGGCCCTGCGGTATTGAAAAACTTGGGTACGGTCGTCATATTGCCTCCTTTTGGTTAAGTGATGTGTGGCAAAGATAAGCTATTTTTGCGGCAAGGGCAAGCGTGCCTCCCTTTTTATATCCAAGTGTCTCGTCCTGATTTTGGTTGACTGGTTTATCTTCTTAATCCTAACCCGGGTTGACTGTACTCGTCCTTTGGAAACGGCGACGCCTCTAAGGCGAACGAACGGTTCTTCTACCTAAGCACACTTTTTGTCCCAACGCAGTGGGACATCTTTCCCAAGGCGGTGAGACTTTTTTCCCACCGCCTTGAGACTTTTTTCCCAAGGCGGTGGGACTTTCTGCCCAACGCAGTGGGACTTTCGAGGCGTAGGCTTTCGCCAGTTCGACAAAGCAGGGTGGCGGGTGAGAGGAGACGGCAAATTGGAGTTTAGGGGAGTGATGAGTGGTACACGATTCTGACACGTCGGTGGTAACTGAAATCCTCCTCTCCCGCGGAGGGGAGGTGCCTGAAAGGCGGAGGGGAGGGACAAATAATAAACGTACATATTTATATTATACCATCCAATACGCCTTCCCTGCCTGTTTATTGTGTTAAATATGTATTCTGCTTTTTTGTCCCTCCCCTCCCTTTCAGGCACCTCCCCTCCGCGGGAGAGGAGGATTTCAGTTACCACTGGCGTGTCAGAATCGTGTACGGCTCATCACTAACATAACCTCCAATTTATTGGTGAACCATGTTGCGCAAAACCATCCTGTACAAGATATAGTCCTGTTTAGTTTTATATATTCTCGAGAGGTGGCTCACCGGCTTGTCCCGGGGAGGTGTCACTTTT
>JAISIX010000238.1 GCA_031261805.1 Mediterranea sp. (in: CFB group bacteria)
AACGGCAACATCTCCTCCATGGACTGGCAAGTGACGCGCACGGACGACAACAAGCAGCGCGGCTACAACTTCGCGTACGACAACCTCTCCCGCCTGACGAACGCTAATTACTTGGTCAGCGGCGCTTCGAACACGAATTTCACCACCGCCTATGCCTACGACAAGCAGGGGAACGTCACTCACTTGACCCGCCACGGCAATACGAACACTGCCGCTTATGGCCTTGTCGACAACGTAGCGCTCACTTATCAAGGCAACCAATTGAAGTCTGCCGAAGATGCCGTACAGGACGCTTCCGTCGTCCTTTCTGCGTCTGCCGACTTCAAGGACAAGGTACATAACGCCATCGAATACACCTATGATGCCAACGGCAATCAAACGATGGACGGCAACTCCGGCATCACTTCGATTGAATATAATTTGCTGAACTTGCCCAAGAAGATTACCTTTGCCGAAACTGGTGTTTCCAACGAGTACGTGTACTCAGCGACGGGGACGAAACTCGCTGTCGTGCACAAGAGTGCGAGCGGCATGCCGAATACGACAAGGTATGTAGGCAACATCATCTACGAGGGAAATGACCTAATGATCCAAGTGGATGGCGGCTACGTCAAGAACGGGCAGTACTACTTCTATCTCCAAGACCACTTGGGCAGCGCACGAGTGGTGGCTAACGCCAGCGGCACAGTCATCCAGCGGAACCATTACTATCCGTACGGGGCGTTGTTTGCGGAAAGCTACCAGCCCGATAAACAACCCTTCAAGTACATCGGTAAGGAGCTGGATACGAAGAATGGGCTGAACTGGACGGACTTGGGGGCGAGATTCTATACGGGGCTGCGCTTACCAACGATGGACCCGTTGGCGGAGAAGTACTATTCATGGTCACCGTACTCGTATGGGATGGCGAATCCGGGGAAATATGTAGATCCAGATGGGAGAGATATCCGCATTTGGTACAGAAATAGTAATGGCAAACAAACTTCATTCGTTTTTAATGGAAACAATGCTGCAAGTGCACCCAACAATACATTTGTTAAATCCGTTATTACGGCTTATAACTATAATGTAAAAAATGGAGGAGGGAGGAGCTTACAAACAATAGTCACGAGTGAAGATATGGCAGTTTCAATTACCCAAAGCGATCTTGACAACACCTTTAGCTCCGGATTAAAAGGATTCATTCGTTTTAATCCATCTGCAGGGATGAGATATGCAGATGGTCATACTATCTCTCCCGCAACCGGATTAGAACATGAAGCTACACATGCTTTAAAATACAAAACTGGGCAAAGTAATAAAAATTACGATTCAAAATATGGGACTAAAGAAGAACGAAGCATAATTAAAGGCGCAGAATTAGAAACAGCTAAAGCAAATGGCGAAATACCTAAAAGCCATAGGGGAAGGCAAAGCCATTCTGAAGGTGAATGGATTGTGACTAAGTCTGTAATGTCTAATGAAGAATTAAATGTGAAACAGTCCGAAGGATTGCGAAAAAGGATTAGAGAATTTAAACAAGGAGGAATAACAGAATGAAGCAGTTATTTTTATTTATGTATTTAGGATTCACATGTGGGTATTCATATTCACAAAACATCTCACGGATAAAGTTCCTTTATGGCAATGAAGGTACGGAGACTCCTATATCAATGTCGTGCACACCAAATACATTTCTAAGTGGCACGTTTAGTGAAGACCTCAATGTCCTGACAACTTTTGATAGAATCTATATCTCCGTTTTTCTCAATCGGTATTTGACCTTACGCCCTTACAATAAACAAAGTTCGGCTATAGACCCACGCATAATGGCAATTATATATTACAGTGATAGCATCCCTAATGATACACTCTATTTAGGGGAGCATTATGGAATACAGAAGAATGGCATATTAATGAAAAATGATGTCGGCTTATTGAGCCTCATAAAAGATAAAATCGGCTGGGGTAAAGAAGAACGCCAAGAGATAGGAGACAGATACTTAAAAGGAAATATTTATCAAATTATGGAATTAGATACATTACCTTCTTTTAAAGGAGGGTATAGTGCATTGCTTTCATATATTAATCAACGTACTAAATATCCAGAGATTTATGATATGCCAAACGGAGGAAAAAGGGAACTTCTTTGTCGTCTTGTCATTGGAGCAAAAGGAAATATCTTATATGCACAGGTTGTAGACTCTCCTGATAATTTAGTAAATGAGCAAGTCCTGAAGATTCTAAAAAATATGCCCAAATGGATTCCGGGTAGACGCAATGGAGAGGCTGTAACGGTGGATTATTATTTACCGATAACAATAAGTGGATATTTGAAATGATAACATAAATCGTACACACGCTGGTAGTACTCCACAATACAACGGAAACAACTCTGCCATGACATAGAAGGAAGTATAGCGAACGATAAACTATATGCCCGCCACGGCAACAAAGACTCCGATGGAACGCACAGATTATATTGGTAGCATGGTGCACAAGGAGGCATTAGGCATCATTCAAGTAGACGGCGGTTACATCAAGGACGGCCAGTAGTACTTCTATCTCCAAGACCACTTGGGGAGCAACCGTGTGGTGGCTAACGCCACCGGCACAGCTATCCAACGGAATCATTACTACCCCTACGGAGCACTCTTCGCTGAAAGCTACCAGCCTGATAAGCAACCCTTCGAGTATATTAGCAAGGAGCTGGACACGAAGAACGGGCTGAATTGGATGGACTTGGGGGCGAGGTTCTATACGGGGCTGCGGTTGTCAACGCAGGAACCGTTGGCGGAAGGTCACTATAATTGGTCCTCATATTCGTATTGTGTAGAGAATCCTATGAGATATATGGATCCAACAGGCTGCGATACTATTAGCGTGGATAATGCGAGGATGAAATACCCAAAATAGGAACAATGTATATACCATAATAAATGATTGACAATGGAATGGAAAGATAAAATAGCAAGCCTATTTTCCCAGCATAAGCATGTTGAGTGCATTGAGGTGCTTAAAAATGAATTAACTAAAGGGGATGACCTCTTTATCTATTTACACCTATATATGGTTAGATTGGTTTGAAATGCCTGATTATGATTATGTAAAGCATGTAGGTGCGGATATGGATAAGCTAAAGATATATTATGAGAAAGCTTATCACCTGTATAAAGACAATCCCACCTTCTTGTCGTATGCGGCTTTCATTAGACATTATATTGATTTAATTTAGTACTGGAACGGCTTATGTTTGATTCTGAAATTGTGCAGCGCTGCACACGTATGAAGAATGTAGTTCACGAAGTTATTCTTCCTCAATCGGCATTCATCCTTGACAATTCGACAACGTTTGGCGCTTCCGATGGCATGATTCACACGTACCCTGTAGGAAGATATTCGGGCGTTCTCCCTCTTTTCTTCAGCGGTAAGCTCCCTCCCACGAGGCTTTTTCTTGGGTTGCAAGACTTTCACCCCCTCTGGCATGTAGCCTTGGTAACCGGTGTCCTGCCACAAGGTGAAGCCTTCCAGAATAGTATAGCAAGTATCCGCCAATGTCTTGTCGTGCACCTTTCCCGCATGGGTTTTACTCACGAAAAGAATCAGGCACATGGCGCTGATTAAGATACCATTCTTCACGGTATGCTTCTTTTTTTGCCGCTGTAATTCTCTCTTTGAGCCTCATAATCCGCAGGGCGGGGAATCTCGCGTTCCGTCCCATCATGGAGAAGTGTCTTTTCCGCTGGATTCTCCACCTTGGCAAGCACTTCTTGCAACTCCGCATTCGTGCTGGCAGGCATGCACCTGGCTGCCTCCAAGGCTCTGCGAAGGATTTCATTGAGACCATGCGCAAACTCATGGCATTGGTGCTGCGTGATGGAAAACAAGTCGGCGTGGGCTTCCTGAATGGGATTCAGTTTGTTGTAAGACAGTATAAAGGCCAAGCGTTCGGCCAAATTCGGAAGTGGGGCGTTCGAGTACATGACATAGCTACGAAGACCCTTCCGGCGTTTCCCGTTCATGTTGTATTCGGAAAGGTATGCATTGTGGGCTTCCTCAAAAAAAGGGAGTAGCACCAAGAAGGTCTCTATGTCCATTCCCGTCATCGCCTTAAAGCGTTGGGGACTTTTCTGCCAATCGATATATTTCATGGCGCAAATATCGCACATACACGCGTATATTACAAATTTAACTCAATATAATCACTAGTGATAGTAGTCCGGCGGGATACCTTGTTTTTATAGTGCCGCGATGTTCTTCTGCAAGTAGTCCTTGAACCGTTTCTTGGAGACGAACGTCTTGATAAGCTTGAATACCCTAAAAGTTACCCCTCCCTGCTTTCACCGCTTTCACCACCCACCGTATCGCCTTCTGATAAGGCGATAGCGGGTGAAGGGAAGCCGTAAAAACAGGGAGGGAGAAGGTTCACCCGTTTCACCGGTAGCGGACGGAGGCGTGCGACCGGCCGTAGAAGCCCGGCACGGGTACGTACACGGGGCGGTGCAGGGTGCCGATGTTGTGCAGCTTGCCCTCCTCCTGAAGGCGGCGGAGGTGGCGGTTGGCCGTGGCGCGACTCAAGTGCGCCACCCTCTCGAAGTCGGTACGGAACATAATGTCGTGCGTGGCGAAGTACTCCTTTAGCCGGATGTCAATCTCGATTTCAGAGAAAGAGGCCGAATGGCGGAGACCTTTCATGTTGAGCACGTGGTGGCTCACCAGCCGCTCCTTCAGTTGCGCGTCGGGGCGGAACTTGACACCCTTCAGCCGCATCTTGCGCACCCGGCGCGACAGGCTCATGTCCGTCGTCACCCTCTCGGTGGTGCCCAGCACGGGGGCGAAGTAACCCAGCCCCTCTATGTGCACCTCGGTGCCCTCGGCCAGTTCGCTGCCGCAGATACGTGCCAGCGTGTCGATGGCGCTGCGCACGTCGCCCACCGTGAGCGAACTCATCTGGTGGACACGTTTGCACAGCTCCGCTGTCGTGATTTTACCGTTATAAACTATGCGGGGATGTATCCCCTGATCTTCTTCCTCGCCAGCCTTGGGCGGGTTCTTGTACCATTCGAAATTGATGGCCATGTTTTCATTGTCTTTAGTGTTAATACTTAGCGGATGAAGGCACCCTCTCTCCGGAACGGCTCACCCGGGTGAGCTGTTCGACTCACCCAGGTGATTCATTCGGCTCACCCGGGTGAGTCGTTCGGCTCACCTGGGTGAGCCGTTGCCCATCCTTTGGCAAAGATACACAAAATAACCGGTTAAAAGACAATAAAAACGGGTATTTACGTTTTACGAAGTATTTTATCATATTTCTCCATAAAAGTTTGCAAAGCCTTCATTCTAAGTAGTATATTAGCGGAGTCGGCGCTGACACAGACATCTTATTTATTAACTTAAAAACACCCAAAAGGATGGAACTAATTATGCTATTTTGGAAATACCTTAGGCGGACGGCGCATCGCCTCCAGCCACTACTCAATCAACCACCCGTAGCTGAACCGAAGGGCAGGGCTACGACACGACCACAGGAGGCGGAACGCCTTGGCTGGCGTCAGGGCGAGACAAAGGAACCCATCGCCCTGACGCGCGAAGTGAACGAGTTCCTGCGGACGCATTACGACTTCCGCTACAACCTGCTGACGGAGGAGACGGAGTTCAGGCCTGCCGGCGACCGGCAGGCTACCTTCACACCTGTGAGCCGCCGCGACCTGAACACCTTCTGCCTGGCGGCGCACGAACGGGGCATCGCCTGCTGGGACAAGGACCTGCTGCGCTACGTGCAGTCCACGCTCATCGCCGACTACCACCCGTTGCGGCTTTATATGGACGAGCTACCCCCGTGGGACGGCACGGACCGGCTGGAGGCGTTGGCTCGCCGCGTGTCTAACCTGCCCCTATGGATAGGCTGCTTCCATACTTGGATGCGAGGGTTGGCTGCCCAGTGGATGGGGGTGCCGGGCATGCACGCCAACAGCGTGGCGCCCATTCTCGTGAGCCGGGAACAGGGGAGGCAGAAGTCGACCTTCTGCAAAGCGTTGATGCCGCCACGGCTGGCCCGCTACTACCTCGACAGTTTCAAGCTCACCGCCGCGGGCAGGCCCGAGCGTTTGCTGGCGGAGATGGGGCTGGTGAACATGGACGAGTTCGACAAGTACCCGCCCTCGGCCCTGCCGACATTGAAGAACCTGATGCAGATGGCGAGCCTCAACGTGTGTAAGGCGTACCAGCGTAACTTTCGCAACCTGCCGCGTGTGGCCTCGTTCATCGGCACCAGCAACCGTTCCGACCTGCTCACCGACCCTACCGGCAGCCGCCGCTTCATCTGCGTGGAGGTGGGGCATGTCATCCCTTGCGACGGCATCGAGCACGAGCAGGTCTTTGCCCAGCTGAAGACGGAGCTGCTTAGCGGCGCTCGCCACTGGTTCACCAAGGAGGAGGAGCATGCCTTGCAACGTCACAACCAGGCCTTCTACCGTTCCTGCCCGGCCGAGGAGGTGTTTCGTGCCTACTTCCGCCCGGCCGCCGAGGCGGAGGAAGGGTACGAGTGCCTCTCCTCCGCCGATATCTTCAAGCGGCTGAAACACAGCAACCCCGCCGCCATGCGCAACAGTAGCCCCAATAACTTCGGCCGCCTGCTGGTGGGCATCGGCGTGCCCCGTCGGCACACCAAGCAAGGCAACGTCTACCTGGTGAAACGGGTGAAAGATGGATGAAAGCGTGAAAAAGCCTATCTTTCACCACAACACACTGTGTATAAATATGTTGCATTGAGGTGAAACGGGTGAAGGCAGGAAAGCCAAACTTCCCTGTAGAGGTGGAAAGCATGGCTGATTTCCTCAAATAAGAGGCGGGCGGGACGAGATATATCCTCCCGTCCTCTTTGGTTTTAGAAAGGAATCGCTATCTTTGCCCTATCAACGAACGCTTTAAACATCGAAAAGTCATGAGCAGCAAGATTTACCCAATAGGCATACAGAGCTTTGAGAAGCTCCGCGAAGAAGGCTATTGTTATGTGGACAAGACGAGCTTAATCTATCAACTGACAAGGACTGGAAGTTACTACTTCCTAAGCCGTCCGCGGCGGTTTGGCAAGAGCTTATTGATTTCTACCTTGGAGGCCTACTTCCAAGGGAAGAAGGAACTTTTTGAGGGCTTGGCCATCGCGGAGCTGGAGAAGGACTGGACGACATATCCGGTTCTGCACATAGACTTGAACCCCGAGAAGTTCGACACGCTGGAGAACCTGGAGAGCATGTTGAACACCACATTGGTCTCGTTCGAAAGAATCTATGGGGACGATGTGTCGGAAAACACGCTGTCCGCCCGCTTTAAAGGTATCATTGAACGTGCTTACAAGCAAACCGGGCAAAAGGTGGTGGTGCTGATTGACGAGTACGACAAGCCCTTGCTACAAGCCATCGACAATGACGA
>JAISIX010000239.1 GCA_031261805.1 Mediterranea sp. (in: CFB group bacteria)
GTTAATTTGAACTGCTTTTATAACATCTTTTGGATAAATAAGAGATGTAGCAGGGGAAATGCGAGTACTTTTAACTATACGAAACATTGAAAATGGGGGAGGCGTTCAATGTGGGTTAAGACCATGATATTAGCCATGATATTAGCATGATATTAGGAGCTACTATCATGGTTTGTCCTAAGCAAACATTTTGTCCCATTCGGTAGGACTTTTTTCCCAACACAATGGGACTTCTTTCCCAGTACGGTGGAACTTTTTTCCCAAGGCGGTGAGACTTCTTTCCCAACACCGTGGGACTTTCTTCCCAAGGCGGTGGGACTTTTTTCCCAGCACCGTGGGACTTTTTTCCCAAGGCGTTGGGATTCTTTTCCCAACGCGGTCGGAAAGATGAGACAATAGGGTGGTCGCCCTATATGCTTTTGCAGGACGAGACAATCTTTGCCGCCGCAAGCCCGGAGCTAAACTCCCTCCCAATGCTAAAGAAGGCCGTAGCTAAAGATAACGTTGTAAAATGTAATCTAAGAGAGATTGCCCCTCGCTATCAGAAGGCCTGAAAGGCCCAAAGTGGCTGAAAGCCTTTGCCTGCAAGGCTCTTAGCCCAGCCCATCGCAAAGCGAGGAACGAGCGACGCGTTGGGTTTACGACATATCAACCCTGCGTAGTCGCCCTTTTAAGGGCAGCTTAATCCGGAGATGGTTAAGCTGCCCTTAAAAGGGCGATTTGTTACACACCCCAACCAAAACCCAACGCGTCGCTCGTTCCTCGCTTTGCGATGGGCTGGGCTAAGAGCCTTGCAGGCAAAGGCTTTCAGCCACCTTGGGCCTTTCAGGCCACCTCGACTATCGGTCTCAGGCCACCTCGACTATCGGCCTCAGACCACCTCGACTGTCAGTCTCGATTTATTGCTTCTTTACGATAATATGTTCCCCTAAACTCCTATTTATGGCCTAACCTTTCGCCCACCTGTTCTTCATTTCCATGTGCAGTATAAACACCGATTATTCCCGGTGCCCCTGGATTTTGGTGCGGTTGCCCTGATCTTTTTATATCCTCAAGATTGGGTAAATCGGTTGGTAGGTGTTATCTTTGCAAGCGGTAAAACAACAGTTTATGAGAATATACCTCACGCTCATCGTCACGTTGGTGTTGCTTGCGCCCCTGCAAGCGCAGCAAAAAGTGTACACGGTGGACAATCTCCCGAAAGTTCATCTTCAAGATAAGACGCAATACGTGTGCAACCCCGAAGGGGTGCTCTCGGTTGCCGCCGCCGACAGTATCAACGCCCGCCTCTATGCATTGGAGCAGCAGACCGGCATTGAAACCGTAGTGGCGACCGTGCCTTCTATTGGCGATGCCGGTTGTTTCGACTTTGCCTACAACCTACTCACCCGGTGGGGAGTGGGGAAGAAGGGGAAAGATAATGGGCTGGTGATACTGCTCGTCACCGACCAACGTTGCGTGCAGTTTGCCACCGGATATGGCCTGGAGGGCATCCTGCCCGATGCCATCTGCAAACGCATCCAGACGCAGGCGATGGTCCCCTATCTGAAGAACGGCAACTGGGATGCCGGCATGGTGGCTGGCGTCAAGGCCGTCTGTGCCCGCCTTGATGGCTCCATGACGAACGATACCCCCGGCGAAATGGATGGCGGATTCAGCTTAGAGACGCTCCTGGCCATCTTCTGCATAGTGCTTGTGGCGCTCGGTGCACTCTTTGTGGCCGTGCGGAGGCAGAGCCGCTGCCCCCAGTGCGGGAAACATCAGTTGCAGCGTACCGGTAGTAGGCTGGTGTCCAAACGAAACGGGGTAAAGACCGAAGACGTGACATACGTCTGCCGTAACTGTGGGCATACGCTGGTGCGCCGTCGGCAAACGTACGACGACGACTATCATAGCCGCGGCGGTGGCGGAGGCGGGCCGGTCATCTTTGGTGGCGGCTTTGGCGGAGGCTTCGGCGGCGGAGGTGGTTTGGGCGGCGGAAGCTTCGGTGGAGGTTCCGGCGGCGGAGGCGGAGCAGGTACAAGGTTCTAAGAGTAATAACAATAAAAACGATAACATTTATGAAGAAGTCAACTATCACCATCATCGTTGTAGTAGCTGTTGTAGTCATCGGTGCCGTATGGGTCACAAGTTCGTACAACAGCCTCGTCACCATGCAAGAGAATGTGGATAACCAATGGGCCAACGTAGAGACTCAGTATCAACGTCGCGCCGACCTGATACCGAACTTGGTAAACACCGTGAAGGGCTATGCCACACACGAGCGGGAGACCCTTGAGGGTGTAGTGGCCGCACGCAGCCAAGCCACGCAGATAAAGGTGGACCCCGACAACCTCACCCCCGAGAAGCTGGCCGAGTATCAGAAAGCGCAAGGGGCTGTCACCTCGGCCTTGGGCAAGCTGCTGGCCATCACCGAGAACTATCCCGACCTGAAAGCCAACCAGAATTTCTTGGAGCTGCAAGCGCAGTTGGAGGGTACGGAGAACCGTATCACCGTGGCTCGCAAAAACTTCAACGATTCGGCCAAAGAGTATAATATCGGTATCCGTCGTTTCCCCAAGAGCATCTTCGCCGGCATGTTCGGCTTTGAGAAGAAAGCTTACTTTGAAGCGGAGGCGGGTGCAGAAAAAGCCCCTAAAGTAGAATTCTAAGCTGAAAAAGCACTACTTTTGCAGCCATATATAAATAATTTCTATCACCCATGAGTAATCAGCGATACATGATGCGCGGCGTGAGCGCATCGAAGGAAGACGTGCACAACGCCATCAAGAACATCGATAAGGGAATCTTCCCGAAGGCTTTCTGCAAAATCATCCCCGACATATTGGGAGGCGACCCCGACTACTGCAACATCATGCATGCCGACGGCGCCGGCACGAAGTCGTCATTGGCCTATATGTACTGGAAGGAGACGGGCGACCTCTCCGTATGGAAAGGTATCGCACAAGATGCCCTCATCATGAACATTGACGACCTGCTATGCGTGGGAGCCGTGGACAACATCCTCGTCTCTTCCACTATCGGGCGCAATAAGTTGCTCATCCCCGGCGAAGTCATCTCCGCCATCATCAACGGCACCGACGAACTACTGGCCGAACTGCGCGGGATGGGTGTGGGCGTGTACGCCACCGGTGGCGAGACGGCCGACGTGGGCGACCTGGTGCGTACCATCATCGTGGACTCTACGGTGACCTGTCGCATGAAACGCTCCGACGTGATAGACAACGCCAACATACGCCCCGGCGACGTGATAGTGGGGCTCGCTTCCTACGGACAGGCTACCTACGAGAAGGAGTACAACGGCGGTATGGGCAGTAACGGCTTGACCAGCGCCCGCCACGATGTGTTCAGCAAAGTGCTGGCCTTGAAGTACCCGGAGAGCTATGACGACCGCGTACCCGACGACTTGGTGTACTCCGGCAAGCTCCACCTGACGGATGCTGTGGAAGGCTCACCCCTCAATGCCGGCAAGCTGGTGCTTTCGCCCACCCGTACCTACGCTCCGGTAGTGAAGAAGCTGCTGGACGCCCTGCGTCCCGACATCCATGGCATGGTGCACTGCTCCGGCGGTGCGCAGACCAAGGTGCTCCACTTCGTAGAGAACGTGCGCGTGGTGAAAGACAACCTCTTCCCCGTGCCTCCGCTCTTCCGCACCATACAGGAACAGAGTGGCACCGACTGGGCCGAGATGTACAAGGTGTTCAACATGGGGCACCGCCTGGAGGTCTACCTCGCCCCCGAACATGCTGCCGAGGTCATCGCCCTCTCCGAGTCGTTCGGCATACCAGCGCAAGTAGTAGGTCGCGTAGAGGCCTGCGACCACACGGAACTGGTGATACGAAGCGAGTTTGGGGAGTTTAAGTATTGAGTAGGAAAATCCTTTATTAATGGCGGCGAATTAGTAACTTTGCACTCTAACAACAATCCGATGAAGATTAAAATTCAGAATGTAGGTCCCATCAACCAAGGGTTGATAGAGAATGATGGCTATATGGAGGTCAATGACTTGACCCTTTTTATAGGCAATCAAGGGACCGGCAAGAGCACTGTGACGAAGTTGATCTCTACGCTTTGCTGGTTGGAGAAGGCGTTGTTTCGCAATTATGTAAAGGAGTCCGACTTGAAGAAGGAGAACTTCTTCAAGAACCATTGCAAGTGGCATAAGTTGGATAACTACTTGAGAGACGATTCTTACATACATTTTGTGGGGCATTGCTATGAGTTTGAATACAGTAAGAGTGCCTTCTCCATGAAAACGATAACGAAGGAAGGATACTCTGTTCCACAAATCATGTATGTGCCTGCCGAACGCAACTTCTTGAGTACGGTAGACAGACCGAGGGTGCTTAAAGCTCTTCCTACGTCTTTGTATGCCTTCTTGGATGAATTTGAAACAGCAGAGAAGGTATATAAAGATGGTGTAGAATTGCCTCTGGACGATGAAAACGTCAAGTTGGAGTATAGTCCGCAGAACAAGTTGGCGTATATCAAAGGTGAAGGTTATCGGATTCGTTTGTCGGAAGCATCCAGCGGCATCCAGTCGATGGCTCCCTTGTTCATCGTGTCACAATATCTGGCCAACTCCATTCTGAAAGAAGGGGAGGCCAATGCGATGAGCCTCGAAGAAAGAAAGAAAATAGAGGCTGAAGTAGAAAGAATACTTCTTAATAAGGATTTATCGGAAGAGGTGAAGATGCTTTCTTTGAAGACTATCTCTTCAAAGTACAAAAAAGGATGTTTCTTCAATATCATCGAAGAAGTGGAGCAAAACTTGTTCCCCACTTCGCAAAGGCTCGTATTGTTCAAATTGATAGAGTTTCTCAATCAGACAAAAGGGAATCTCCTATTGGTAAATACGCATAGCCCTTATATCATCAACTACTTGATTCTTGCGGCCAAAGCGGAACAGGTTGTGAATATGAAGGTGGCCAAAGCGGAAGATAAAAGGAAATTGGAGCAGGCGATAGGGAAAATAGTACCGATAAAGTCGTGTATTGCCGCCGATAGAATTTCTATCTATGAGGTGACAAACAAAGGGGAGATACGGCCTTTGCCTAAATACAATGGCTTGCCATCAGACGATAACTTCCTTAACAATCTGCTGGAAGAGGCTAATGAGCTTTATTCGCAACTACAAGAAATAGAGGAAGAGTATGAAAATTGATATATTCTCGACCACATGCTTTGAGCATCGCAAGGATAGCTTTGGACTTTATGACGAAGAGGAAGTAGGAAAGAAAGCGAATCCGGCTGTGACAGTTTCAATAGAAGATGAACGGCGAATAGCAAGCGTGAGGAATGAAAGTGAAAGGGATGTTTATTTTTACTTAGCGAATAGGAAACATCCTCACTTCCCTTATAACCGTAAGGATGAAATGGAGCAGTTTAGACGAGAGACGGGATTCAGGCTGATAGTTAGCGCTGAGATAAGAATAAAATAATAATTAAGGAATGGCAGACAACAACAATATATTAGAGAAACTGGACGGGCTGGTAGCCCGCTTTGAGGAAATATCGACCCTCATCACCGACCCGGCCGTGATAGCGGACCAGAAGCGGTACGTGAAACTGACAAAAGAGTATAAGGAGCTGGACGACCTGATGAAGGCTCGCAAGGAATATATGCAACTGCTGGGCAACATCGACGAGGCACGCAACATCTTGGCTAACGAGCAGGATGCTGATATGCGCGAGATGGCCAAAGAGGAGATGGACAGTAGCCAGGTGCGCCTGCCTGAGTTGGAGGAGGAAATCAAGCTGATGCTTGTGCCCGCCGACCCGCAGGATAGCAAGAACGCCATCCTCGAGATACGTGGTGGAACGGGTGGCGACGAAGCGGCCATCTTTGCCGGCGACCTGTTCCGCATGTACACCAAGTTCTGCGAGACGAAGGGATGGAAGCTCGAGGTGTCCAGCGCCAACGAAGGTGCCGCGGGCGGATACAAGGAAATCATCTGTAGCGTGACGGGCGACAACGTGTACGGCACGCTGAAGTACGAGTCGGGCGTGCATCGTGTACAGCGTGTGCCTGCCACGGAGACGCAGGGACGTGTACATACCTCGGCCGCTTCGGTAGCCGTGTTGCCCGAGGCAGAGGAGTTCGACGTAGTGATTAACGAAGGGGAGATAAAGTGGGATACGTTCCGAAGCGGCGGTGCCGGCGGACAGAACGTGAACAAGGTGGAGTCGGGCGTACGTCTGCGCTACCTCTGGAAGAACCCCAACACCGGCGTGACGGAGGAGATTCTCATTGAGTGTACCGAGACCCGCGACCAGCCCAAGAACAAAGAACGGGCACTGGCACGCCTCCGTACCTTTATCTACGACAAGGAGCACCAAAAGTATATCGACGACATCGCTTCCAAACGTAAAACAATGGTGTCTACCGGCGACCGCTCGGCCAAGATTCGTACTTACAACTATCCGCAAGGACGCATCACCGACCATCGCATCAACTACACCATCTACAACCTGGCCGCCTTTATGGACGGCGACATACAGGACTGCATCGACCACCTCATCGTGGCCGAGAACGCCGAACGACTGAAAGAAAGTGAACTATAAGAATATGACCAAAGAAGAACTGTATCAGAACATACTGCGCAAGCAGTCGTTCCTCTGTGTGGGCCTCGACACCGACATCCAGAAGATTCCCGCACACCTGCTGAAAGAGGAAGATCCAATCTTTGCCTTCAACAAAGCCATCGTCGACGCTACCGCCGACCTTTGTATCGCCTACAAGCCCAACCTTGCCTTCTATGAAAGCATGGGCGTGAAAGGGTGGATTGCTTTCGAGAAGACGGTAAAGTATATCAAGGAAAACTACCCCGACCAGTTTATCATCGCCGACGCCAAGCGGGGCGACATCGGGAATACCTCGGCCATGTACGCCCGTACCTTCTTCGAGGAGCTGGACATCGACGCCGTGACCGTGGCCCCCTATATGGGCGAAGACAGTGTCACCCCGTTTTTGAGCTACGAAGGGAAGTGGGTGATTCTGCTGGCGTTGACCTCCAATAAAGGTTCGCACGACTTCCAACTGACGGAAGATGCACAGGGCGAGCGCCTCTTCGAGAAGGTGTTGCGCCGTTCGCAAGAGTGGGCCGACAGTAGACGCATGATGTATGTGGTGGGCGCCACTCAAGGGCGTGCCTTCGAAGATATCCGCCGCATCGTTCCCCAGCATTTTTTGCTTGTCCCTGGCGTAGGGGCGCAAGGCGGTTCGCTGGAAGAGGTATGCCGATATGGGATGAATGACCACTGCGGCTTGATAGTGAACTCCTCTAGGGGAATTATCTATGCCGACAAGACGGAACGTTTTGCCGAAGCCGCCCGTGCTGCCGCCCTTGAGGTGCAACAGCAGATGAAGGCGGTCTTGAAGTGATTAGTGATTAACGGTTAGTGTTTAGCAGATGTATGATAGCAAGATAATCAATGACCCGGTATTTGGGTTCATCAATATACCCAAGGGCTTGCCGTACGACCTTATCCGGCATCCGCTCTTGTTGCGCCTCACGCGCATCAAGCAGTTGGGGCTGTCGTCCGTGGTTTATCCGGGAGCACAGCACACTCGTTTCCAACATTCGTTGGGGGCGTTCTACCTGATGAGCGAGGCTATCACCCAACTACGAGCCAAAGGCAACGAGATAACCGACGAGGAGGCCGAAGCCGTACAGGCAGCCATCTTGCTTCACGACATTGGGCATGGTCCCTTTTCACATGTGCTCGAGAACACCATTGTGAAAGGAGTGGACCATGAGGAAATCTCCCTCCTCTTTATGGAGCAGATAAGCGAGGAGATGGGGGGACGACTCGACTTGGCTATCCGCATCTTCATGAACGACTACCCCAAGCGCTTCTTGCACCAGCTCGTCAGTGGACAGCTTGATATGGACCGTCTCGACTACCTTCGTCGCGACAGCTTCTACACCGGTGTGGTGGAAGGCAGCATCGGTTCAGCCCGTATCATCAAGATGCTCAACGTGGCCGACGACCGCCTCGTGGTAGAATCCAAAGGCATCTACTCCATCGAAAACTTTCTCACCGCACGCCGACTGATGTATTGGCAGGTGTAC
>JAISIX010000007.1 GCA_031261805.1 Mediterranea sp. (in: CFB group bacteria)
TTTCCTTTAATTCTTGATTTTTCTTCCATTCCTTGCATCTCTATGTTAATTCGCCCGCAAAATTACAGCTTTTTTCTGAATCTGTCCACTTATTCCCTTGATAAGCGCCCCGTTCTTTCATCCTTTTTTGGAGGCGTGCTACAAATTCGTAGTTTTTCACTCCCCAGTCGGGTGCGATTAAAAGCTGGCGGGGTGATTGGGAAACGAATCGTTCGACAACCAAGTTGGGACGTAGGTGCTCCACGTAGTCTATCACCAAGTCGATGTATTCGTTCACGTCGTTGTAGAGATGGAAGTCGGTGGGTTTGAGGGCATATTCGCGTGCCATGCGTGTGCCTCGGATGAGTTGTAGCTGGTGCATCTTGAGCGTGTGGAGTGGCAGGTGCGACAGCTCTGTGGCCTGTGCCACCATTGTGTCGTGCGTCTCGCCCGGCAGACCCAGGATGACATGCCCGCCGGTGAGGATGCCCCGCGTGGCGGTACGCTTCACGGCCTCTATCGTGTCGGCGTAGGTATGTCCGCGGTTGATGCGCCGCAGCGTCTCGTCGCGGGTGCTTTCTATGCCGTATTCTACCATCAAGAAGGTGCTTCGGCTCAGCTCCTCCAGGTAGTTGAGCAGGCTGTCGGGCATGCAGTCGGGGCGGGTTCCGATGACGAGGCCTACCACGCCGTCTACCGCCAATGCCTCTTCGTACTTGCGCTTTAGGCTCTCCAGCTCATCGTAGGTGTTGGTGTAGGCTTGGAAGTAGGCCAGGTACCTCATCTCCGGATATTTGTGGGCGAAGAAGCGCTTGCCCTCTTCCAGCTGGGTGGCGATGGTCTTTTCGGTACGGCAATAGTCGGGGCTGAATGTCTGGTTGTTGCAGTAGGTACATCCCCCCTTTCCTTTCGTTCCGTCGCGGTTAGGGCAGGTGAAGCCCGCGTTCAGCGAAATCTTCTGCACCTTGTAGGGGAAGTACTGCTTGAGGAAAGAGGTGAAGTCGCGGTATAGGGGAGGGGTTGTCGTTGTCATTTGTCTCCTGTTTTTTAGTAGTTATCGGTATATCAGCACCGAGAGGTAGTCCTCGGCGAACATTTCATTGGCCACGCTGAGCAGCTGCTCGGCGGTGAGTGCCTGGATGCGGGCGTAGATGGCTTCGGGAGTGTCGTAACGGTTGTAGTGCAGGAAAACTTTGGCCATGCCGAGGGCGTTGTTCTCGAAGTTGTCCGAGGCTACGCCGATTTGTCCGATGAGTTGCTTCTTGGCGGCGGCCAGCTGCGTGGCGGTGAGTTGCGTGTCGCGTAGGCGCTTTAGCTCTTTGCGGGTGAGGCGGATGCAGGTGTCGAGGTCGTCGAGGTCGGTGCCGAAGTAGATGCAGAACACGCCGGTGTCGGTGTAGGAGGTGAGGTTGGACTCCACGTTGTACACCAAGCCTCGGCGCTCGCGGAGCGATACGTTCAGGCGGCTGTTCATGCCCGGCCCGCCGAGGAGGTTGTTCAGTAGGTAGAGGGCAGTGCGTCGGTCGTCGTAGGCATTGTAGCCACGACTGCCAATCAGGACGTGTGCCTGGTGTGTGTCTTTGTCTATGGTGAGGTGCTCGGGCACGTAGGGCAGGGGAGGCGTGCGGTGGCTCTGGGTGGGTAAGGCGGGGATGTCGGCCAGGTACCTGTCGGCCAAGCGAAGAATCTTTTTGAAGTCGTACTGCCCCTGCACAAAAAATACCATGCCTGACGGACGGTAAAAGCGATGGGTGAAGGAGAGGGCGTCGGCGGTGCGGAACTTCCGCAGTAGCTCTGGCTTGCCAAGGATGTTTCGCCCCAGTGGATGGTGGCGGAAGAGCATCTCTTCGAAGTCGTCAAAGATCAGCTCTGAAGGGGTGTCCTCGTACGACTGTATCTCGTCGACAATCACCTCCGTCTCTTTCTCTATCTCGTGTTGAGGGAAGGTGGAGTGGAACACGATGTCGGCCAGCAGTTCGGTGGCCCGTTCGAGGTGCTCGTTCAGGAAGGAGGCGTAGACCACCGTCTCCTCTTTGTTGGTATAGGCGTCGAGGTCGCCACCCACGTTCTCCATGCGGTTAAGGATGTGCCAAGCTTTCCGTTTCCCGGTGCCTTTGAAGATGAGGTGCTCCACGAAGTGGGCCATCCCTTGTTCCGTCTCTGCCTCGTCGCGCGTGCCGGCATCGATGGCAAAACCGCAGTAGGATACTTTCGAGAGGGTGGGTTCGTGGATGATGCGTAGCCCGTTGGGCAGGGTATGTATGTTGCAATGCATTGTTTTATACTTCCTTAATGAGTTGATGCCGCAAAAATACAATAAAAGCTATTGCTGTTTATGGAAAATTGCGGATATTTGCGAATTAAAACATAGATATGATGATAGATTCCATCCATCAACTCCTCCAACAAGAGGCGCAGGCTGTACTCAATATTCCGGTGACGGATGCTTACGAGAAAGCCGTGGCCTTGATTGTGGAGCAAATACATATAAAGAAAGGCAAACTGGTGACCTCCGGCATGGGAAAGGCCGGGCAAATAGCCATGAACATCGCCACCACTTTCTGTTCTACCGGCATTCCGTCGGTCTTCCTACATCCCAGCGAAGCGCAGCATGGCGACTTGGGCATCCTGCAGAAGGACGATCTGCTACTGCTAATCTCGAACTCCGGCAAGACCCGCGAGATAGTGGAGCTGACCCGCTTAGCGCACAATCTCGACCCCGACCTGAGGTTTATCGTTATCACCGGCAACCCCGACAGCCCGCTGGCCCGTGAAGCCGATGTATGTCTCCCCACCGGACATCCGGCGGAGGTGTGTGCGCTGGGCATGACACCCACTACTTCCACTACGGTGATGACCGTCATTGGCGACATCCTGGTGGTGCAGACTATGAAGCAGACCGGATTCACCATTGCCGACTATTCCAAACGCCACCATGGCGGATACCTGGGCGAAAAATCGCGGTCACTATGCGGAAAGTAATCGGCATCGGCGAAACCATCCTCGACATCCTCTTCCGGGGAAACCAACCTTCGGTGGCGGTGCCGGGTGGCTCGGTATTCAACTGCGTTGTATCGTTGGGGCGCATGGGGGTCAACGTGGCCTTCGTCAGTGAGACCGGCAATGACCGGGTAGGCAAGCTTATCTTGGAGTTTATGCGCGACAACCATATCTCTACCAGTCATATCAATATATTCCCCGACGGTAAGTCGCCCGTCTCGCTCGCCTTCCTCGATGAACAGAGTAATGCCGAATATCTTTTCTACAACGACTATCCCGAGCAACGTCTCGATGTCGTCTACCCCACGCTGGACGAAGACGACATCGTCATCATCGGGTCCTACTATGCGCTGAACCCCCTCCTGCGCGAGAGGATCCTCGAACTGCTCGACCAGGCAAGAGAGAAGCGGGCCATTGTCTACTACGACCCCAACTTCCGTACTCCTCACAAGGATGAGGCCATCAAGTTGGCACCTACCATTATCGAGAACCTGGAGTATGCCGACATCGTGCGAGGCTCGGTGGACGACTTCTCCAATATGTATGGCTTGACGGACGTAGACCGCATCTATCGAGATAAGATTCAGTTCTATTGTCCTCGTTTTATCTGCACGGCAGGAGGCGAGAACGTATCGCTCCGCACCAACCTTGTGAGCAAAGAGTACCCGGTGGCGCCGCTTGAGGCGGTGAGCACCGTGGGGGCAGGCGACAACTTCAACGCCGGCCTTATCTACGCCCTGTTGAAATACGATGTCCGCTACCGTGACCTCGACCGTGTGGACGAAGCTACCTGGGACAAGCTGATTCGATGTGGCAACGACTTTGCGGCAGAGGTCTGTCGGGGGTACGACAACTCCATCTCCACAGCCTTTGCGGAGGGATACAAATAGCGAATCGAAATAACCCACTTAACCCCAAACCTTATGACTCATCTTTTATTAAGTATCGCCTGTACGCTGGCCTTGGCCGGCAATCAACCCGATGTGGACCGGGCACAGCAGACATTGGACAGCATCTATCGCCACTATGGCACGCCAGGCACCTGCCTGCTGCATGAGCAATATCCTGCCGATGAGGCCTACAAAGCCACCTATCTGGCTTCGGAGAGCCAAGCCGAGAAACCCAACGAATATTCTTATCTCTGGCCCTACTCGGGTACCTTCTCCGCTACAAGTGCCCTGTTGGAAGCCACCGGCAGTCCGGCGTACAAGAAACAGCTTGATGAACGGGTGCTTCCCGGGCTGGAAGCCTACTTCGACACGCGCCGAACGCCTGCAGCCTACTCCTCCTACATCGCGAAGGCACCCCTTTCCGACCGTTTCTACGACGACAACATCTGGCTGGGCATCGACTTTGCCGACTGCTACCGGCTGACCAAACGGAAATCCTACCTTGAGAAAGCCAAGCTGATATGGACCTTTGTCCGTAGCGGCGAGGACGAAGTGCTGGGTGGAGGCATCTATTGGTGCGAGCAAAAGAAGAAGTCGAAGAACACTTGCTCCAATGCTCCCGCTGCCGTATTGGCTCTTAAACTGTACCAAGCCACCCACGACCCGGCTTACCTCCAACAGGGGAAAGCCTTGTACGCTTGGACCCAGCAGCATCTGGAAGACCCTGCTGACCATCTCTATTTCGACAATATCAACCTCGAACAACATATTGGTCGTGCCAAGTACGCCTACAACAGTGGACAGATGATGCAAGCTGCCGCCCTGCTCTACCGCCTCACCAAAGAGGAGACCTACCTGCAACAGGCGCAAACATTGGCCAAAGCCTGCTATCAATATTTCCTGCAGCCTTTTACCAATGCTGATGACGCAAAGACCAGCTTTCGCCTGCCCCGTAAAGGCAACATCTGGTTTACGGCCGTGATGTTGCGTGGCTTTATCGAGCTATACAGGCTGGATGGTAACAAGGAATACCTGCTCGACTTCCAGCGGAGCTTGGACTACGCTTGGCTTCATGCCCGCGACGCACAAGGACTCTTTGACGCCGACTGGGGCGACCAACCCGGACACGACCCGCAGAAGTGGCTGCTCACGCAGGCCGCTTTCGTGGAAATGTACGCAAGGATGGCGGCGGCAAGGCTTTAAAATGGTACGTCCGATGTTTTAAATCTTGGTAGATTTGTGCTACCTTTGCCTCCCGATAGAATTAATATAAGACATTATGGAACATCAACTTACCATTTACAATACTTTAGATAGGAAGAAAGAACTCTTTGTCCCGCTTCATGCTCCCCATGTGGGTATGTATGTGTGCGGTCCTACCGTGTACGGCGACGCCCATCTGGGCCATGCCCGCCCAGCCATCACCTTCGACGTGCTTTTCCGTTACCTCACCCACTTGGGATACAAGGTGCGCTATGTGCGCAACATCACCGATGTGGGGCACTTGGAGCACGATGCCGATGAGGGAGAGGACAAGATTGAGAAGAAAGCCCGTCTGGAGCAATTGGAACCTATGGAGGTGGTGCAACACTACGTCATTCGTTACCACCAAGCCATGACGGCGCTCAACGTTCTCCCGCCCAGCATTGAGCCGCACGCCTCGGGGCACATCATCGAACAGATACAGCTGGTACAGAAGATACTCGATGCCGGATATGCCTACGTGAGCAACGGCTCCGTCTATTTCGACGTGGCGAAATACAACCAAGACCATCACTACGGTAAGCTATCGGGACGCAACCTCGACGATGTGCTCAACACCACCCGCGAACTCGACGGGCAGGAGGAGAAGCGCAACCCCGCCGACTTTGCCCTGTGGAAAAAGGCACAGCCCGAGCACATCATGCGCTGGCCTTCGCCTTGGAGCGACGGCTTCCCCGGCTGGCACGCCGAGTGCACCGCCATGGGGCGCAAATACCTGGGCGAACATTTCGACATACACGGTGGCGGCATGGACCTCATCTTCCCGCACCACGAGTGCGAGATAGCGCAGTCGGTAGCCTCGCAGGGCGACGATATGGTGCACTACTGGATGCACAACAACATGATTACCATCAACGGCACTAAGATGGGCAAGTCATTGGGGAACTTCATCACACTGGAGGAATTCTTCACCGGCACGCATCCCCTGCTCACGCAGGCCTACACGCCCATGACTATCCGTTTCTTTATCCTGCAGGCGCACTACCGTAGCACGGTCGACTTCAGCAACGAAGCCTTGCAAGCCTCCGAGAAAGGATTGCAAAGACTGATGGAAGCTGTTGATGCACTCGAGAAACTCACGCCTGCCTCCTCTTCCTCCAAGGAAATAAATGTGCAAGAGCTGCGTACCCGTTGCGAAGAGGCGATGGACGACGACCTGAATACCCCTATCGTCATTGCCCAGCTGTTTGAAGGTGCCCGCATCATCAACAGCGTGGTGGCCGGACATCTCACCCTCTCTGCCTCCGACTTGCAGGCACTCAAGGAACTCTTCCGTACCTTCTGCTTCGACATCATGGGCCTGAAGGAAGAGAAAGGGTCGTCCGACAGTCGGGAGGCAGCCTACGGCAAGGTGGTCGACATGCTGCTCGAACAACGCATGAAGGCGAAAGCCAACAAAGACTGGGCTACCTCCGACGAGATTCGCAACACGCTCACTGCCCTCGGCTTCGAAATCAAAGATACGAAAGATGGCTTCGAGTGGCGGCTGAACAAGTAACGTTCGGCCGCCTCGTAGTCTCCTTCATTCAACCTTGAACTTATAATTTTGATAACCTATGAAACAAAAGAAAACGTATCTCTTTAGTTTGTTCCTCCTGCTCTGTTTTGTGGCAGGGGGAAGCGCTTATGCGCAGAAAGTAGTTAAGATTCTGGCCATTGGCAACAGCTTCTCGCAAGATGCTGTGGAGCAGAACTTGCATGAGTTGGCCGCTGCCGACGGCTTCACCACCATCATTGGCAATATGTACATTGGCGGTTGCTCGCTGGAGCGGCACGTGAAGAATGTCCGCGGCAACCTGCCCGCTTATGCTTACCGGAAAATAGGCGTGGACGGACGGCTGGTAGAGACACCTCACGAAACCTTGGAAAAGGCGCTGGCCGACGAAGATTGGGACTACGTGAGCCTGCAACAGGTGAGCGGTTTCTCGGGCAAGTTTGAGACTTTTCGGGCTTCGCTCCCCGAGCTGGTTGCCTATGTCAAAGCGCACCTGCCCAAGCACACCAAGCTGATGCTGCACCAGACGTGGGCCTACGCCTCCAACTCCACGCACGCCGACTTTCCCCGTTACCACCGTAACCAACTGGAGATGTACCACGCCATCGTAGATGCCGTGAAGCGTGCCGCCAAGATGGAAAAGATTAAAATCATCATCCCTTCAGGCACCGCCATCCAGAACGCACGCACTTCTTCCTTGGGCGACCACCTCAATCGGGATGGCTATCACCTCAACCTCGGCGTAGGCCGATATACAGCCGCCTGCACTTGGTTCGAGAAAATATTCAAGCGCAACGTCGTAGGCAACAGCTACTGCCCTGCCAACGTCACCCCCGAGCAGAAAGAGATAGCGCAACGGGCAGCCCATGCGGCGGTAAAGCACCCTTATCGGATTACGGAGATGTAGCTATTCGCCATCATACAAGAAAAATAGGCGGGCTTCCCAGCTCACCTATCCTTCGGCTATTTCTTTCTTTTTGTTAGGAACTAAGAAATAACACCTGTGAAGTCTCCCTTTCGAGAGATTTTATGTTTTTAGGTATATTCCTCTTGCATTAGAAGTCGTCGGCGGAGAAGCCTGTGCGCCTAAATCCGGTGACGACATAGACCAATCCGTTCGAGTCGTCGTCGAACTCCACCTTATACTCTATCTTATCGGCAGGCTTGCCACTGGGGGTGACAGCAGCGCCAGCTGTTATCTTGCCATCGGTAATCTTCACCTTGGAGTCATACTTTATATTTTCCACAAAGCCATCAGTCGAGAAAGTACGCTTTGCGTAGTCCACTGTTACTTTGACTTTATAGTCCCAGAAGTGCTCCTCATCGTCCAGCCACATCTCGGTGGGTACGTTGGCGGCCGTGTTGTAGGTGCTCATGCGGAGGTGCCCCAGCCCATAAGGGTCTTCCTGTAACTGTCCGTCTTGCAGGACATCTATCGTCACCCACCAGTCTCCTGCCATTTTCTCGACGGCTGTGCCACCCGGCTCGGTGTCATCATCACACGCGGTGAAAGCAAAGGCCAAGGCTGCGAATAGCAATATCATATATTTCTTCATAATCCTCTTATTTTTTCGTTAATATCACTTTAAAATCGTACGAAGCACCTTCTGGCGTATAGCGGGCAGTCCATCGGAGGGTGTCATTGGTCGCATTCAAGGTAGCGTCGAGCAAGCTATTTAAACCATCATTCCATCCGTTGTTATGGCTACTGTTCAATGTCAATGTCTTGTCGGCATTCAACGTGAATTCCCCAGCCATGGCATAGTCGGTTCCGTAGCCGGCGCGCTGGTCGTAATAGCCGCCCCAATAGTCGGTCGTGTAGAAGATGCCTGGAGCCGTTTGGTAGATGGCTATGTCGTAACCGCTATATGCGGTGTTACCGCTGGATGCTACACGTTGTGTCCCTGATGCTACGGTATAGACACCTGATTCCAGAGGTGAGGGGGTTGCGTCGGCCACATAGATGGTTCTGGTGAATTTCTTTTCAAATCCATCTTTGTTCTTTGCCGAGTAGGTCAGCACATAAATGCCAGTGGTATTGGTGTCGACCGTCCCTGTTATTACTACGGAGGATGAAACGTCTTGGCCTTCCAACTCTGCCGTATATCCCGGCTCTACATAGGTTGAGCCTTTCGTGACAACAATATTGGCATCTCCTAATCTCTCCAGCGTCACGTATTTGGTGATCACAGATGTGTCGTATGTCGATTTATCACACGATGCAATTACAATCAACAGGCACGCTAACAGGCTATATGTTACTTTTTTCATCTATTCAATGTTCTATGTTATTCTTTCCTTATTTAATATCCCACCAAACCGGCGTGCTACCCGGTACGCCTTCGGGCGTATTGGTGTTTTGTTGGCGTGCACTGAGGGGATACGTCATGCGCTTCATTAGCCCTCCTGCTTCCAACCCATTCGTCCATGGGGCAATCAGCTCTCCTGGGGTATATACGGTGGGGTCTTTCTCTATCTCGGCGGCAGTATGTGCGGATAGTTTTGGAACGTCCGTGCGGCGTATCTCGCTCCATGCCTCCATGTGGTCCATGTAGAAAAGCGCTACCCATTTCTGCATGTATATCAGGTTTAGTTTGGCCTCTGGCGTGGTGGCTGTACTCCATTTGCCTGTGCCGTCCAAGATAGCACTCTCTTTTCCTGCTAAGCTGGATACTTCTTTGCTGCGGACCATGAAGTCGGCTGTCACACCTGCTTCATAAGCTTTTTGCGCGGCTGTGTCATCATTCAAGAAACGCACATATACTTCCGCAATGAGGAACTGTAGCTCTGCTTGCGTGAAGAAGTAGACGGGTTTGGCTGGGTCAATGTAGTTGATTGCGCTTACATTCTTGTTTTTCCAATTGTCCACACCCAGTATTTCCTGCATGTGTGTTTTTCCACCAGGGAGCTGGCCGACATAAGTGCTGCTGGCGCTCGCCTTGTCTATGCCATACTCTATACGGGGGTCACTCATCTCTTTTAGATATTCAACCAACGGATAGGCGGCACAGTGATTGGCAGTCAACTCCACAGCATTCGTCTCATACCACGGGTTGCGTCTTTGACTTTCGTCTACAAAGCAGTCCAATGCGATGTCTCCGGTAAAGAAATCATTGTTTTGGACCAATGATTTAACTTTTTCCGTATACGTGTCAGCATCTACCCCCGCATCAATGAAGCGAAGATACATGCGCAAACGAAGCGCATTGGCAAATCCAATCCATTGAGATAGGTCGTTGTTGAGTAATAAGTCGGGCATATCAAAAGAGCTGTTATCGGTCAATTTGGCCTCTGCTGCATCCAGTTCACCCAACACTCCTTTGTACACGTCCTCCCCTTTATCCCATTTGGGCATGGGGTTACTCAAGCCTTGAAGAGCTTCGGTATAAGGGATGTCACTGGTGTTGTCCACCAAGACTTGGAAGATATAGGCTCGAAGTACGGTGGTGGCAAATTGAGCCGCTTCATTGTCTGTTTTCTCCAACACCTGTTGCGCATCTTCCAAAGCTCCCGAAAACAGGAGATTGTAGGAGTAGTCTATTTCTTGTGAAGACTCGGTGAATTTGTACTCACACAAGGCGTTGTATTGGTTTGACTCGGGCTTTTGGTCATAGTATTGGGCGAAGAACCCCGCGTTATTGTACATCTCTCCACCGATGGCGGCGGCAGCGGCAACCGTAATGGAGGGGAAAATGATTTTCGCTGAAATTTGATTGTTGTCCGGGTAGTTAGGGTCTTGGTCGTTGATGTTCAAGTCACAGCTGCCAAATGCCACTGTTGCTACCGTCAAGACATATAATAGTATCCTTTTCATCATCACTCTT
>JAISIX010000024.1 GCA_031261805.1 Mediterranea sp. (in: CFB group bacteria)
GAGGAGTACACCGAAGGGCCTACCGTGGCAAAGGTGGGCGACGACTACCTCATCTACTTCGATGCCTACCGCCAGAAGATATACGGAGCCATGCGCACCCGCGACTTCAAGACCTTCACCGACGTGACCCATGAAATCAGCGTCCCCAAAGGACATAAGCATGGCACCATTTTCCGGGCGTCGAAGGCGGTCGTGGATAAACTGAGAATGAAGAATAAAGAATGAAGAATCAGGATAATCAGACATGAAGAATCGTATCTTATTTATATCGTGCGCGCTCGCCGCGATGGCGGTGGGCACTTGGGCACAAAGTCCAGCGGCACAGAGTTCGGCCAAGAGTTCGGCACAGGATACCGACCGCATTTTCTATTCGGGCACACAGCTGTCCAACCCTGCCCGCCACGACGGCGGGCTTTCGCCTGTGATAGGTGTGCACAACATCGAGCTGGTGCGAGCCAACCGCCAGCGCCCCGACGCAGCCAACGGCGAAGGGTGGACCTACAACCATCAGCCGATGCTGGCCTATTGGAACGGGCGTTTCTACTACCAATACCTATCCGACCCGGTGAGCGAGCACGTGCCGCCTTCGCGCACACTGCTGATGACCTCTGAGGACGGTTATCATTGGACAAACCCCGAGGTGCTATTCCCGCCCTACCAGGTGCCCGACGGATTCACCAAGCCCACCAAGCCGGGCGAGGTGGCAAAAGGTCTCATTGCCATCATGCATCAACGGGTGGGCTTCTACGTGTCGAAATCGGGACGGCTCATCACCCTGGCCAACTACGGCGTGGCGCTCGACGCTAAAGACGACCCCAACGACGGCAACGGCATCGGTCGCGTGGCACGCGAGATACACAAGGACGGCACCTTCGGGCCCATCTACTTCATCTACTACAACCATGGCTCCAACGCCAAGAACACCCATTACCCCTTCTTCACGAAGAGTCGCGACAAGGGGTTCCGCCAGGCCTGCCAAGAGATACTCGACAACCCCCTCTACTGGATGCAATGGGTAGAGGAGGCCGACCGCAACGACCCGCACCTGCCGCTGGCCAAGGGATACAAAGCCTTCAACAGCTACACGCTGCCCGACGGACGCATCGCCTGCCTCTGGAAGCACGCCCTCACCTCCATCAGCGACGACGGCGGGCATACTTGGGCCGAGCCGGTGCTACGGGCCAAAGGCTTTGTGAACAGCAACGCAAAGATATGGGGGCAACGCCTCACCGACGGCAGCTACGCCACGGTGTACAACCCCGCCGAATATCGTTGGCCACTGGGCATCTCGCTAAGCGCCGACGGGCTGGAGTACACCACGCTGGGGCTGGTGCACGGCGACTTCCCCCCCATGCGCTACGGCGGTAACTATAAGTCGTACGGGCCGCAATACACCCGCGGTATACAGGAGGGCAACGGCACTCCGGGCGACAAAGACCTGTGGGTGGCCTACAGCGTGAACAAGGAAGATATGTGGGTGTCGCGCATCCCCGTGCCCGTACAGACCGAAGCCACGGCACAGGCCGACGATGACTTCGCTCAATGCCATACACTGGCCGACCTCACGACGTGGAACATCTACTCACCCCTCTGGGCACCCGTGAGCATCGACGGGCAGTGGCTCAAGTTGCAGGACCGCGACCCCTTTGAGTACGCCAAGGCCACGCGCAAGATTCCCGCCACTCGGACGCTACGCGTCTCCTTCGACCTGCAAGCCGCACAGAACAACCGGGGCACGTTGCAGATAGACTTCGTAGACAAGCACGGCACCGCCTGCTCGCGCCTTGAGCTGACACCCGACGGCGAGTTCCGTGCCAAAGGTGGTGCCCGCTACCAGAACATGATGAAATACGAACCGGGACGCATCTACCACGTGGAGGCCTTCCTCTCCGTGGCCGACCGCAACATACAAGTGAACGTGGATGGCAAACGGGTGGGTCTGCGCATGTTCTATGCCCCTGTGCATAGCATCGAACGCATCGTCTTCCGCACCGGCGAGGAGCCGGCCTTCCCCACGCCCGACACGCCCGCCGACCAGACCTTCGACCTGCCCGGGGCAGGCGACGAGGCTCCCTTGGCGGAGTATCGCATCGCCCACCTGAAGTCGGCCTCGCAAGATGCCGACGGCCACGCCGCCGTCCTCCGGTTCGACAACTTCAGGCACTACGTGGACTACTTCAACGGCATGGAGGACGAGAACGTGGTAGCCGCCATCCCCAACGCCAAGGCTGCGGAGTGGATGGAACACAACATCCCCCTGTTCGAGTGCCCGCAGCGCAACTTCGAGGAGATGTTCTACTACCGCTGGTGGACACTGCGCAAGCACATCGAAGAGACACCCGTGGGCTACGGCATGACGGAGTTCCTCGTACAACGCTCTTACGCCGACAAGTACAACCTCATCGCCTGCGCCATCGGACACCACCTCTACGAGAGCCGTTGGATACGCGACCCCAAGTACCTCGACCAAATCATCCACACCTGGTATCGGGGCAACGAAGGTGGGCCGATGAAGAAGATGAATAAGTTCAGCTCCTGGAACGCCGATGCCGTACTGGCACGCTACAAGGTGAGCGGCGACAAGGCATACCTGCTCAACATGACCCACGACTTGGAGAACGAATACCATCGCTGGGCCACCACGCACCGCCTCGCGAGCGGCCTCTACTGGCAGGCCGACGTGCAGGACGGCATGGAAGAGTCCATCAGCGGCGGACGACGCAAGCAGTATGCCCGTCCCACCATCAACAGCTATATGTACGGCAATGCCCGCGCGCTGGCCACCATCGAGCGGCTGGGAGGCCACGAGGCCGAGGCCCGGCAGTACGAGCTACAAGCCGACACGCTCAGGCACCTCGTGCAAGGGAAGCTGTGGAACGAGCGCCAGCAGTTCTTCGAGACGCTGCGTCCCGACTCCTCCGCCAACGTCCGCGAGGCCATCGGCTACATCCCCTGGTACTTCAACCTGCCCGACACCACCCGCCAGTACGGCGAAGCTTGGCGGCAGGTGACGGACGCGAAAGGCTTCTCCGCACCCTTCGGCCTTACCACCGCCGAACGCCGCCACCCGCTCTTCCGCTCACATGGTTTCGGCAAGTGCGAGTGGGACGGAGCTATCTGGCCCTTCGCTACTGCGCAGACGCTCACCGCCATGGCCAACTACCTGAACAACTACCCGCAACCCGTGCTGACCGACAGCGTTTACTTCCGACAGATGGAGCTGTACGTGCAGTCGCAACACTACCGCGGGCTGCCCTACATAGGCGAGTACCTCGACGAGACCACCGGCTACTGGCTCATGGGCGACCGTGAGCGCAGCCGCTACTACAACCACTCCACGTTCAACGACCTGCTCATCACCGGCCTTATCGGCCTGCGTCCCCGCCTGGACAACACGCTCGAGGTGAACCCCCTCCTGCCTGCCGGCAAATGGGACTGGTTCTGCCTCGACAACGTGCTCTACCACGGCCGGAATATCACCATCCTATGGGATAAGCTGGGCAACCGCTACCACCGTGGCAAAGGATTGCGTATCTTTGTGGACGGCAAACAAGTGGGACAAGCCGACGGGCTTCAACGCATCGTTTGCAAAGATGTGCTATGACTAAAACAAAAAGAATGAGAAAACAAAGCCTTTACACCCTCTTCCTCCTCCTGTTCTGCCTCCTGCCGGGGGCACAAGGTGCCGAAGAGGGTCCTCTCAAATGCGCCCACTGGATAGGCGCCATCAGCCGTGCCGACGCACACATCCCCCAAGGCCGTACCTACACCGGCGGCGAGTTGAAGAAACCCGAAGTGAAAGCCGCTTGGGCGGCAGCCGATACGCTCTCCGCCAAGAGCATCTACCTGCGACGGGAGTTCAAGCTGGAACCACACATCGAGAAAGCCACCGCCTACATCTGTGGGCTGGGCTTCTACGAGCTATCCATCAACGGCCGCAAGGTGGGCGACAGCGAGTTTGCCCCGCTTTGGAGCGACTACGACAAAACCCTCTTCTACAACACGTACGACGTGACCGAACGCCTACAAACTGGCTTCAACGCCGTAGGTGTGCTCTTGGGCAACGGGTTCTACAACGCCCAGGACAGCCAGCGCTACCGCAAGCTACAGGTCAGCTTCGGCCCACCCACCCTCTGCTTCAGGCTCGATGTGCAGTATGCCGACGGGCATAGCGAGAGCGTCATCTCCAATGCCGACTGGGCCTACTCCCTCAGCCCCGTCACCTACAACTCTATCTACGGCGGCGAGGACTACGACGCCCGCCTTGAGCAACGGGGATGGGACAAACCCCGCTTCGACCTCGACCGCTGGCACCGCGTAGTGCTGCAAGAGGCCCCCAAGGGAGTGCTCCGTCCGCAACTCGGCCTGCCGGTGAAAATCATGGAACGCTACGACGTACAGACCACCCATCGCCTCACCCCTCAAGAGGTGGCCAGCGCCAGCCGCACCACCAAGCGGAGCGTCGCCCCTTCGGCCTTCGTGATGGACATGGGGCAGAACCTGGCAGGATTTCCGGAAATCACCGTGCGCGGACGGCAAGGCCAACGCGTCACCCTCTTGGTGTCCGAACGCCTCACCCCCGAAGGCGCTTGCGACCAGCGACAGACGGGCCGGCCCTATTACTACGTGTACACGCTCCGTGGCGGCGGCGAGGAGACGTGGCACCCCCGCTTCTCCTATTATGGCTTCCGCTACATACAGGTCGAAGGTGCCGTGATGGAGGGTGAGGCCAACCCCGACGGCCTCCCCGTACTACGAAAGGCACAGTCCTGTTTCGTCTACAACTCCGCCCCCACCCTCTCCACCTTCGAGTGCTCCAACCCCCTGTTCAACGCCACGCACCGTCTCATCGACCGTGCCGTGCGTAGCAACATGCAGTCCGTCTTCACCGACTGCCCCCACCGTGAGAAGTTGGGCTGGCTCGAGGAGATACACCTCAACGGTCCGGGGCTACTCTACAATTACGACCTGCGAGCCTTCGGCAAGCAAATCATGCGCGACATGGCCGACGCCCAGCATCCCAACGGAGCCATCCCCACCACCGCTCCCGAGTACACCATCTTCCCGGGGGGCGGCATCAATACCTTCGGCGAGTCGCCCGAGTGGGGAGCGTCGTTCATCGTCTTCCCCTTCATGTACCGTGAGGCTTATGCCGACGACTCGCTCATACGCGAGTACTACGACCAGATGCGGCGCTACATCGACTACCTCGGCACCCGCGCCGACGACCACATCCTCGCCTTCGGCCTGGGCGACTGGTACGACTACGGCGACTTCCGCGCCGGCTTCTCGCACAATACGCCCGTGCCGCTCGTGGCTACCGCCCACTACTACATGATGGTGGACTACATGAAAGAAGCCGCCCTCACCGTGGGCAACTATTACGACGCCAAACGATACGTCGACTTAGCCTACGACATCAAGCAGGCGTTCAACCGCCACTTCTACCACTCCGACACCAAGCAGTACGGCACCGGTAGCCAGTGTAGCAACGCCCTGCCGCTCTTCCTCGACCTCACGCCGACATCCACCGCCAAAGCGGGCGTGCTGGCCAACCTCGTGAAAGACGTGGAAGCCCATGGCAATCGCCTCACCACCGGCGATGTGGGCAACCGTTACCTCATACAAGCCCTCGCACGGGCCGGTCGCGACGACGTGGTGTACCGCCTCTTCGCCCACGACGACGCACCCGGCTACGGCTTCCAGCTCAAGATGGGCGCCACCACCCTCACCGAACAGTGGGACCCCCGCAAAGGCGCGTCGTGGAACCACTTCATGATGGGACAGATAGAAGAGTGGTTCTTCGCCTCCCTGATGGGGCTGACCACCCACGATGGCTACCTCACCTTCACCATAGCACCCCAGCCGGTGGGCGACCTCACTTGGCTGAAAGCCTCCTACCGCAGCACCTTCGGAAACATTGGCGTGAGCTGGACCCACAAAGACGGAGAGTTCAACCTCCACCTCAGCGTGCCCCAAGGCAGCACAGCCACGGTCGTGCTGCCCGACAACGACCACCCGCAGACGGTAGGAAGCGGTGAACACGAGTTTACGCAGCCAATTAAAAAAGCGAAAGGCCGGAACCAATAAACAAGAAACAAATACCATCCGAATGAAAGTACAAACCATCCTCCTGTCCCTCGTTGGACTCTTCGCCTTCGGCAACACATTGCGCGCCGAACGTGTCGACATGCTGAAAGCCGGCGCCAAGCCGGATGGCCAAACGCTCAACACCCGGCTCATCAACGCCACCATCGGCAGGCTGAGCGCCGATGGTGGCGGAACGCTCTACTTCCCGGCGGGCATCTACCTCACCGGCAGTATACGCCTTCAGAGCAACATCACCCTTGAGCTGGAGGCAGGCGCCACGCTCCGCTTCTCCGACCACTTCGACGACTACATGCCCTTCGTGGAGATGCGTCACGAGGGCATCGTGATGAAGAGCTTCCAGCCCCTCATCTACGCCGTGGATGCCGAGAACATCACCATCAAGGGCGAAGGCACCCTCGACGGGCAAGGCTCGGCTTGGTGGAAGGAGTTCTACCGCATCGTCGTAGACCTGAAAGAGCACGGGCGCCGCGACCTCAACAAGTACCAGCCGATGTGGGAGCTGGCCAACAACGTAGCCTCCCTCCGCGCCCAAATCAACGAAGACTACGCCTCAATGTGGGACCGCCGCTTCTTCCGGCCGCCCTTCATCCAGCCCCTGCGCTGCAAGCGGGTGCGCATTGAGGGGGTGAAGATTATCAACTCGCCCTTCTGGACGGTGAACCCCGAGTTCTGCGACAACGTCACCATCGACGGCATCACCATCCACAACATAGAGTCGCCCAACACGGACGGCATCAACCCCGAGTCGTGCACCAATGTGCACATCGCCAACTGCCACATCTCCGTGGGCGACGACTGCATCACCATCAAGTCAGGCCGCGACGCGCAAGGCCGACGGCTCGCCGCGCCCTGCGAGAACATCACCATCACCGGCTGCACCATGCTATCGGGCCACGGTGGCGTGGTGATAGGCAGCGAGATGAGCGGTAGCGTACGGCGCGTCACCATCACTGGCTGCGTATTCGACGGCACCGACCGCGGCATACGCATCAAGTCCACCCGTGGGCGTGGAGGCGTGGTGGAGGACATCCGCGTCAGTAATATCGTCATGCGAAACATCCAGCGCGAAGCCGTGGTGCTCAACCTGAAATACAGCAAGATGCCTCCCGAGCCGAAGAGCGAACGCACCCCGGTATTCCGCGACATACACATCAACGGCCTGACGGTAGACGGCGTGAAGACCCCCATCAAGATTGTGGGCCTCGAAGAAGCCCCTATCACCGACATCACGCTACGCGACGTACAAGTACGGGACGCTAAAGAGAAATCAATCTTTGAGAACTGCAACCACATCACGCTGGACAACGTGATAGTGGACGGAAAGAAAGTAACAGTAAAATGAAACGAATCCTATCTATCGCGCTGCTGACCGCCACATTGTCGGCCGGAGCGCAAACACAGCGGTACGAGACGCACTTCGTCCGTCCGCTGGGGCAGGTGCTGACGGAGATTCAGCACCGCTTCGGCATCCGCCTGCACTACAACATCGACACGGTGGGCAAACAGCTGGCGTACGCCGACTTCCGCATCCGCCCCTACTCGGTGGAAGAGTCGCTCACGAACGTGCTGGCACCGTTCGACTATAAGTTCGTGAAACAACCCGGCAACCTCTACAAGCTCAAGGCCTACGAATACCCGCGCCGCACCGATGCCGACGGGAAGAAGCTGCTGGCCTATCTCGACGGCCTCTATGCCGGCAAGCAAGCTTTCACGGCACGCGCCGACTCGTTGAGGCAGCAGGTACGCCAGCTGCTCGGCATCAATCCCGTACTGGCACAATGCGTCAAGGACGCTAAACCCATCCTCTCCAAGGTACGGAAGCACGATGGCTACACCGTGCAGAACTTCGCCCTCGAGACACTACCCGGCCTATACACCTGTGGCTCCATCTACACCCCAACGATGAAGGGCAAACACGCCCTCATCATCTGCCCCAACGGTCACTTTGGCGGTGGGCGCTACCGTGAGGACCAGCAACAACGCATGGGCACGCTGGCCCGCATGGGCGCCGTGTGTGTGGACTACGACCTCTTCGGCTGGGGTGAGTCGGCCCTGCAAGTAGGCGAGGCTGCCCACCGCAGCAGCGCTGCGCACATCATCCAAGCCATGGACGGCCTGCTCATACTGAACTATATGCTCTCAGCCCGCAAGGACATCGACACCACACGCATCGGCGTGAATGGAGGCTCAGGCGGCGGCACACAGACGGTGCTCCTCAGCGTGCTCGACCCGCGCTACACCGCTGCGGCACCCGTGGTGAGCCTCTCGTCGCACTTCGACGGCGGATGTCCCTGCGAGAGCGGCATGCCCATACAGCTGGCCGGTAGCGGCACGTGCAACGCCGAGCTGGCCGCCTGCTTCGCCCCGCGCCCGCAACTCATCGTCTCCGACGGCGGCGACTGGACCTCCACTGTACCCACGCTGGAATTTCCGTACCTGCAACGCGTCTATGGCTTCTTCGGAGCCACCGATGCCGTGAGCAACGTGCACCTGCCCAAGGAGAAGCACGACTTCGGCCCCAACAAGCGCAACGCCGTGTACGACTTCTTCGCCCGCGTGTTCCGCCTCGACCGGAAGATGCTGGACGAGAGCCGCGTCACCATCGAACCCGAAACGTCCCTGCTCTCCTTCGGCAACAAGGGTGAGTTGATGCCCAAGAACGCCATCCGCTCCTTTGCGCAAGTGGCCCCCTTTATCGACCCGAAAGCTTACCAGCAACTCAAGTCCGATGCCTCGCTCGAGGCCAAAGCCAAAGAGTGGGTGGCCTCGCTCAACCTCGCCGATGCGAAGAAGGCCGGCTTTGCCACCACCGCCATCTACAACCACCTGCGCGCCGTGCGCGACTGGCACAACAGCCATCCCTACACCACCATCCCCGCCGGCATTAACCTGCAGACGGGCAAGCCACTCAGCCAGCTCGAGCGACAGATGATAGCCGACTCGGCCATGCCCCGCACCGTGCACGAGAAACTGATGAAGGAACTCCGCCGCGTGCTCACCGAGGAGCAGGTGGAGCAAATCCTCGACAAATACACCGTGGGCAAGGTGGCCTTTACGCTCAAAGGCTATCAGTCCATTGTGCCCAACATGACAGAGAAAGAGACGGAGTACGTCCTCTCGCAGCTCAAGCTCGCCCGTGAGCAAGCCATCGACTACAAGAGCATGAAGCAAATATCCGCCATCTTCGAGATATACAAGACCAACTGCGAACAGTACTTCAACAACCACGGCCGCAACTGGCGCCAGATGTTCAGCGACTACGTGAAGAAACGCAACGCGGAGAAGAAAAAGGCAAAAGAGGCGAAGAAGTAGCGCGATAGCCTTTGTAAATAAGCAATCCCCTTGAAAGAGATGGTTTTATCTCTTTCAAGGGGATTACTGTATCCTTCTCTTCCTCCGTAAAACATCTTTTTGATACCAGTCACACTCATTTTCCCGTCTACAAAGCCATCTATTCCGAACAAAATGCTATATTTGCCGCCGTAATCTTAAAGAATAGACATATTATGAGAATCCTATTGGCCCAAGATTTGCAACGAATCAAGGAGGAGACAGAACAGGCGCTCAAGACACGGAAAGAGCGGATATTAGTGTGCGGTGGCACAGGTTGCAAAGCCTCTGCCAGCCGACAAGTGGCGGTAAACCTCCAGCAGGCGGTAGAACGGCACGGACTGCAAGACAGCGTGGAGGTATCGACCGTGGGATGCTTCGGCTTCTGTGAGAAAGGTCCCATCGTCAAGGTGGCGTCGGACAGTACCTTCTACACACAAGTACGGCCGGAGGATGCCGACGAGATTGTGGATCGGCACATCGTGGCACGCCAGAAGGTGGAACGCCTGCTTTACATCGACCCCAAGACGCGGCGAAGCGTGAGCGACTCCGACCACATCGACTTCTACCGTAAGCAGATGCGGGTGGCTTTGCGCAACTGCGGCCTCATCGACCCCGAAAACATAAACGAATATATCGCCCAAGGCGGATACTTCTCCTTGGCCCACTGCCTGCTACACCAGCGCCCGGCAGAGGTAATCGACATCATCAAACGCTCCGGTCTACGCGGACGGGGAGGCGGAGGTTTCCCCACCGGACTGAAATGGGAACTGGCCGCCGCACAGGGAGGCAACGAGAAATACATAGTGTGCAACGCCGACGAGGGTGACCCCGGCGCCTTCATGGACCGCTCCATCATGGAGGGCGACCCCCACTCCATCATTGAGGCGATGTGCGTATGCGGCTACTCCATCGGCGCGCCCAAAGGGTTGGTGTACATCCGGGCCGAGTACCCCCTGGCCATCAGCCGACTGAAAATCGCCATTGACCAGGCACGAGTCTGCGGCCTACTGGGCGAGCACCTCTTCGGCACCTCCTTCAGCTTCGACATCGAGATACGCTACGGCGCGGGTGCTTTCGTCTGCGGCGAGGAGACCGCCCTCATCCACTCCATGGAGGGACGGCGGGGCGAACCGACATTGAAGCCACCCTTCCCCGCCGAGTCGGGCTACCGGGGCAAGCCCACCAACGTGAACAACGTGGAGACGCTGGCCAATATCCCCGTCATCCTGCAACGAGGAGCCGAATGGTTCGCCTCCATCGGCACAGAGCGTTCCAAAGGGACGAAGGTGTTCGCCCTGGCGGGAAAGATCAACAACGTAGGGCTGATAGAGGTGCCGATGGGCACCACGCTGCGGGAGGTCATCTACGACATCGGTGGTGGCATCAAGGGTGGCAAACGGTTCAAGGCCGTGCAGACGGGAGGCCCATCGGGCGGCTGCCTCACGGAGAAGCACCTTGACACGCCCATCGACTTCGACAACCTGCTGGCGGCAGGCTCCATGATGGGGTCAGGCGGCATGATAGTGATGGATGAGGACGACTGCATGGTGTCCGTGGCACGCTTCTACCTCGACTTCACCGTGGAGGAGTCGTGTGGAAAGTGCACCCCCTGCCGCATCGGCAACAAACGGTTGCTGGAGCTACTCAACAAGATAACCGACGGACGGGGCACAGAGCAGGACCTCGACAAACTGGCCACACTGGGACGGGTCATCAAGGACACCGCCCTCTGCGGACTGGGACAGACCTCGCCCAACCCCGTGCTCTCCACCCTCGACAACTTCCGCGACGAGTACCTGGAGCACGTGCGCGACAAACGTTGCCGGGCCAAGCAGTGCAAGTCGATGCTGGCCTACACCATCGTCTCCGAGCAATGCACCGGCTGTCGCCTCTGCGCCAAGAATTGCCCCGCCGATGCCATCGAGGGCGAGGTGCGAAAGCCCCACACCATCCGGGCCGAGAAGTGCATCAAGTGCGGTCTGTGCCTGGCACGCTGCAAATTCAAAGCCATCGTAGTTGGCTAATACACACCTTATATTATATAGTATGGAAAAGAAACAGATAAACCTCCAGATAGACAGGCACTTCCTCACCGTGCCCCAAGGAACCACCCTCCTCGAAGCCGCCCGCAAGGTAGGCATCGACATACCCACGCTTTGCCACATCGACCTGAAAGGCACCTGCGTGAAAAACCGCCCCGCCTCCTGCCGCATCTGCGTAGTGGAGGTGGAAGGCCGGCGCAATCTCGCCCCTGCCTGCGCCACCCTTTGCACCGAGGGCATGGTGGTGCGCACCAGCACCCTACGGGTGATGAACGCCCGACAGGCAGTGGCCGAACTTATCCTCTCCGACCATCCCAACAACTGCCTCACCTGCCCCAAGAGCGGGAACTGCGACCTGCAGAACCTCGCCCTGCGGTTCAACATCCGGCAGATGCCCTACAACGGAGGCGAACACTCCGCCCGCAAACGGGAGCTGACCTCCTCCATCGTGCGCGACATGGAAAAGTGTATCTTCTGCCGCCGCTGCGAGAGCGTATGCAACGACCTGCAGACCGTAGGCGCGCTGGGTGCCGTGGAACGTGGCTTCCACACCACCATCGCCCCCGCCTTCGACCGCCCGCTCACCGAGAGCGAATGTACCTACTGCGGACAGTGCGTGGCCGTCTGCCCCGTGGGGGCACTCACCGAGCGCGACTATACCGGACGCTTGCTGGACGACTTGAGCAACCCCGACAAGGTGGTCATCGTACAGACCGCTCCCGCCGTACGCGCCGCCTTGGGCGAGGAGTTCGGACTACCGGCCGGCACACTGGTCACCGGCAAAATGGTGTACGCCCTGCGTGAGCTGGGGTTCGACTATGTATTCGACACCGATTTCGCTGCCGACCTCACTATCATGGAGGAAGGAGCGGAGATACTCAGCCGCCTCACCCGCTTCTTACGGGGCGACACGTCGGTGCGCCTGCCTATCCTCACCTCCTGCTGTCCGGCTTGGGTCAACTTCTTCGAGCATCACTTCCCCGACCTGCTCGACATACCCTCCACCGCACGCTCGCCACAGCAGATGTTTGGCGCCATCGCCAAGAACTATTGGGCCAAGAAGATGGGCATCTCCCGCGAAAAGCTTGTGGTAGTGTCCATCATGCCCTGCCTGGCAAAGAAGTACGAGTGCGACCGCGACGAGTTTAAGACCGACGAACAGCCCGACGTGGACTACTCCCTCTCCACCCGTGAGCTGGCACGCCTCATCAAGCGAGCCAACATCGGCTTCACATTGGCACACGACAGCCCCTTCGACAACCCCATGGGTACCTCAAGCGGCGCCAGTGCCATCTTCGGCACTACCGGAGGGGTGATGGAAGCCGCCCTACGTTCGGTGTACGAGGCCTATACCGGCAGGCAGCTGGCGAACGTGAACTTCGAGCAGGTGCGCGGCCTCGAAGGGGTGCGCCGGGCCACCATCGACCTCGATGGCTTTAAGCTGAAAGTGGGCATCGCCCACGGATTGGGCAACGCCCGCCACCTACTGGAGGACATCCGAAACGGACGCAACGAGTACCACGTCATCGAAATCATGGCCTGCCCCGGAGGGTGCATCGGCGGAGGCGGACAGCCCCTTCACCATGGCAACTCCGAAGTGCTCTATGCCCGTGCCAATGCCCTCTATCGCGAAGATGCCAACAAGCCGCTACGCAAGTCGCACGACAACCCGTACATCAAGGTATTGTACGAGGAGTTTCTCGGCCATCCGCTTAGCCATCAGTCCGAACAGCTGCTACATACGCACTACTTCAACAAATCGACCGATGCACAATTGTCCTGTACCGCCACCCAGCAGCTTATCGACATCTGCAAGCGACATGGCAACGACCCGGGTGAGCTTATCAACATCCTGCACGAGGCGCAACACCTCCAAGGCTACCTGCCCGAGGAGACGCAACGCATCATCGCCACCCAACTCGGCATCCCCGTGTCGCGCGTGTATGGAGTGGTGACGTTCTACACCTTCTTCACCATGAAGCCTAAGGGCAAGCACCCCATCTCCGTGTGTATGGGCACCGCCTGCTACGTGCGCGGCTCGGAGAAACTGCTCGAGGAGTTCAAACGCACACTCGGCATTGAGGTAGGACAGACCACCCCCGACGGCCGCTTCTCACTCGACTGCCTCCGCTGTGTAGGAGCCTGCGGACTGGCACCCGTCGTCCTCATCGGCGACAAAGTGTATGGCCGTTTGCAACCCACGGAGGTGAAGAGAGTGATTAGTGAGATTACTGATTGACGATATGACTATCCGCAATGTTTCCCCTAACAGCGATGACGGAGGTTATCTTCTCGCTCATCGGGTTCACGGCGGACGGGAAGAACTTCAATAGCTGTCCTTCCGGGCTGACGAGGTACTTGCAGAAGTTCCATGACGGTACCTCCTCGTTCCAACCATTGAGCGACTTGTCGGTCAGCCAACGGTAGACGGCGTTCTGCTGTTCGCCCTTCACGTCGGACTTCTCCATGATGGTGAAGGTCACGCCGTAGTTCACGGAGCAGAACTCCTCTATGTCCTTGCTGCTACCGGGTTCTTGTTTGCCAAATTGGTTGCAGGGGAAGCCCAGCACCACCAGCTTGTCGGGATACGTCTCCGACAAGCGTTGCAAGTCGGCATACTGCTTCGTAAAGCCGCATTTAGAGGCCGTATTGACTATCAGCACATACTTCCCTTTCAGCTGTTCGAAAGGATACTCGGCACCATTCAACGTGGTGGACGACAACCGGTAGAAACTGTCAGCAGCCTTCTGCTGAGCACTAAGTGAAAGGGCGCAAGCCGTGGCCACACCCCACAATCTGAATCTTTTTCCAAACATAACCGTTCCTTGTTTATAGAAATAACGTGTGCCGGTGGGGAAAGGTTCGGCTCCAAACCTTTCAGACAGCAGATATGCCTTTAAGCGTAAACGCCTCTTTATAATCAATTAGTTGCTTGCCATCATGGTAGTGCAGCCAAGCATCCTCAGCATGGCTCAAGTCCGAGATTTCAACAGCCGAAGTCTCTTTGAACTTAGAGGCTACAACGTCCAGGACCGTCAGCTCTTTCGGAGAAAAGTATCCTTCATCGGCAGGCTGGGAAGAACATAACCGTGTCCCATAGTTCCCCATCAGAAACACGACTTCTTCCATAAGCACATCGTCAAGCAAGCTATACACTCTATCCCACTTCACGGGTACCGGTCCATGCTGAATGGCTTTATACCCCAAACCAGTGATGGCTTGTCCATGGGTCTTGTAAGACAGAAAATCCGCATAGAACAACAGCTTATTCATCTTGGTAGTGAATGTACTGCCGCATCTTTCCAAGAAATAGAGAACCGTATTCTGGAGCTTGCCATACGACTGCGCTGCATATCCATTCAACGCCCCTCGGCCATAGGAGGCAAATATCAGTTTCTCGTTAATATTGGGTTTCTCGTTCTCGATGATTCTGTGGAGCTTAGCCTGAATCTTCTCGTATTCTTTCTCTTCAAATTGATTCCTCGCATTCATCACGAAAGTCTCAAAGACCGAAGGAAGCTTTATCGAACTCAATATCTTCCCATTTGTCTCACTGGGCATGTCGCCGTTCTCGTACAAACGATATTGGTTCTCGCCAAATCCCAATATTTTCGACATCTTGGAAGCCGACAGCTCATACAACTGCCGTATCCCTTTTATTTCATCAGCGAAAGGAATACCATATTTCACTCGATATTGGTTATATACCTGCGAAAGATTAACCTCGTCAATCTCTGTCGTCGTAAACTCCTCTTTCGTATCCACACATTGGTAGGACAAATGTACGTACGAAAATGACTCCTTACGAAAGAGTAATTCTTCTTCTCGCAGACAAAGAACTGCTTCACCTGCCGTGAATGGACTTTTCATTCTCCTGCTTAGGAAAGCCTCCACTTCTTCTTTTGTCGCCATAACCTCCTTTTTGGGCATAAAGATAGGGATTATTTAAAGAAGTCGTCTCTTTAGGCCCCACAATTCAACTTTAAAGTTGGATTATTAACATATAGGAGAGATAATGCACTGACTGAATAGCATCCCGAATAACCTCTTATGCCAATGGATGTTTGGAGCGGGAGGATTTTACGCCTACCCTCTTCAGCTCGGCCGCATAGACATCCATGTTTTCAAAGTGTGGCGCAAAGCAAACTTCTTGTACATAGCCGGTTATGGGCATGTATTCCATACATAGTTGCCGATAGCTTTCGGTAGGATGCACCTCCTTGTCTGTCACGTAGTTCTTCACCTTTACAATGCGGCACTCCTGTTCTTCCTCGAATGCCACATGCTTGGTAAGGCAGCGCAAGTCTATAAGCAAATCACCTACGGTGGCGGGGTCTAACTTTGCGGCCATCGTACGTAGCTTACATAAGGATTCTCTCACTGCTTTTAAGCACTCCTCCATCTTCCTATGATATATCTCTATTTCATCTTCTACCTCTTTCTCCTTTTGCAGTCTCTCCTCCTCACTTTCCTTGCCATTGAACTTATCGCGATAGAACGTATAGTCCTCTTTCCTCCCCAAACCAATTACTTGCTGCGTCTCAGGGTCAACGTAGATGCAACGGAACAGAGCTGCCCTATCCTTTCCCTCATCACTCTCTGTTTTTACGGAGAACGATAATTCGTCGGCTCTATTTGGTCCAAGCGATGTTATCTGCAAGCCGCTCGATGGCGCTTTTATGCCGCTCTCAAAGAAGCTGCTTTTGAAGATAATACTGACACCTGTCCCTTCTTGACTGTTCTCTTTCCCATATAATCTGAACTGATTGAGGCAATCTTTGTTAAACGTAAAGCTACCGGCCAATGCCACATTGTCCCCATCCTCCAAAGTGTACTTCCCTGTTCCATACAAATAATCCATCAGCGTACGCCCCTCGCTAAGGTCATTTGACAGGGTTATCGAATGTAGGCGGAAAGGCGAGACTTTCTTCCCTCCTTTCGGCAACAATAAGACACTTAAAGTATCCTTAGTAGTATAGTGCGCTATGCCTTGTTCAGCATCGTCTACAACGTGCAGTTTACTCACGATTAGGCATGAGTTCACATACAGCTCTTCATATTTGTCTTTAGGTTGCTCGTGGCCTGCAATGACTTTCGAGAAGAGCGAGTTTTCATCTCGTATCATACATTTAATCACCTCCGTTTTCGCTTCATCACTTAATCCGGGAATAGTCAAGACAGCGTAAATATCAGACTTAGCTTTTTTGAAACAATAGCCGGCTTCCTCGTAACGTTTCAAGAGGCTCAACGTATAGCCTTTGTTTTCCCATATCACAGTGCCCTCGGGATTTATCTTAATGGCTTTTTCATAACAATCAATGGCTTCCTCATAATGTCTCAAGGAATTCAATGTATTGCCTTTGTTATTCCATGCTGTACCGTACTCGGGATCTATCTCAATAGCCTTGTCATAACAATCGATAGCTTCCTCGTAACGTTCCAAAGAATTCAATGCATTGCCTTTAAAGAACCATGCCAAATCGTTCTCGGGATTCATATTGATACTTTTGTCATAACACTCAATGGCTTCTGCGTTACGTCCCAAGGAATTCAGCGCATTGCCTTTGGAAATCCAAGTCCAGTTGTTCTCGGGATTCATATCAATGCTTTTATCATAACAATCGATGGCTTCCCCATAACGTCTCAAGAAATTCAACGCATCGCCTTTGGAAATCCAAGTCCAGTCATTCTCGGGATTCTTCTCGATGGCCTTGTCATAACAATTGATGGCTTCCTCGTAACGTCCCAAGGAATTCAATGCATTGCCTTTGCCTTGCCAAGCCCAGTTATTCTCGGGATTCTTTTCTATGGCCTTATCATAACAATCGATGGCTTCCCCATAACGCTTCAAGGAATTCAACGCATTACCTTTGGAAATCCAAGCCCAATCATTCTCTGGATTCTTTTCTATGGCCTTATCATAACAATCGATGGCTTCCCCATGACGCTTCAAGGAACTCAACGCATTACCTTTGGAAATCCAAGCCCAATCATTCTCGGGATTCTTTTCTATGGCCTTATCATAACACTTGACGGCTTCCGCATAACGCTTCAATGAATTCAACGCATTGCCTTTGTTATTCCAAGCCCGATCGTTCTCGGGATTCTTTTCTATGGCCTTGTCATAACAATCTATGGCTTCCGCATAACGTTTCAAGGAATTCAACGCATCGCCTTTGCCTTGCCAAGCCCAGTTGTTCTCAGGATTCTTCTCAATGGCCTTGCCATAACACTCAATGGTTTCTTCGTACCGTTCCAAAGAGTTCAATGCATAGCCTTTGCCTTGCCAAGCCCAGTTATTCTCGGGATTCTTTTCTATGGCCTTATCATAACAATTGATGGCTTCCCCATAACGCTTCAAGGAATTCAACGCATCGCCTTTGCCTTGCCAAGCCCAGTTGTTCTCAGGATTCTTCTCAATGGCCTTGCCATAACACTCAATGGCCTCTTCGTAACGTTCCAAAGAGTTCAATGCATTGCCTTTGCCTGTCCATGCCGTATCGTTCTCGGGATTCTTCTCAATGGCCTTACCATAACACTCAATGGCCTCTTCGTAACGTTCCAAAGAGTGCAATGCATTGCCTTTGTTATTCCATGCCATATCGTTCTCCGGATTTGCATCAATAACCTTGTTGCAACACTTAATGGCTTCTTCATTATATCCTAAGGAGTGCAATGCAGCCCCCTTGTTATTCCATGCTATATCATTCTCGGGGTTCTTCTCAATAGCCTTCTCGAAGCACTTGATGGCTTCCTCATAATGTTTCAGGTAGTACAATACAGAGCCTTTGTTATTCCATGCTGAATCGTTCTCCGAATTCTTTTCAATGGCCTTATCACAGCACTCGATGGCCTCCTCGTAGCGCTTCAAGGACCCCAACGCCTCTCCCTTATCTGTCCATGCTACGTCAGTTGCCTCTCCTCTTTTTATAAGCTCATCACAGTACACGATTACGTTATCGTAACATGCCTGAGCCTCCTCTTGACGTTTCAAATACCATAGCGCATCCCCCTTTAGGTTCCATGCAGTGGTATTCTCACTGTCTATCGCTATGACTTGGTCACAACATTCGATGACCTTTTCGTAATTCTTTTGCTTTAGAAAAGCTTTTGCTTCTGCAAGCAATCTTTCTATTTCGTTTTCCATATCCTGTTAGCTTATCCGTTCCATCATGCATGGTGGGACGGCATTCTTTTCATTTTACTTATATCTGCTGCGCATGGTCTCCTCAAATAGCCAGCCGACGAAAGATTCATAGGGCTGCTAAGTGGGATATGACACAACTTGGTAGTTATGAGCACAAAGATAGACAATAATGGCCAAAAGCCAGATCTGAAGCACACAAAAAAGCGGGGCGCTAAGAATATCTTGTGTTTATAGCGTACTTAGGACGGCTTTGTGCTGGTTAGGTTTGCCGATAAATTGGAGGTTATGTTAGTGAGTAGCGGTGAGTGATGAGTGATTAGCCGCCACAGTCAGCACCCCGTTAGGGGTGACAGCTTCATAGCCCGGCAGCTTGCTGCCGGGTTCCATGAGGTGTGTGCGGCGCGCCTCCGTAGGTTGCGCACAACCAGTGTGTGCGCAGGGCGGTGGCCTGAAAGGCCCAAGGTGGCTGAAAGCCTTTGCCTGTAA
>JAISIX010000073.1 GCA_031261805.1 Mediterranea sp. (in: CFB group bacteria)
TCACATTTGTTATCATTTGCCTGCATCTCCGGCTGCGTGGGCTTTTGAGGCACTTCGCGCGTCAAAGAAAGAGTATTTGGCTTTTCGTCGGCCTTCCCCGTCAGCTCGGCCACCTGCTCGGGTGGCAGGAGGCAGAGGTCGGGGTGCAGGCTCACGTTTTTGCGCCGCCGCGAGCTGAAGAGGTACTGTTCCTGTATCTCTGCCGAGGTGAGCACGCCCCGTTCCTCGAAGAGCCGGCGGTCGAAGAGCTGGGTGTCCACGGCGAGGCGTAGCACGCGCTCCACCTTCTCGGCGTCGGCTTGGTACAGCTCACAGGCGATGTCTTGGTAGAGGTCCGGGTCGGCCTCCACGTAGTAACCCTCTTCGCCATAGCTGCGCGAGAGGGTGATGAGCAGGATGAGGGGGGCGACGTCGCCCTCCTGTTTCATGATGCGCCGCACCAGGCGTTGGTGGACGAAGTGTGTGGTGAGCGGGAAGTAATCTAATCCCTGCTTTTGGATTTTTGCCATGAGGTTGGTTTTATTAAAGTGTTATACAAATCGGGGTTGGTTGGGCTACCCTTGGGGGTTGTCAGGCTCGGGGTCTCCCGTCAGGCAGTCGATGGCGTCGAAGACGATGTAGTCGTGGTCCATCTGTGCCTGCTTGTCGGCTTCGTGCTTTTTCTCCGTCAGCCGCCTCACCTTGTCGAGCGCCTCCTTGATGAGCCTTATACGGACGGTCTTGTCCTCCTCTTCCATGATGTTGGGCGCATGCCCTTGCGCGTGTGGGCGCGTGCCCTTGCGCCTGAAGGCGGATGGGCATGCGCTCGTGGGCGGATGCCCTTCGGCCGCCGGGGAGTGGTGCTCCCAGAGGTGGCTCTTGATTCGGCACACCCCCTCGCGCAGGGTCTCCTCCTTGAACTCCCGGTACAAGGCGGTGTCTTTCAGCCCGTACAGGTGCTGACCGATGCAGAGGAAGAGCGACAGGAACTTGTCGAGGGCGATGTCCTCGTCCCCCTTGATCCAGCGTGCGCAGGTGTTCCTGTTCACGCCCAGCCTCGTGCCAAACTCCTCGTCGTCCCATCCCAGCCGTTCCTTCCAACGCTGTATGATTCTGATGTTGGAGCGGCGCATCTCGGCGGCCACCTCCTGCCAGTCGGTGGGCGGGTTGAAGGGAAGCGCCTTGGTGAGCAATTTCCGGCACTTCTTCTTACAGAAGGAGCGTGAGTAGCTTCGGTACACCTTCTCCACGAGCTTGGGATGCTCTATCCAGGCGAAAAGGAGGTCGGGTCCGATGATGAAGGAGGTTTTCGACATCCAGGAGTGGTGCGGGGAGATATTTTTACCGATGTGGTCGAGCAGGGAGTAGGTGATGCCTACCAGCTGCTCATACCTGTAGTGGCAGCCTTTCCCCTCCTTGGCATAGTAGGTGCTCCGCTCGATGCCCATGCGATCCCGAAAGACTGTCGCGAGGATTCGTGCTTGTACGCGGCTGTCGTTGATAAGTGTTGCGTCCGCCCATTCGGCGGCTGCGATGAACCCCTGGGACAGTTGTTCCTCAGACGTTCGTTTCAAGGTTAATTTTTTCATTCTGACGTAGTTTAAATAAGTGATGGTGTAAAGATGCAACTTTTTCGTGCTGCCTCATGCTCGTTTTCTTAGACCTTGGCGTTTTTTGTTCGAAATCGCCCTGGCGAAGGAGGGGGAAATGAAGAATGAAGAATGAAGAATTAGGAATGAAGAATGGATAGCGAGAGGGTGCGGCAAATTGGAGCTTATGTTAGTGATGAGGGCTGTAGTTAAAAATAGCGTTGCAAACTGAACATAATCATAAGGTCATAAATGGAGGTTAGGGAGGATATTGTCGTCTTATAGCAGGGAGGCCTGAAAGGCCCAAGGTGGCTGAAAGCCTTTGCCTGAAAGGCTCCTATCCTAGCCCATCGCAAAGCGAGGAACGAGCGACGCGTTGGGTTTTGGTTGGGGTGTGTGACGAATCGCCCTTTTAAGGGCAGCTTAACCATCTCCGGATTAAGCTGCCCTTAAAAGGGCGACTACGCAGGGTTGATAACGTAAACCCAACGCGTCGTTCGTTCCTCACTTTGCGTTGGGCTGGGCTAAGAGTCCTTCGGACAAAGGCTTTCAGCCACTTTGGGCCTTTCAGGCCACCCGATTGTGGAGGCAATCTCTCTTAGGTCACATTTTGCAACGCTACCTTTTAACTACAGCCTTAATGTAACGTACTTAATAGACCACTTTCCCTTTGTACGTATCAAAGAACACGTACAAAAATAACGTTTATAACGGATATAGCCAACCCTAAGCCTTACCATACTCCAAGTAGAACTCTACCACAGCCTCTACTCCCTTGCGGAAGATGTCCAAGGAGAAGTTCTCGTTGGGCGAATGGATGGCGTCGGACTCCAAGCCGAAGCCCATCAGCACGGTCTTGATGCCCAGTACCTGCTCGAAGGTGGCGATGATGGGGATGCTACCGCCACGGCGTACAGCCAACGGCTTCTTGCCAAAGGCCCGCTCGAAGCCTCGCTCGGCGGCTTGATAGGCAGATAGATGAATGGGGCATACGTAACCTTGTCCGCCATGCAGGGAGGTGACCTTCAGCTGCACGGTGTCGGGGGCGATGGACTGAAGATAGTCGGCCATGAGGCGGGCGATCTGTTCGTGGTCCTGGTGTGGCACCAAGCGGCACGACAGCTTGGCATAGGCCTTGGAGGGGAGCACCGTCTTCGCCCCCTCGCCGGTATATCCGCCCCAGATGCCACATACGTCGAACGACGGGCGACAGCTGTTGCGCTCCAGCGTGCTGTACCCTTTCTCGCCGAAGAGCGCCTTCACGCCAATGGCGGCCTTGTATTTCTCCTCGTCGAAGGGGATATGCGCTAACATCTCCTTCTCCGCGGCCGGCAACTCCTCCACGTCGTCGTAGAAGCCGGGTACGGTGATGCGCCCGTCGGCATCCGTCACTTGGGCGATTAGGCTACAGAGCACGTTGATGGGATTGGCTACCGCACCGCCAAAGTGTCCGGAGTGCAGGTCGCGGTTGGGTCCAGTCACCTCTACCTCCCAATAGGCTAGGCCACGCAGGCCGGTGGTGAGTGAGGGAAGGTCGGCACCCAACATACTGGTGTCCGACACCAGTATCACATCCGCCTGTAGCAACTCCTTATGCTCTTGGCAGAACCCTTCGAGGCTGGGCGAACCAATCTCCTCTTCGCCCTCGAAGATAAACTTCACGTTGTTGGCCAGCAAGCCGCTGCGCACCAAGTACTCAAACGCCTTGACCTGGATGAACGACTGTCCTTTGTCATCGTCGGCACCTCGTGCCCAGATGTGGCCATCGCGCACCTCAGGCTCGAAGGGTTGGCTCTTCCAGAGTTCGAGCGGTTCGGGAGGCATCACGTCATAGTGGGCATACACCAGCACGGTAGGAGCCGCGGGGTCTACCGTTTTCTGTGCGAAGACGATGGGATTGCCCTTGGAAGGCATCACCAGCGCCTCGTCGGCACCGGCCTCGGTGAGGAGTTGTGCCCAACGTTCGGCACAAGCCAACATGTCGTCGTGATGCTCGGGTTGTGCACTAACACTGGGTATTCTTATCAAGCTGAACAAGTCGTCCAGCATCTTCTGCTCGTGAGCAGCAATGTACTGTTGAAGGTCTTTCATAATGATTGATAAATATATAAGATGGATACAGCATCCTGTGGATATGCTACATTCAGAGCTGCGTCATTTTATCCAGCAAGTAATAGTCGAGGATGACCATGGCAGCCATGGCTTCTACGATGGGGACGGCACGGGGCAGCACGCAGGCGTCGTGTCGTCCACGGGCTTTGAGGGTCGTGTCGACACCGTCGATGTTCACGGTCTCCTGCTCCATCAGTAAGGTGGCGATGGGTTTGAACACCACCCTGAAGTAGATGTCCTCCCCGTTGCTAATTCCCCCCTGTATGCCGCCGGAGTGGTTGGTATGCGTCTCGATGCGTCCGTGGTTGTTGTAGAACACGTCGTTCTGCTCCGAGCCACGCATCTTCAAGCCATGGAAACCCTCACCGTACTCGAAGGCCTTGGCGGCGTTGATGCTCAGCATGGCACCCCCCAAAGCGGCGTGCAGCTTGCCGAACACGGGCTGTCCCAATCCGATGGGGCATCCCTTGATGACACACGTCAGCGTGCCACCTATGGTGTCGCCTTCCCCCTTCACCTGCTTGATGAGGTCGGCCATCTCCTTTGCCTTCAACGGGTCGGGGCAACGTACGTCGTTGGTCTCTATAAGGTCGAGGTCGTAATCGGTGTAGTTGCCTTCCAGCTTGATGCCTCCCACCTGCGAGGTGTACGCCTTGATGTCGATGCCGAGCTGCCGCAGGGCGAGCTTGGCCAGTGCGCCTCCCACTACGCGTGAGATGGTTTCGCGGGCCGACGAACGTCCACCGCCACGATGGTCGCGAATGCCGTACTTCACGGTGTAGGTGTAGTCGGCGTGCGAGGGGCGATATACACCCTTCAGGTTTTCGTAGTCGCTGGAGTGCTGGTTCTGGTTCCATACGATAAAGCCAATGGGGGCACCCGTCGACTTTCCTTCGAAAATGCCGGAGAGAAATTCTACCTTGTCGGGTTCTTTGCGCGCGGTGGTAAGAATGGATTGTCCGGGCCTGCGACGGTCCAGCTCGCTCTGTACGAACGATTCGTCGATGGCGATTCCCGAGGGGAATCCGTCAATCACGCCTCCAATGCCCCGTCCATGCGATTCTCCAAAGCTGGTGAGGCGAAATATGTTCCCAAAAGAGTTGAACATGATAGATTACTTTTAGATTTTACTAACGACACAAAGATAACAACTTTTTCGGAGGGAAAGTTTGCGAAGCCCTAATCTTTAGATAAAAAACTGTTTAAGGGGACGGAATCACCCCAACAGCCACACAGCATCCCGCAGCCATGCACAATTTATATACCCGCTATGCACAACTTATCTTCCCATCATGCACGTTTTAATTCTTTTGCCTATAGGCAAACTTTCTTCTGCCTATAGGCATTCTTTCTTCCGCCTATAGGCAAAAGAAAGAATGCCTATAGGCGGAAGAACTAATTTGTGCGAAGCGAAGCCTTAGTTGTCGAACAGTTGGGACTTAATTTTCGCAGAAGCGGCTTTTATGCAAAGCAATGGTCATGATACAAGAAACGGCTTCTTCAAGCGAAGAAACCGTTGCTTATATCTGGACATGCTAAGATGTGCTCTGTCACTGTGCGCATTACCGCAGCGCTTCCACCTCGGCGGGTGTGAGGGGAATCTTCTTGCCCAAGCGGCGGGCACCGGTAGGGGTGATGAGGTAGTCTTCCTCGTTGCGGATGCCGCCGAAATCCTTGTAGGTCTCCACTTTGTCGTAATTGATAAAGTCGACGAACTTCTTCTCGGCCTTCCATTGGTCTATCAACTCGGGAATGAAATAGATGCCCGGCTCCACGGTATGCACAAAACCTGCCTCGAGGGGGATGGCCAGGCGTTGCGACTTACGTCCGAACTGAGTGCTCTTGGGCTTGCCGTCGTAGCCTACCCATAGTTCACCAAGGTTCTCCATATCGTGCACGTCGAGGCCCATCATGTGACCCAGCCCATGGGGGTAGAACAGGGCGTGGGCACCTTGGCGCACGGCCTCTTCAGCGTCGCCCTTCATCAGTCCGAGGGTTTTCATGCCTTCTACCATCACCCGGGCGGAGATGTCGTACACGTCCATATAGGCAATGCCGGGACGGAGCGCTTTCACCGACTCAAGGTGCATGGCATTCTGTATCTCGTACACCTCGCGCTGGCGGGTGCTGAAGGTCTTGTCAGCAGGAATGGTGGACGACATGTCGCCGGCGTAACCCGACTCCACCTCCGCTCCTGCGTCGATGAGGAAGAGATCGCCCGGCTTGATAAGGTTACCGTGGTAGTGGTTGTGAAGGGTCTGCCCATTGATGGTGGCGATGGTGGGAAAGGAGAGCTGGCAGTTGTTCATCTCGGCCACACGATTCATCTCGGCCACTACCTCGTACTCGTACATGCCGGGGCGTATCACCTTGGTAGCGGCGATGTGCATGTCGGCTGTCACGTCGCAGGCACGTTCTATCTCGGCCACCTCTTCGTCCGACTTGTAGTTGCGCTGGGCCACCACGGCGCGGATGAAGGGCACGGAGCCTTCCTGACGGTCGACGGGTACGCCCAGCCAATCCATCAGTTTCAGCTTATGCTCGGGACGGTAAGGGGGCAGGTAGTGTATCTCTTTGCCCTTGAGCACGCACTGGCGCAGATGGTTGGGCAAGTCGGCAGTAGGGCGGGTGTTGGTCACGCCTACGCGCTCACTCTTCTCGTGCAGGGTAGGTTGTGGCCCCATCCACACGATGTCGTCCATTGTCAGCTCGTCGCCGAAAATGATTTCCTTGTCTTCGTCGATGTCAATAATGGCCGAAAGGCCGGCGGCAGAGATACCGAAATAATAAAGGAAGGTGGAGTCCTGGCGATAGCGGAACGCGTTGTCCTCGTAGTTCAGGCCACACTCGTCGTTCCCGAGAAAGAGTAATACTCCGGAACCCAATCTCTGTTTCAGCAACGCCCGGCGCTGCTTATACGTCTCTTTGGCAAACATGATATTCTGTTTTTTGAAGTTGTTGTGCAGCAAAGATAACGCTTTAATTGAGAGATGGCAAAGAATAAGGGGACAAGTTCACTTGTCCCCTTATTAACTCTATGCCCTTTAGAAGTTATCGACTCCCTTGAGCGCCTCTTGCAGGTCGATGCCCAAGGCCTTGGCTATGCCGGTTCCGTAGGCAGGATCGGCCTTGTAGCAGTTGCGGGTATGGCGTTGCTTGACAAACAGCTCCGAGTCGCCCATGGCGCGGGCAGTGTTCTCGAAGAGCAGCTGTTGCTCGGCGGGCGGCATCAAGCGGAAGAGGTCGCCCGGCTGGCTGTAATAATCGTCGTCGTACTCACGCTCGTTGTAGTTGTAGGCGTCGCCGTGCAGCTTCAAGGGCGGTTCCTTCGTCTCGGGCGAGTCCTGCCATTCGCCGTAGCTGTTGGGTTCGTAGCCTTTGGCGGAGCCATAGTTGCCGTCAACGCGCATGGTACCGTCGCGATGGTAGGCATGGAAGGGACAGCGGGGCTTGTTCACCGGAATCTGCTCGAGGTTGACTCCCAGGCGGTAGCGTTGTGCGTCGCCGTAGGAGAAGAGCCGGCCTTGCAGCATCTTGTCGGGCGAGAAGCCGATGCCGTCTACCACATTGATGGGGTTGAAGGCAGCTTGCTCCACGTCGGCGAAGTAGTTCTCGGGGTTGCGGTTCAGCTCCAGCACACCCACTTGGTGGAGCGGGAACTCCTTCTGCGACCATACCTTGGTGAGGTCGAACGGGTTGATGCGGTAGTGGTCGGCCTGCTCCTCGGTCATGAGCTGTATGTAGAAGGTCCAGCGGGGGAAGTCGCCCTTCTCGATGCTCTCGAAGAGGTCGCGCTGGTGCGACTCACGGTCCTTGGCGATGATGGCCTCGGCCTCTTGGTCGGACAGGCACTTGATGCCTTGCTGCGTGTGCAGGTGGAACTTGACCCAGATACGCTGGTTCTGCGCGTTGATAAAGCTGTAGGTATGACTACCGTAGCCGTGCATGTGGCGGTAGGAATAGGGGATACCACGCGGACTCATGGTGATGGTCACCTGGTGGAGCGCTTCGGGCAACAGGGTCCAGAAGTCCCAGTTGTTGTTGGCACTGCGCATGTTGGTCTTGGGGTCGCGCTTGATGGCGTGGTTAAGGTCGGGAAACTTGAGGGGGTCGCGCAGGAAGAAGACGGGCGTGTTGTTGCCCACCAAGTCCCAGTTACCATCCTCCGTGTAGAACTTCATGGCGAAGCCGCGGATATCGCGCTCGGCATCGGCCGCGCCGCGCTCGCCGGCCACAGTGGAGAAGCGTACGAAACACTCTGTCTGCTTGCCCACCTTGTTGAAGATGGCGGCACGGGTGTACTTCGTGATGTCGTGGGTGACAGTGAACGTGCCAAAGGCTCCAGAGCCTTTAGCGTGCATACGCCTCTCGGGGATGACCTCCCGGTCGAAGTGTGCCAGTTTCTCTAAGAACCAAGGGTCTTGCATCAGTACGGGGCCACGCTGGCCAGCCGTTTGAATGTTCTGATTGTCGGCGACGAGGCGCCCATTCGCAGCGGTAAGTTTTCTTTTTTCCATAAATAGTTTTTTAGTCGGGTACAAAGACAGCGTGCGAAGCTTGTCTATTGCTTCCGTGGTTTATAACTGTTGATATATAAAACAAAACCAAACGGTTTTTGCTTGCTTGTGTGAAAGAAAAAAAACACGAACCGCACGTTCAGCCAAACGGCTTGTTGAAAACATACTGGTCGCAAGGTTTCGTGCGGCTCGTGTCTGCTTAACTATATTTGTTTTTGTTTGTCTGTAGCGCAGGACCTAAATAGTACCTTGAGCCATCATAGCCTTGGCCACTTTCATAAATCCGGCTACGTTAGCACCTTTCACGTAGTTCACGTATCCGTCGGCTTCGGTGCCGTACTTCACGCAAGCTTCGTGGATGCTCTTCATGATGCCCTTCAGCTTCTCGTCCACCTCCTGCGCCGTCCAGCTCAGGCGGATGGAGTTCTGTGTCATCTCCAAGCCCGACACCGACACGCCACCTGCATTGGCGGCTTTGCCCGGAGCATAGAGAATCTTAGCTTGCTGGAACACACGGATGGCTTCGGGGGTAGAAGGCATATTGGCTCCTTCCGAAACAGCTATCACGCCGTTGGCTATCAGCTTCTTGGCATCATATTCGTCTATTTCGTTCTGCGTGGCCGACGGCAGGGCGATATCGCCTTTCTCGCCCCAGGGACGAGCGCCTGCCACGTATTTGCAGCCATACTTCTCGGCGTACTCACGGATACGTCCACGGTAGAGGTTCTTCAGCTCCATGATGTAATCCAGCTTCTCGCGGTCAATACCGTCGGGGTCGTAGATGTAGCCGTCCGAGTCGGAGCAAGTCACCACCTTGCCACCCAGCTCCAGCACCTTCTCCATGGTGTATTGCGCCACGTTGCCCGAGCCGGATACCAAACAGGTTTTCCCCTTCAGGTCCATGCCTTTCGTCTTCAGCATCTCCGTCAGGAAGTAGATGTTGCCGTAGCCCGTAGCTTCGGGACGGATGAGCGAACCTCCATACTCCAGCCCTTTGCCGGTGAGGATGCCACTAAACTCGTGCGTCAGCTTCTTGTACGTGCCGAAGAGGTAGCCTATCTCACGTCCGCCTACGCCAATGTCACCGGCCGGCACATCCGTGTCGGGGCCTATATGACGCCACAGCTCGAGCATGAACGACTGGCAGAAACGCATTACCTCGGCATTGGACTTGCCACGGGGCGAAAAGTCCGAACCACCTTTGGCACCACCCATCGGCAGGGTAGTCAGAGAGTTCTTGAAGGTCTGCTCGAAAGCCAAGAACTTCAAGATAGAGAGGTTGACAGAGGCATGAAAGCGAAGACCGCCTTTGTACGGGCCAATGGCATTGTTGTGCTGGATGCGGTAGCCCATGTTGGTGCGGATATTGCCCGCATCATCCATCCAATTCACCCTGAACTGGAACACCCTGTCGGGGATACAGAGACGTTCTATCAGGTTTGCCTTGTCAAACTCCGGATGCTTGTTGTACTCCTCCTCAATCGTAGAGAGCACCTCTTCTACGGCTTGATGATACTCCGGTTCATTGGGAAACCTCCGCTGGAGATCCGCCAATACTTTCTGTGCATTCATACGCTTATTTCCTTTTATTGGTTGTATATTTACAATCTTATTTTCTTCTATTAAGCGGAGGCTAAAGTACAGAGAAAAAGCGAAGAGACAAACATAAATATGATAAAAGTTGCGGCAGAGCGTCATTTTGCACGCATTACCGCAACTTTATACGATATTTAGACAGTCACCTTCGCTGCTTGAGCGATTTGTACACCGGAATAAAAACTAAAGCTCCCGAAATGAACAGCGTCATAAGGGTTGGGCCGTCAATTCGTTCGGCATACGTGAGCACGAGGTAGCAAAGTGCCAGCCAAAGCAGACTGATGCATACACATTGCGAGCGGGACAACGGGCGCTTCATGAGTTCTCCTTTTTCTGTTTTTCCACGATGGCGTCGATGACGGCCACGGCAGTGATGTTGACTATCTCTCGCACCGAGCTTTCGAAGTCGGTGAAGTGTATCGGCTTGTTCAGTCCCATCTGAATGGGGCCGATGAACTCCGTGTCGGGGTTGGTAGCCTGCAGCAGCTGGTAGCCGGCGTTGGCCGAGCTGAGGTTGGGGAAGATGAGGGTGTTCACCTCCTTGCCCTGTAGGCGGCCGAAGGGATACTTATGGTCGCGTAACTCCCGGTTCAGGGCGAACTTCACCTGCATCTCGCCCTCAATGGCCAGCTCGGGGTACTCCTGTTGCATCTGCGCCACGGCCTCGTGCACCTTGGCAGGGCTACCCTTGTCGTCGGCCCCAAAGTTGGAGTAAGAGAGCATAGCCATCACCGGAGTGTGGTTGAAGAAGCGCACGGTCCGTTCGGTGAGTTTGGCGATGTCGGTCAGCGTATCCGTGTCGGGATGGCGGTTGATGAGCGTATCGGCCAGGAAGTAGGTGCCTCGCTTGGAGTTGAGGATGTGCATCGTAGCGAAGTGGTTGAAGCCCGGCTGTATGCCTATCACCTCCTTGGCCACCTTGATGGTATTGCTGTATCGGGTATAGAGTCCGGTGATAAAGGCATCGGCCTCGCCTGTCTCCACCATCATCATGCCGAAGTAGTTGCGTTCGAACATCTTGTCGTTGGCCTCTTCGAAGGTATAACCCTCGCGTGCCCGCTTCTGGGCCAGTATATGGGCATAGCGTTCGCGACGTTCGGCTTGGTCGGGGTGGCGCAGGTTCACTATCTCGATGCCCTCAAGGCTAAGGTCCAGCTGTGCGGCCAGTTTGTTGATGGTCTCATCGTTGCCCAGCAAGATGGGGTAGCAGAGGCCTTCGGCCCTGGCCTCCACAGCGGCTTTGAGCATATTGGGGTGTATGCCTTCGGCAAAGACGACACGCTGTGGTGCACGGCGAGCCGTCTCGTAAAGCTGGCGTGTGAGCTTGGATTCGTAACCCATCAGCTGACGCAACTGAGTGCGATAGGCATCCCAGTCGGTAATCTCGGAACAAGCTACTCCACTCTCCATGGCTGCCCGGGCCACGGCGCACGATACCTCGGTAATAAGGCGCGGGTCGACGGGCTTGGGGATAAAGTACTCAGGCCCGAAGGTGAGATTGTTGACGCGATAGGCGCTGTTCACCACGTCGGGCACGGGCTGCTTGGCCAAGTCGGCGATGGCGTGTGCGGCGGCTATCTGCATCTCCTCGTTGATAGCCCGGGCATGAGTGTCGAGCGCTCCACGGAAAATGTAGGGGAAACCTATTACATTATTTATCTGGTTGGGATAGTCGGAGCGTCCGGTAGCCATCAGCACATCGGGGCGGGCGGCCATGGCATCTTCGTACGTAATCTCCGGATCGGGGTTGGCCAAGGCGAAGACGATGGGGTTGGATGCCATGCTACGCACCATGTCTTGGGTAAGCACGTTGCCCTTTGAAAGACCAAGGAACACATCGGCCCCACGGATGGCCTCCGCCAGCGTATGCACGTCGGTACGGGAGGTAGCAAAGAACTGCTTCTGCTCGTTCAGGTTGGTGCGTTCTTGAGTGATGACCCCTTTGCTGTCCACCATCAGCACATTCTCCAGGCGGGCACCCAGCGAGAGGTACATCTTGGTGCACGAGATGGCCGACGCACCGGCACCGTTCACTACAATCTTAACATCTTCTATCTTCTTGCCTGCCACCTCGAGGGCGTTCAGCAATCCGGCGCTCGAGATGATGGCAGTACCGTGCTGGTCGTCGTGCATCACGGGGATGTCCAGCTCCTCCTTCAGGCGGCGCTCTATCTCGAAACATTCGGGAGCTTTGATGTCTTCCAGGTTGATGCCCCCGAAGGTAGGGGCGATGGCCTTCACGGCGGCGATAAACTTCTCGGGGTCCTTCTCGCCCACCTCGATGTCGAACACGTCGATGCCGGCGTATATCTTGAACAGCAATCCCTTGCCCTCCATCACCGGCTTGCCGCTCAACGCACCTATATCGCCCAAGCCGAGCACGGCGGTGCCATTGGAGATGACGGCCACGAGGTTGCCCTTGGCGGTGTACTTGTAGGCGTTGTGCGGGTCTTTCTCTATTTCAAGGCAAGGCTCCGCCACACCAGGCGAGTAAGCAAGTGACAAGTCGGTTTGAGTACTGTGAGGTTTGGTAGGCACCACCTCTATCTTGCCAGGCTTGCCCTGCGAATGGTAGAGCAAAGCGGCTTCTTTGGTTATTTTAGCCATAGTTTTATATTTATAATCACCCAATAGGCCACAAAGATAGTCATCTTTTGGAATAAAAGTTAAGGCATTGCTTTGGTTTTACACAGGACTTCCCTATATTTGCACACGTATAGTTTCGTTTAGCCAATAGACTATATCTTTATTTATTCACAAACATCTAATATGATGAATTCAAAATTATCCTGCGTAGGTGTACTCCTCGCATTATTCATGTTTAGCCCGACCTTGAAAGGGCAAACGACAAATACAACTGACAAACAATGGACGAACCTCGAAACTCTGCGGCGAAAAATCGGTAAGGAGAAGATATCCAAGGTTTCCATCCTCAGTTTCGGTTCCCCATCGTTGACACAGCCTGCCGATTTGCGGGAAAGTCGAACTCGTGCCGCCGCTATGTGCGACACACTCCTATCCTATGGTTTCCGTCCGGAGCAACTCAAAATCGTTTGCTACGCCGGCACCAATGAAGTGTACGAAACCGTAAGGTTCCAAGTCTACAAACCATCGCGCCTCCACTACATCGCCTTCCGTACCAACTTATTGGCCGATGCGTTCCTCTTGCCAAGTTTGGGTATCGAGTGGCGCATCGACCCGGCTTTCGGGCTGAAAGTAGACGGCAGCCTGGCTTGGTGGAACAAAGAGAAAGGCCCCACCCAGAAGATGTGGGTCATCAACCCCGAGGTGCGCTGGTACCTGGCACTCCAGCACAGGCTCTACCTCGGAATCTCCGCCAATATTGCCCGATACAACCTCTACCGAGGGGCGATGGGTAAGCTCTTCTCCAAAGAGAATGGGTACCAAGGAACGCTGTGGACCATGGGAGCCACAGTGGGGTACCAACTGCCACTGTCGAGAAGCTTTTCGGTGGACTTCGGCTTGGGAGCGGGCTACTATAGGTCGAACTACCATAAGTTCTACCTGTCCGATGAAAACAAACGCACCTCCCATACCAAGGACGTAACGAAAAAGGGCTTCGGACTTACACAAGCCGGCATCAGCCTGGCATGGACCATACAAGTTAAATAAAAAACAAAATTGACACATGAAACATCTTATCATCCTTCGCAATAGTAAACGGGCACTCCTCACGCTCCTCGCCTTCGCCGCACTGACAGGCTGCGACCCGCACGACCCCATCTACGAGGCCGACCCACCCACACCACCGGTCACACCGGTCAACAAGCTGACCTTCATCCCCGAATGGAAGACCAGCCAACAGGAGAGGATACCCCATGAATATATAACCAGATTCGTCTCAACGGAGGAAGAGGTTTACGACTACAAACTCCCCCCCTCACGGACATCCGTCGACAACGACCGCAAAGCGGGCGAGTACACCGTCTACGCCTTCAACGAGCCGGCAGGGGTGGTGTCGGACGGCCTGTCGTTCTACGTCAATTACGACGCTGACGATGCTGACGAACCTAACGAACCAGGCTGGCTTTTTACCAGCTCACGGAAGGTGAAGATAGCCGACAACCAAGACAACCTCATCGACCTGCCGATGACTCCCCAAATCGGGATCCTCCATATAGAGGTAGAATGTGCCAATCCCACGGGTGTCACAGCCGTTATGGCAACGCTCTCAGGGTTGGCAAGAGCCTTCCATCTGGAAGACTCCTCCCTCTCCGATGCTATTGAGCGGGACATTCCTCTCACTCAGGGTACCGACGGCAAATGGCGAGCCGACATACACATCTTGGGGTTTGTTGATGAAGACCTGCAAAACGAAAGAATATGGCTTTCGGGAGAAATCCAATACATCAATACCTCCCGCCCCTTCGATGAAAATGTGTGGAGCCAAGTCAAGGACTTCAACCAAGACAAGGCTTCCGACACACATCAGGTGAAAGTTCTCGTCGGGATGGAATAAGGCTATTGCCTTAATGCCTGCTCAATGTCGTCGATGATGTCATCGGCGTTCTCAATGCCTACCGACAGGCGGATGAGGTCGGGACGTACACCCGCTTCGAGCAGTTGCTCGTCGGTCATCTGCCGGTGGGTATGGCTGGCGGGGTGCAGCACGCAGCTACGGGCATCGGCTACGTGGGTGACGATGGCGATGAACTTCAGCGCATCCATGAACCGGATAGAGACGTCGCGCCCACCCTTCAGCCCGAAGGCGATGACGCCGCACGAGCCGTGAGGCATATACTTCTGTGCCAAGGAGTAGTATTTGTTGTCAGGCAGTCCGCAGTAGTTCACCCATGCCACCTCGTCGCGTCCCGACAGGTACTCGGCCACCCGCTGAGCGTTGCTACAGTGCTGCGGCATGCGCAGGTGGAGCGTCTCCAGCCCAAGGTTTAGCAGAAAGGCGTTCATGGGGCTTTGGATGCTACCCAGGTCGCGCATCAGCTGCGCCGTGGCCTTGGTGATGTAGGCCATCTTGCCAAAGGCTTTCGTATAGGTCAGCCCGTGGTACGACTCGTCGGGAGTGCACAGGCCAGGGAATTTATCGGCGTATGCCTCCCAGTCGAAGTTGCCGCTGTCCACCACGCAACCGCCTACGCTCACAGCATGCCCGTCCATGTACTTGGTGGTGGAATGCACCACAATGTCGGCGCCCCACTCAAAGGGACGACAGTTGATAGGCGTGGGGAAGGTGTTGTCCACGATAAGGGGCACGCCATGGCTATGGGCTACACGGGCGAACTTCTCAATGTCGAGTACCTCGAGCGAGGGGTTGGAGATAGTCTCGCCAAACAGCGCCTTGGTGTTGGGGCGGAAGGCAGCCGAGAGTTCCTCTTCGCTGGCATCGGGGCTGATAAAGGTGACCTCGATACCGAGCTTCTTCATCGTCACGCCGAAGAGGTTGAACGTACCACCATAGATGGCCGAGGAGCAAACGAAGTGGTCGCCCGCTTGGCAGATGTTGAAGAGGGCGTAGAAGTTGGCCGCTTGCCCACTGGAAGTCAGCATGGCCCCCACCCCGCCTTCGAGGGCGGCAATCTTCGCCGCCACGGCATCGTTGGTAGGATTCTGCAGACGGGTATAGAAGTAACCACTATCCTCCAAGTCGAACAAGCGGGCCATCTGGTCGCTGGTGTCGTACTTGAACGTTGTACTCTGATAGATAGGCAACACACGCGGTTCGCCTTTCTTAGGTGTCCACCCTGCTTGTACGCACAGGGTCTCGGGCTTCAGTTCTTTGGCCATAATTATAAGGTATATATCTTTGTAAGTATTCTCTTTATGAGGCGCAAAGATAGCCATCTTTTAGGGAAAAGGGACTTTGCTTTTGCAAAACTTAAAACATATCGTAACTTTGTCTCCGAAGAACTTATCATTCCATCCCCATGCTACTACTCCTATCCTGCGCCAAGACCATGAGCGTCAGCTCGCGCACCCGGACACCCTTCACCACCACGCCCCGCTTTGCTACCGAAGCATCGGGCATCGCCCTGCAGATGTCCCAATTCTCCGTAGAAGAGCTGGAACGCCTGCTCCGTGTCAACTCCAAGATAGCGGTGGAGAACTATCGCCGCTACCAGCAATTTCATGCCGAGGACACGTCTGAGCTGCCCGCCCTGTTGGCTTATACGGGTATCGTCTTCAAACGACTACAGCCGCAGGACTTCTCGGCCGACGACTTCGCCTACGCCCAGTCATGCCTGCGCCTCACCTCCTTCTGCTACGGTCTGCTCCGCCCTTTGGACACCATCCGCCCCTATCGGCTCGAAGGCGACGTAGTGCTGCCCGAGCCGGGAGGGCAAACGATGTTTGCCTACTGGCAAGCACGGCTCACCGACACACTGATTGCCGACGTGCGACAAGCGAGCGGCATCCTCTGCAACGTGGCCAGCGACGAGATGAAGAACCTCTTCGACTGGAAACGCATAGAGCGGGAAGTACGCGTCGTCACTCCCGAGTTTCAAGTTTGGAAAGCCGATAAGCTGACTACCGTAGTAGTCTACACCAAGATGGCCCGCGGCGAGATGGCCCGCTTCGTCCTCAAGAACCGCATCGAGCAAGTAGAAGAGTTGAAGCGCTTCACGTGGGAAGGCTTCGAGCTGGATACCAGCCGCTCCACGGACAACAAGCTGGTGTTCACCATGGGGGCATCGTAAGCTACTGGTCTAAACGATTCTAAAAATATCCCCCTCTGTTTCATACCCCCTCCAATTTATCGTATCTTTGCCCGTATGAACGAGAACGTCCTTGCCAAGCTGAAGATATTGGCCGAGTCGGCCAAGTACGACGTCTCCTGTTCCTCGAGTGGCACGGTGCGCAGCAACAAGCAGGGCGGGCTGGGCAACACCGTGGGGGGATGGGGCATCTGCCACAGCTTTGCCGAAGACGGGCGGTGCATCTCCCTGCTGAAGGTGATGCTCACCAACCATTGCGTGTACGACTGCGCCTACTGCGTGAACCGCCGCAGCAACGACCTGCCGCGCGCCACTTTCAGCGTATCGGAGCTGGTGGAACTCACCATGGAGTTCTACCGCCGCAACTACATCGAAGGACTATTCCTCAGCTCGGGTGTGGTACGCACGCCCGACTATACCATGGAACGGCTCGTACGGGTAGCCAAAGACCTGCGGCTGGTACACCGCTTCAATGGATACATACACCTCAAGAGCATACCCGGAGCCAGCCGCGAGCTGGTGCACGAGGCCGGCCTCTATGCCGACCGCCTGAGCGTAAACGTGGAGATAGCCCGGGAGGAGAGCCTCAAGCTACTCGCCCCCGAGAAGGACCACCGTAGCGTGTTTGGCCCTATGCGTTACATACAGCAGGGCATGTTGGAGAATAAGGAGGAACGCCAACACTTCCGCCATGCCCCCCGCTTCGTGCCCGGCGGACAGAGCACGCAAGTCATCGTGGGTGCCACGCCCGAGTCGGACAAAGAAATCTTGGGTCTCTCTGCCTCCCTCTACAACCACCCCGGCATGAAGCGCGTGTACTATTCGGGCTACATCTCCGTAAACACGTACGACAAGCGCCTGCCCGCCCTCAAGCAACCACCACTGGTGCGCGAGAACCGCCTCTACCAAGCCGACTGGCTGCTACGCTTCTACCAGTTCAAGGTCGACGAGATAGTAGACGACGCCTACCCCGACTTGGACCTCGAAATTGACCCCAAGCTGGCGTGGGCACTGCGGCATCCCGAACAATTCCCCATCGACGTGAACAAGGCCGACTACGAGCTGCTGCTCCGTGTGCCCGGCATCGGCGTGAAGTCCGCCCGAATGATTGTCTCCTCCCGCCGCTTCTCGCACTTGGGCTTCTACGAGTTGAAGAAGATTGGGGTGGTGATGAAGAAGGCGCAGTACTTTGTCACCTGCCGCGAGCTGCCCATGCGGACCGTGAACGAGCTGTCGCCCCAAGGCGTGCGCCGCCTCCTGCTACCCAAGCCCAAGAAACAGATAGACGAGCGGCAACTCACCCTCAACTTTGAAGAGACCGGCCGATGAACATATTCCTCTACGACCATACCTTCGACGGAGTACTGACGGCCGTGTTCGATGCCTACAACCGCCACACCTTCCCCGACGAAATGCTGACCGAGGGCGACTCATTGCCCCTGTTCCACGACGAGCTATACACCGTCATCACCGACGAGGAGAAGGCCGCCCGCGTATGGCGGGGATTACAAAAGAAAGTATCGGCCTCCGCCCTGGGCTGCCTCACGCAGAGCTGGCTCTCCGAGCTGCCAGAGATGGGGACGCTCCTCTTCCGCTACATCCGCAAGGCGTTCGACTCGCCACGCTCCATCGAGACCGACTTTGCCGACCCCGACGTGCTACGTCTGGCACAGATATGGAAAAAGGTAGACTGGGAACGCACCCGTCTCATGCAGTTCGCCCGCTTCCAGAAGGCGGCCGACGGCACCTTCTTCGCACCCTTCGAGCCGCAATACAACGCCTTGCCGCTTACCATCCATCACTTCCGCGACCGTTTCGCCGACCAGCCATGGCTCATCTGCGACCTGAAACGCCGCTACGGCTTCTACTACGACCTGCACGAGGTGACAACCGTCTATTTCGACGACAAGGATAGCCGCCCGGCACACCTCATCAGCGGCATGATAGACGAGAGCCTGATGGATGCCGACGAGAAGCTCTTTCAGCAACTATGGAAAACCTACTTCAAAGCCATCTGCATCAAGGAACGCCTCAACCCGAAGAAACACAGGCAGGACATGCCCGTGAGGTATTGGAAGTACCTCACGGAGAAACAACGCTAATCTATCACCCACCGTTTGTCGTATGCCACAGTCTTGCGAGGGTCATAGTACATGCCCTCCCGCGTGGGGATGTGGAGCACATACAGCTTGCTACTTCTATTCTTGAGCGAATGTTCGCGCAGCCAAGGGTTGGCATCGCGAAGCTGGGCATAGCTGATACCTCGCTGGCGGGCAAACTCGTCGAGGCTATCGATGGGCGTACTTACCTGTATCTCGGTATAGGGAATGGCAGGATAGAGATCCGCCCGTTTGAGCAGGAAGCCATAGCGTGGCGGGTTGCTCATCACCTCCTTAACGGCCAGCAAGCGAAACATATAGCGGGAGGTCTCCTCGTTGAGCCATAGGTCCATGGCATGACTGGCCAGCTGCTTATCCAACTGCGAAGAGATGCGCGCCTGTCCGGCATTGTAGGCAGCAGCCACCGCCATCCAGTCGCCATAGCGGGCGTATGCCTTGCGGAAGTAGGCACAGGCTGCCACGGTAGCTTTCTCTATATGGTAGCGTTCATCCACGTTGTCGTTCACCTCGAGGCCATACTCACGCCCCGTGGCAGGCATAAATTGCCACAGCCCTGCCGCACCCGCCGGCGAATGGGCAATGGGGTTGAGATTGCTCTCTATCACCATGAGGTATTTGAAGTCATCGGGGATGCCGTTCGCCTTCAAGAGGGGTTCCACGAGGGGGAAGTAACGGTTGGCCCGCTTGACGAGCAGCATGGTAGTAGAATGCATATAGGTGAAAGCCATCAGCTCCCGATCCATCCGCTCGCGGCGGTCGTACCGGCGAAGGTCGATGGTGATGCCGTCAAACCTCACCTCGGTAGGAACTGTGGGCGAGGAGACGCAATAGGGGACTTCCGACTTGGGCGAATGTTGTGCGTCCACAGGGCTGTTACCTGTCAACAGTGTGAGGCTGGCGCCACAGCCCAGAGCCGCCACAAACAGCACGATGAAGCGTGCGGGGAGGTATCGTTTTAGTTTTCTTATAATCATCCTACAAAGATACGTCCCCTTTTCCTCTTCTCAAAGAACTTTTTAGGTATTCTATCTGTTTTTCTAATAGACAACAAAGTATAGATATGAGAATCGCAATGACCGGCGCCACCGGATATATAGGTAAACATCTATCACGTTACCTCACCGAGGAGTGTGGTCACGAAGTAGTCCCCTTGGGACGGCTGATGTTCCGTGACGGGATGTCGGCCCGGCTGGCGCAGGCCCTCACGCATTGCCAGGCCATCATCAATCTGGCCGGAGCGCCCATCAACCACCGATGGACAGCAGAGTACAAGCAAGAGCTGGCCGATAGCCGTATCGGCGTGACCCGCCGCTTAGTCCGCGCCTTGACCAACGTGAAGAGCACCCCCAAGCTGTTGATTTCCGCCTCCGCCGTGGGCTACTACCCCACTACCGGCCAATGCGACGAATACACCCGGACACGGGGCGACGGCTTCCTTGCCAACCTATGCTACGCCTGGGAGAAGGAGGCACGGCTGTGCCCCAAGCAGACGAGGGTAATCATCGCCCGCTTCGGCGTGGTGCTCTCCACCGACGGCGGCGCACTACATCAGATGCTCGCCCCCCTGCGAATGACAAAGGTGGCGGCAGCCATAGGTCCCGGCACACAACCTTTCCCATGGATAGACCTGCACGACCTCTGCCGCGCCATGGACTTCTTTATCCGTTGTGAAGAGGCAGCGGGGGTATTCAACCTTGTAGCTCCCCAGCAAGTCAGCCAGCATGCCTTCGCCAAGGCAATGGGGAAAGCTTACCGGGCATGGCTCACGCTCACCGTCCCCCGCAGGCTGTTCAAGTTGTTGTATGGCGAATCAGCCTCCTTCCTCACCGAAGGGCAATTGGTACGCCCCACCCGCCTGCTGGAAGCCGACTTCCACTTCACCTCGCCCACCGTAGAGCAGTTTTTCGAGAAGCAACTACAACCCAAGCAAAGTGGCATCCTTCTCAACGAGGCCACATCTCATAAATAACATCCTAAATAACAAAGTCATGGAATATAACATCGTACACCAACCCGAGCAACACCTCTTCCGAACCGAAGTAGACGGTCGGACAGGATTCGTAGAATACCGCTTAATAAACGGCTACCTGGACATCACACATACCATCGTGCCACGCCCCATCGAAGGGCGCGGCATAGCCGCCGACCTGGTGAAAGCCGCCTTCGACTACGCCCGCGCCAACGGCCTGAAACCCAAAGGGACCTGTAGCTATGCGGCGATATGGCTGGAAAGGCATCCGGAATACGAGGAGAAGTGAGGAGTGGTAAACCTTTAGCTATTTTTACACAAACGAATCACTCATCACTCATCACTAATCACTATTTTTGCGGCCAATTACACAACATTGATGTATGGCAACCTCCAAAGAGATGACGGCCGGCCCCGCCCTGCCGCTTATTTTGCGATTCACCTTGCCGCTACTACTCGGCAACCTGTTGCAACAAACGTATTCGCTTGTCGATGCCGCTATCGTCGGCAAGTTCCTCGGAATTAACGCACTGGCCTCCGTCGGAGCCAGTACCTCTGTCATTTTCCTTATACTGGGCTTCTGCAACGGTTGCTGCGGAGGCTTCGGTATCCCCGTGGCGCAGAAGTTCGGCGCACGCGACTACAGTACCATGCGTAGCTACGTGTCGACCAGCCTCAAGCTCTCCATCGGCATGTCCATCGTCATTACCCTCATCACCTGCGTCTACTGCGCCGACATCCTGCGCATGATGAGTACCCCCACCAACATCTTCGATGGAGCATACGCCTATCTGCTGGTCACCTTTATAGGCATCCCCTTCACCTTCTTCTACAATTTATTGTCCAGTATCATCCGGGCACTGGGTGACAGCAAGACACCCTTCTGGTTCCTGCTGCTCTCCACGGTGCTGAACATCGTGCTCGACCTCTTCTGCATCCTCACCCTCGGCTGGGGCGTGGCAGGTGCAGCCATCGCCACGGTGGTGTCGCAAGCGGTGTCGGCCGGACTGTGCTACATCTATATGCTCAAGCGGTTTGAGATATTACGGAGCACCGCCCGTGAACGGCGCTTCCAAGGAAGGCTGGCCAAGACATTACTCTTCATCGGTGTGCCCATGGGGCTGCAATTCTCCATCACCGCCATCGGTAGCATCATGCTGCAAAGCGCCAACAACGCCCTCGGCACGGCAGCCGTAGCCGCGTTCACCTCGGCGGCACGCATCAAACAGTTCTTTATCTGCGTCTTCGAGAGCCTCGGCATCGCCATGGCCACCTACAGCGGACAGAACTACGGGGCAGGCAAGCCCGAGCGGGTATGGTTGGGCATCAAGGCCAGCGCCGTGCTGATGCTCGTCTATGCCGCCTTCACTATGGTGCTCATCCTACTGGCAGCCAAGTATTTTGCCTTGATATTCGTAGACCCATCGGAGACAGAGATTCTGCGGCTCACCGAACAGTTCCTCCACATCTCCTGCCTCTTCTTCCCCACACTGGGGCTACTGTGCATCTTGCGCTACACCATCCAAGGGGTGGGCTATACCAACCTGGCCATGCTCTCGGGTGTGTCGGAGATGATTGCTCGTATCGCCGTCAGCCTCTTCGCCGTACCTACATGGGGTTATCTCGCCGTCTGCTTCGGCGACCCTACAGCTTGGGTCGCTGCCGACCTCTTCTTGGTTCCGGCCTTCATCTACGTGTACAAACGTATGAAGCGGCAGTTGCTCAGAAGTCAGCCTCTGCCTGCAGGCAGATAGTATCGCCCGACACGGGATGCCTGAACTCCAGGTACTCGGCATGTAGGTAGAGCCGTTCGGCTTTCTGCCCGTATAGCGTATCGCCGGCAATGGGATGCCCCAATCCTGCCGGATGGGCAGCGTGCACCCGTAGCTGATGCGTGCGTCCGGTGAGTGGATAGAAGAGCACACGGGTCCGGTCGCCGGCCTGTTCGAGCAGGCGATAATCGGTGATGGCGGGCTTGCCATGCTCGAAGCTCACCAGCTGGCGGGGACGGTCCAACGGGTCGAGGCAGAGCGGCAAGCTAATGCGCCCCTCCTGCGGAATGTCCGTTAGTAGCCCGTCCAGCAGGGCGATGTATCGCTTTTTGATGCTTCGCGCGGCAAACTGAGCCTGTAGCTGTCGGTGAACCTCCTTCGTTTTGGCTACCAGCAACAGACCCGAGGTAGCCATATCCAACCGATGCACGATGAGTGGACCGGTCACCTTTGGATAGCGTTCTTTCATCCTGCGGTACACCGAGTCGTCGTCGGCTCCTTTGCCGGGCACGGAAAGCATCCCTGCCGGCTTGTTGACCACCAGCAACCACTCGTCCTCGAACACCACCTCCAGTTCCTTCGCCTCGTGTAGATGGGCCGACAGCGGATTCTCGTCCACCTCCAGCCCTTGGAGCGCATGGGTAAGGATGGGTTCACACTTTCCCCGACACGAAGGGTAGTAATAGCCGTGGTACCTCACTTCGTTCAGGGGCGAGCGCCCCCACCAAAACTCCGCCATAGCCAGCGGTTTCCACCCATGCAGGTAGGCGCACTGCAACAACTTGGGCAGGGCACACTCCCCTGCCCCAGCGGGTGGCACACGGTGCACCGTCCGGGCGAATATCTCGCAAAGGTCCTTCGTCTCCCCCCGGGCATTGAGTATCTTGAACTGGGCAAACAGCCATTGCTGCAAGGCGGCCGAACGGTTCTTCCGCTCCGCCTTTAAGCCGGATATACGTTCTTCGTAACGGGCCAGTTCGGCCTTTAAATCCATCAGACGTTCCTTCCAGCTTCGTTCCAGCCGCTTCACTTCCGCTTTCTGGTGTTGGCTCTCCCGCACCATCGCCGCCGCCTCCACTTCGGTTGGTGCAGGCCCTGTCTTCCGTCGAAGTTCCCTACTGGCTTTGGCCGCTTTCATCTCCGCCTTGGCATGGCCGATGGCCATTTGGGCAGACTCCTCTTCCCGCCTAAGTTCCTTGGCCAAAGTGAGGTATCGGTCATCCAGTTCTTCGGCCTCTATCTGTCTGTTGATGGCGGATATTCGTTCTTCCTCCTGCTTGAAATAACCATCAGGACGTAGCAGGTCGTAGACCGGCGGGACAAAGAAAGGGTGAAGGTTCTCGCCCGCCAGAAGACCGGAGAAGGCTGCCAAGTAGCCAATGCCCTCGGTCGTTTGTACCACCAACACGCCAAACATCTTCCCCGCATCCAGCTCTTGCCGCCACTGTGTCTGCCCGGCCAGGTAGGCTTTCACCTCCTCCGCCGCCAGCACACAGAGTGGGTGCGGCGTATAGTGAAAGGGATAAGTGAACTTGGCAGGAAGCGCCAAGTGCGATACCTGATGGCGAAAAGGATGGAGGGGTGAGGAAGCGGGTTGCATAGGCATATATCGAAGTTTGAAGCTGCAAACTTACACAAAAAGGAAGAGTATTCAATGTGAATGCACCTGCCATTTGCCAAAGATACCACCGTCGAGTTCCCTCTGTCTTCAATCTATTCTCCTAAATTCACAATCTCCTTGCCAGCCCGTATTACCTTCTCGTCATGACTGGCAATGATAAAGCTAAGCCCTTCATCTTCGTTTAACCTTTGCATCAGGTGGATGATGTTCAGCGCATTCTGCTTATCAAGATTGGCAGTAGGCTCATCTGCAAAGATGATTGTTGGATGGCGGGCGATAGCCCGTGCGATGGCTACTCGTTGCTGTTCTCCTCCCGACATCTCGTACGGGCGTTTCTTTGTTTTGTCGCCCAGCCCCACCAATTCTAAAGCTTGCTGAGCGAGTTCGCTCCGTTCCTCTTTGGTATACTCGAAGAGAGTAAGTGGAAGTTCCACATTCTCTAAGGCATTTAGTACCGGAATCAGGTTGAACGACTGGAACACAAAGCCGAAGTTTTGTTTGCGCAACTCGGTCAATTTCTTCTTATTGTCAAACGAGACTTGGCTTCCATTCAACCAATATTCCCCTGCATCAGGCCTATCGAGCGTGGCCAAGATATTCAGCAAGGAGGACTTGCCCGAGCCGGAAGGGCCTGCGAGCACAGCAAAACATCGGTGCGTGAAACTCCGAGAGAAATCGTTCAACACTTGATTCCTTATTTTCCCATTGACGTAACTCTTGTCAATATGGTTTAGTTGGATAATGGCATTCATAATATGAGTGTTATATTTAGAAAAAACAACTGACTAATAGCGATGCTTGCAGATTGTGTACCGAGAGGGCGTTGTTATAGAACATGCCGTTCAGCTCAATCTGGAAGTTATTGAGTGATATTACTCCCAAGGGGGACAACGTAAGCTGATTGGTGGAGGCATCATAAAAAGAGCGCAGACTGACAGACCATCGGGAATAGGTTTCTTTGTACTCCAGGCTTCCAAATAAACTATGCCGCCCCATGGTTAAAGGGTCAAACAGTTCCAGGCGAATGGGTGTCCCATGCATGTACAATTTGCTCTCTTTGCGACTCATAGCGTCCTCCCGATAGCGGTATTCGCCACTGAACGACCAGTGCGAATTGAACAACACCACTGCGCCAAGCACGCACTCGGCCCTAAATCTCTTGCGTCTCTGCCATGCTTCAACAAAGCTTCCGTCGCCGTTCAAGGAGGGCAAGCGTGTGTAGTTTTTAAGCACCCCTTCCGAGTAAGCCGTAAACAGGTCACCTCCGTAAGAGAAATCATAGCCAATCTGCTGGAACCGACCATACTCTACCAATGAGAGACTCGCGTCTACCCTACCCTGCGAATACTCGTATCGCAAAGCGCCCTTTGTCTCTTTTCCCTTCTTCTCGGGAAACAAGTAGGCACTCACAGTGTTCCGTCCGAACAAGAGCGTATAATTGAGCATAAAGATACCCTCCAACCTATTCTGCGTGCGTACAGGATCTTTCTGGATAAAGAAGTTGGTAGGATTCCAAATCATTCCAGTCCCCCAATCCAGCCGTTTCTTGCCGAAGACAAAGAAGTGCTTCCCTTGCCATTCAAATTGACTATACAGCTCTTGGAAAGAAAAGCGAGTGGAATCCTTCGCAAAATTGTAGTTCTGAATGTTGGCCTCGGCTTGCAGCTTCACCTGGAGCCGCTCACCACTACTCTTGAATCCAAGGATGGGATAGAGCTGCGACAAAGAAGCGAACTGCTCCAAGCCCATTCTATTGTCCGGATTGACAGCGGACTTTTTATCAATGTCGCTGTACTCCCCTTTAGTTTCCAAAATAAGCTGGTAATCAAGCTTCGTCTCTTGAGCTGATAGCACGTTTGACAAACATAAAAAGGCGATGGGAATGCTCCATCTGTATTTCCTATGGACATCCATCTTTTCTATCTTCTTAGTGAACCGAGCGTAAAGAACTCCGCAGGTTGTCTCTGCTTTTTCTGGATATTCGAGTAGAGCAACTTTGTCAGCGTGTTTTTTTGCAACGCTTCTTTTATAATCATGGTGGAGGGCATGTATCCGTCGCCCTCCCGTATGATGTCTTCGTATAATATCGTCTTTATCAGCTTGCCCGACAGGCTATACATCTCTTGCTTGAGTGGCACATTGCGCCGCTTGTCATACAAGAGCGTCACCGCAGGGTATGCCACGTCCAGATCTTTCGCTTTCAGTTTCAGCACCATCATACCCTCGTCATTGACGCCTCCAACCTCCGTTAGTTCGTAGTCAACCTTGAAGCTCATCCGCATCAAGTCCGAGTTGGATGCGTCGCTTCCCATAAACGATTGTTTGAAAGGCAACTTCATCACCTTGCTCGTACGAGGCAAGTACATCCATAAGCTCGCATTGTCGTTCAGCATCCTGCGCCCTTTCTCCACTGCAGGAGCCGTAAATTCCATCCGCATCTTATGGTCGGACCGATAGAAATCCATCTCGTACTGCCGAACCTTTTTGTCGTCTTTGTACATCTCCATTTTTAGGGTGGCACGTTCCATGTACATCGCCTTGTCCAACAACGACAGGTAGTCAAGTTCCGTATTCTGTGCCCAACTTCGCATAAACGCCATGGGAAGGAGCAACATCGTGATAACCATACATCTTTTCATGATAAATATTTGTTTTTAGTTAGCTATTCAGTAAACTTACAATGCTCTTATGGCGAATACTACTTAACGAAAGGAGCGTAGCGATAAGCGGATAAACGAGCACAAGGATGCATACGATGACTATGTGCCTCCATGTAAGGATTGGGTTAACCATGGTAGACCCGAAGGCAAACGAGGCCGACTCGCCCAAATACACTCCTCCTTTCGATTGGATGTACGCTACCACACAGCCAACAATGAGCAAGCCACCCATAAAAAACAGCCCGCTGATATAGAGCGACTCGTAAGCAAAGACCCACCTGACCGAAGAGGTTTTGAACCCCAATGAGCACAAGGTCCCTATCTCCCGATAGCGCTCGTTGATATTCTCAGCCTGCATAGACCATACGCCAATAAATGAAATCAGCAAGAGGAAGAAAGCGATAGCGAGCATGCTGTAACGGTTGATGCTCGACAGTGACCGAGCCATACCTATGTGATCCAAGTAGCAACTTGCCTTTGCCCCCTTATACTCCACCTCCCCTCTTGTGTCGCCAGTATATCCCCATGCCGCAAGCAAGCCACGTTTTACCGCCTCGGCATCTTGCAGCTCTCTTACATTGACAATAATACGAGTAGGTAAGTTTGCGTTGTACAATTGCTTTGCTTCCTCATAATCCATATAAATCCTCGACTTGTTGGCCAGCGAAGTGTATTGGAAGATGCCCCGAATGACGAACTCGTCCAGATTCACCGAGCCATCCACCGTTTGCGACATGATGCTACACTCGTCTCCTACCGCGGCATGGAGTTGCTCGGCCAATGCATTGCTCACCACAATCCCTTTGGTCCGGGCAATTTGCGCATCACCGGCTTGCATCCTAAACATCTCGCCTATAAGTGCCACATCTGCTTCAGCCAAGCCGATGATGTATGCCGACTCTGCTTGGTCGTTATGATACAATTGGTTGGTCGGCAAATCCATCCGGCTGGAGTAGCTCCCAACAAAAGGGCTATCCTTCAGGTACAGAAGCGTCTTGTCCAATAGCCGATTGCCCTCCTCTTTCCTTTTGAAGCTAACGCATTTCTTGTTGAACGACACTGTACACGCCCCCATCTCGAAACGAATGTTCTGCGCTACCATCTGCTGTTCTATCCCTTCCGACAGGGAGAGCACCAATAACAATACGACAACAACCAACGTAATACCCGCCCCATTGAGCAGTGTAGGCTTTATATTCCGATGGACATTACGGATACCTTGTTTGATAAATAGATTCATATTGATAAGTTTTTTATGTTTTTCCGCACACCACCGCAATCATCTCCTGCTGAGTAGCCGTATGGGCGATACGCCCTTGATACGAGACATACTGAGCCACACCGCCAAGAGAGTGGTCACACCAAAAAGACAGAGCACGTACACGACATCTTTAATATATAGGAACGGCAGCATATAGTCAGTCATTAGTGCCGCTTGCAAATCAGGTGAAGCAATGAAAAGCCCGGGAGCGTTCATACTTCCCGTAAACAAGAGAACGGAACCAACTCCCAGCGATACTCCTACAACGGCAATGATTAAGTACTCGACCATGAGCATGCCAGTAACCTTCAACCACGAGAATCCGAAAACAAACAATGTTCCAATCTCCCGCTTACGGGAATGGATGATAAGCGTGGCCAAATTGACAAGGATAAGCAGGCTGAATACCACAAAAATGAGTTGGGTGAGGTAGCCTCCCCCTTTCCATACTTGTACTATCTTGTACAACAACGGCACTGTCTGTTCCCAAGTAGCCACATGCATATCGGGTGACAGCCCGGCCAATTGCGATTGCATCGTTTGTATTTCCTTTGTCTGCAACTCTTGCCCATTGGCCGAGTTGACAATCAATTCCACGCAATTGCCCGGTTCTATTTGCGTCAGTTCCTCACCAAAAGGATAAGGTACAAAAGCGTTATAGTTTAGGAAAATAGCTATACCACTTTCTTTGAACACACCACTTACCACCGCTATTTCGTCACTCATGTAGTCGTTTATATTATTGGCCAACAGCAATAGGGTATCTCCTACGGTACATTTCAATTCGTCAGCCGTGGTTTCGCTAATCAAGATGGACGCTTCCGTTACGGGTAAACTTCCCGATTGCAGGGATAGCAATCGGCCTATTCGTTGTATATGGTCAGCCTCCAAGGCGTGCACATTCACATACGATGTCTCTTCGTCGTACGAGACCAATGACCCAAAGCGTATCCGTCGGTTGACAGCCAGCTTTAGATGGTCCACATTCATCGTGTCAAGCAAGCCGCTGGAATAGGGAAAACTCCGTTGCTCTTTCAACTGTGACTCGAGGATATTGACTTTTCCATTGGCAGAATTATACACAGTCAGTTGGCCCGATATGGCTTGGTTGATACCCTCTTTCAGTTTATACTGCAAGCCATTATTCATCGCCTTGTTCCCCAAGATAACGCATGAGGAAATGGAAATACACAAGAGAGTGAAGAAAGATTGTTTCTTCTTTCTCAAGATGTTTTGTAATACGTACTTTAACTGTTCGTTTCGCATATCCTTATTCTTGAAGTTATATTTTATGCCATAGTAATAGAGCTATATAAGCACATACACCTGCAAGAACAATATGTTGGCTATTACTGACACTTTCTTCGATTAGAAGATTATCTTTGGCTTTACAGCGCAAAACCGGAGACCGCTTAATGATTAGAGCACTCTCATTTTTTGTCAGTTGGCAAAATTCATAACAGAGGTTGCATTCTGTCGCCATTAGTTTTAGTTTGTCAATGTCACTATTCATACATGATTAAAGTTAGAATTATATATAATATAACACATATTAAACCAAATATGTTTCAAAGAAATAAAATAAGAGGAATAGCATAGGCACATTACAGTTACGATAAATCGTTCGGGATAGTTTTGTACGATAAATCTCGTTGATGCAGTTTACCGAAGCAGATTCTTTTGATTGAGCTTTCGTAAGTAATAAGGCACCATGATATTCCGCTAAATTGGAGTTTAGGGGAGTGATTAGCCGTACACGATTCTGACACGGCGGTGGTAACTGAAATCCTCCTCTCCCGCGGAGGGGAGGTGCCT
>JAISIX010000145.1 GCA_031261805.1 Mediterranea sp. (in: CFB group bacteria)
CGCGGAGCCAGGGCGCTACATACTGGGGGTGATGCACCGTATGACGGGCGGCATGCGGTATAAACACAGGCTTTTGCTGATGCTACAAAAAAAGACCTCCCCGCTTCGAAAAGCGGGGAGGTCTGTACCATAATTATATTAAAGAGAGCCTTACGGCTTTCTCTTTAGGCCAGTCGGCGCGAACCGTCGGAGATGACCACGTCGTACACTTTCGGGCTACGTCCGTACTTCGCCTTATATTCGGCTACGGTCTTCTCGATAAAGTTGTCGTAGAGTTCGTCTTTCACTAAGTTGATGGTGCAACCGCCAAAGCCGCCGCCCATCACACGCGAGCCGGTCACACCGTACTTCTTGGCGCAGTCGTTGAGGAAGTCCAGCTCCTCGCAGCTTACCTCGTACAGCTTGCTCATGCCGTGGTGCGTCTCGTACATCTTCTGTCCCACGGTCTCGTAGTCGTCCTTTTCCAAGGCTTCGCATACGTCGAGTACCCGTTGGATTTCTTCAATCACATATTCGGCACGCATGTAGTCTTCTTGGCTGATGTCAGCCTTGGCCTCTTGGAGCATCTCCATGGTGCAGTCGCGCAGGAACTCCACATGTGGGTGCTTCTTCTGGATGGCAGCCACAGCCGACTCGCAGCTTTGGCGACGCTTGTTGTAGGCCGACGATGCCAGTTCGTGCTTCACCACCGAGTCCAGCAACACCAAACGGTAGCCTTGGGGGTGGAAGGGGAAGTACTCGTACTCCAGCGAGCGGCAGTCGAGGCGGATGAGGCTGCCTGCCTTGCCAAAGACGGAGGCAAACTGGTCCATGATGCCGCAGTTCACGCCGCAATAGTTATGCTCGGTGGCTTGGCCTACCTTGGCCAGCTCGAACTTGTCAATCTTGCCTTCGCCAAACAGCTCGTTCAGCGCGAAGGCGTACGTGCTTTCCAGCGCTGCCGACGATGACATGCCGGCTCCCAAGGGCACATCGCCCGCAAAAGCCGTGTTGAATCCCTGCACGTCTACGCCGCGCTTAATCATCTCACGGCATACGCCGAAGATGTATTTGGCCCAGCTGGCGTGTGGGGCGTCTTCTTCGTTCAGCCCGAACTCTACATAGTCCTTCAGGTCGATGGAGTAGGCCAGTACTTTCTTTGTGCCGTTCGGCTTGATTTCGGCCATGATGCCTTTGTCTACCGCACCTGGAAACACGAAACCACCATTGTAGTCGGTGTGCTCGCCGATGAGGTTGATACGTCCGGGGGAAGCGTACACATACCCCGTTGTCCCATCAAAGTGCTTGATGAAACGGTTTCTTACATATTCAATATCCATGATGTCCTTCTTTCTTTTTAAGGTAAATATTCTGGTTATGGAAAGAGGGGCGTATAGCCCCTCTTCCTTAGTTATTTCGTTATTTGACAGGAATGTTTTTGTTGACGTTCTTGCAGCCAATCAATCCGTAGTACAGCAGGTAAGCCAGCGCGGCGATGATAACCCAGTAGCTTGCCATGAAACCGGCCTCGTCGGCTACGAAGTTCTGCAGAACCGGCAGGATACCGCCACCGCAAACCAATACCATGAAAAGGCCCGAAGCGGCTGCTACATACTTGCCAAGACCCTCAACCGCGAGGTTGAAGATACCACCCCACATGATAGAGGTGCACAGACCTACCAATACCAAGTACATGGCGTTGATGGGCACTTCGGCCAGTCCGAAGGAGATACCTCCGGTGCTTGTCTGCTGCAAAACGGGGAGGTTGACCAAGTCGCTTGTAGATGAGAAGATGGCAAGCAGTACCAATACCAAGCCGATGGTAGACGTGACGCTCAGCATGGTTTTGCTCGAAATCTTTGCGCCCAGCGAGGCGCCCACCAAGCGTCCTACCAGCATCAAGAACCAATAGGTGCCTACTACGAATCCGGCAATGGTGGCATCAATGCCTGCGCCGGCTGCGGTCTCATCGGTAAGGAAGAGGTTCAGTGTGCCGGGCACGCCTACCTCAACGCCCACATAAACGAAGATGGCGATGGCTCCCAATACAAAGTGACGGAACTTCAGCGCTCCCGACATCAGCTTGCCGATAGGCTCGCTGGCTGCTTGGGCATTAGGTTCGGGGATGGGAACGAACAACAGCACGATGAACGCGAAGGCAAATACGCCCATGGCGGTGTACATCACGGGGAAGATTTGAGAAATCTGCGCGTCTTTCACCGAACCGGCTATCAGGATACCTACAAACATAGGGGTGATGGTAGCCATGATGGAGTTGAAAGAACCGCCAATCTGGATGAACTGGTTGCCGCGGTTGCCCTCACCACCCAGCAAATTCAGCATGGGGTTGACTACCGTGTTGAGCAAGCACATGGAGAAACCAGCCACGAAGGCGCCAATCAGGTAAACAGCGAATGCTGCCGAAGGGCTGGAATGTCCTGACATGAACTGGATGCCCACGCCAATGAAGCCTACAGCTACTGCGATGAGAGCCGTCTTCTTATAGCCCACCCGTTGCAGCAGTATGCCACTGGGGATACCCATCACGGCATAAGCGATAAAGTTACCGAAGTTGCCCAACATGCCCAACGCGTTGGATACTTGGAACTGGTTCTTCAGCACGATACCCATGGGCGCGGCAAGGTTGGTTACAAACGAGATCATTCCAAAGAGGAAGATCATGGTGATAATAGCGATAAGGTTACCGCTCTTCTTTTCTTGTGACATGTTTTTTAAAGGTGTTAATAATGAATGATAATTAGGTTGTTTGCAGATTGTTTATTCTACGCCAAACTTATACATGGTGATTTGCTCGTACTCATCGTCGGGTAGCAGGACTGCTGATGGGAAGTGCGGGCGGTTGGGCGTGTCGGGGAAGCACTGTGCCTCGAAGCAGATGGCGCTGCGGGCGGGGAAGGTGGCACCATGCGCCCCGCTGAATCCACTCAGCCAGTTGCCCGTATAGAGCTGTACGCCAGGCTCGGTGGTGTACACCTCCATGGTGCGTCCGCTCACGGGGTCTTTGCAGGTGGCGGCCAAGTCAAGCGAGCCGCTCTCTACCTTATTCAGCACGTAGCAGTGGTCGTAGCCGGCTCCGTTGATGAGCTGCTCGAATTTCTCGCCGATGCGTTCGCCCACGGTATGTGGAGTGCGGAAGTCCATCGGCGTGCCTTCTACTTTCAGTATCTCTCCGGTGGGGATGGATACCTCATCGATAGGGATATAGAAATCAGCGTTGATGGTCACTATGTTGTTCTCTACCGAGGGGGTGGGATTGGCGATGCCAGCCAAGTTGAAGAAGCCGTGGTTGGTCAGGTTGACAACCGTGGCCTTGTCGGTCGTGGCGCTATATTCGATGGTAAGTTCGTTCGCGTCCTCGTCGAGGCTGTATATCATATCTACCTCCAGTGTGCCGGGGAAACCCTCTTCGCCGTCGGCTGAGGTGTAGTGGAAGTGTATCACGTTCTCTTCCTCCTGTTCGGCCTCCCACACGCGGGCGTGGAAGCCGGTAGGCCCTCCGTGCAAGGAGTTGGGACCATTGTTGATGGAGAGTGAGTGCTCTTCGGCATAGAGCGTGAACTTCCCTTTGGCAATGCGATTGCCATAGCGTCCGATGGTGGTACTCAAGAATGGCTCTGGGCTGTTCACGACGTGCTCAATGCTGTCGTGCCCGAGGATCACGTTGGCATAATGGCCGTTCTTGTCCGGTACCATGATTGACAGAATGGCGCACCCGTAGTTTGTTACGGCTACCTCCATTCCCTTTTTGTTTTTGAGGATAAACAGGTCGGTTTTCTTGCCGTCCATATCCTGCTGGAAATCTTCCCGACGTAGGCCGGAGAGATTATTCTCTGTGGGGAATGTGTTATTCATACCTTACGTGTTACTAATTTTAGTGCAAATAAAGAGATTTTCTTTTGTACTCACAAATTATTTTTAGTAAATGTAGGGGGGGCATTAGGAAAGTTTATCCTCCGGAGAAAAAATTAGCTCCTTCTGTTAAAAACTAAATGTTTTTTTGTATGTTTGCTCCCGGATTTTGACAATCCAGACAACATTAACCTAAGTTGAGTAACAATAGAACAAAATGTATCCATTAAAATTCGAGCCTATCTTGAAGCAGATGCTTTGGGGAGGTGACAAGTTGATTCCATTCAAGCATTTGAACTCAAGCTTGACGGGAGTGGGAGAGAGTTGGGAAGTGTCGGGTGTGGAAGGCAACGAATCCGTTGTAGCCAATGGACCTGATAAAGGGTTGAACCTCACCGAAATGGTGCGACGCTACCGGGAAGAACTGGTGGGTGAGGCAAACTATGCCCGCTTTGGCAACCTATTCCCGTTGCTTATCAAGTTTATTGACGCTAAGCAAGATCTTTCCATCCAAGTGCATCCCACGGATGAGCTGGCCAAGAAACGGCATAACTCGCTGGGGAAGACCGAGATGTGGTATGTGATAGGTGCTGACAAAGGTGCCAAGCTTCGCTCGGGTTTCTCGGAGCAAATTGACGCGAAGGAATATAAGGAACGCGTGTTGAACAATACCATCACCGACGTGCTCCAGGAGTACGACATCCATGCCGGTGATGTGTTCTTCCTGCCAGCCGGCCGTGTGCATAGCATCGGTGCGGGAGCTTTTATCGCCGAGATTCAGGAGACGTCGAACATTACCTATCGCATCTACGACTTCAACCGCAAGGATGCCAATGGCAATACACGTGAGCTGCATACCGAGTTGGCCCGCGACGCAATCAACTACGAGGTGCTCGACGACTATCGTACGCACTACGAAGCGGAGAAAGACGAGCCGATAGAACTGGTGGCCAGTCCGTACTTCACCACGTCACTGTATGATATGACGGAAGAAATCAGTTGCGACTACTCGGAGCTAGACTCCTTTGTAATATTTATCTGTATGGAAGGCTCGTGCCTGGTGAAAGATAACGAAGGCAATGAGCTGACGATGCGTGCCGGCGAGACTATCCTATTGCCTGCTACCACACAGAGCGTGACGGTAATACCTCAGGCGGAAGGCGTGAAGCTGCTGGAAACCTACGTATGATAAAGGATAGGGAAACAAAAAGGGGAGGCAATGCCTCCCCTTTTTGTTTATTTCCATCTGTTGAAAAAACTGCGCACTTTGCGCATCACCTTCATGCCCATCATTACGCCGTCGAAGATGGCCATGCCGGTATTGAAGGAGCGTGCCAGTGCGTCAGCCTTGGTGGCAGCCGGCGCAAGCGGAGCGAATAGCTCGTGTGTGGTGGTTGCCATTCTTTCTTTTTGCTGACGTATCTCCTTCAGGACCTCTTCCTTGCGTAGGCTGATGGCCTCCAAGGTTATTTTCTCAGTTGGCATGCCCATACTCTATCTTTTGTTTGAATCGTTTAAAAACAAGTTGGCCAGGAATTTCACCATCGGCGAGATGATGAGTGGCTTTCGTAGCAGGTAGATGAGTGCAATGAGCACGATGATGACTCCGGCTATGATGGCAAAACTCGCCGTCAATCCACCTACCGCGGGGGCCAGCACATAGGCCAATGCAAATGTGAGGTAGAACAGTGCAACTATGCCCAAGACAATGAGCACCGATACCAGTATCAGTGTGGAAAATAGGATTGTCAGCTTCTCCGTCAGCTCCAGCCGGACATATTCCTTTTGGAGCTTCAGGTATTCCTTGATTTCGAGAAACAGCTGCCCAAGATTCTCAATGCTTCTGTCATCTGCAAACATAGTTGCTCTGTTTTACTCCTTGGTGAATACGTTTACTCGTCCGCACCGCTTTTCATCTCCGTGGCAATCTCGTCCACCAAGTTGTCCATGTCCTTACGGCTGAGGTTGATCCCTTTCTTCCGGAGAATCTCCGCAATCTTACGACGTGTATCCTCGCCCTTGTCGGGGGCATAGAGCACGCCAATGGCTGCTCCTACTGCGGCACCGCCCAAAAACGCTGCCAAAACATTCAGTCCTTTCATAACGCTTAAAGTTTAAAATATTATACTATTACAATGATATAACGCTTCTGATGCTTAGGTTGTTCGGCTTATATGCAGATAAACATCGCAGCCTCTTAATACACTCCGCTTCATCGTTATCTTTTTCCCTTGCGGCGTTGGAAACCTCCTCCGCCTTTTCGGCCCGATTTCTGCGAACCGCCGCCATTGCCGCCGTTTCGCTTGCTGAAAGAACGTGGGTTGTATTCGGGGGCTTCGCCCAGTTCGGCCGGGACGGGAATCTTGTAGATGTCCTTGTCCAAGAAGCGTTCTATGTTCTTGAAGTTGCTCTGTTCCTTCTCACTGACGAAGGTGATGGCTACGCCGTCGTTGTTGGCGCGGGCGGTACGTCCGATGCGGTGCACGTAGTCCTCGTTGTCGTGGGGCACGTCGTAGTTGATGACCAATCGGATGTCGTCGATGTCAATGCCTCGGGCTACGATGTCCGTCGCAACGAGGATGTTGACGCGTCCGGCTTTGAATTCGTACATGACCGCTTCGCGTTGGCTCTGCTCCAGGTCGGAGTGCATCTCTCCTACGTTCAGCTTCATCATCTTCAGCGCTTTGGCCACCTCTTTCACCTTAATCTTGGAGGAGGCGAAGACGATGACGCGTTCCGGTACCTCATCGGTGAAGAGGTTGCGGATGATGCCGAGCTTTTGGTTCTCGTAGCACACGTAGGCGGCTTGCACTATTTTCTCGGCGGGCTTGGACACAGCCAGCTTCACTTCCACGGGGTTGTTGAGGATATGGCTTGCCAGCTGCTGGATTTTGGACGGCATGGTGGCGGAGAACATGATGGTCTGCCGTTCCTTGGGGAGGAACTTCACTATCTGCATGATGTCGTCGTGGAATCCCATGTCGAGCATACGGTCGGCTTCGTCGAGTATGAAGAAGGAGACTTTGGAGAGGTCTACGTAGCCCAAGCTCAGGTGGGCGATGAGTCGGCCGGGGGTGGCGATGACCACATCGGCTCCCAGGGTAAGTCCTTTCTTCTGCTGTTCGAAGAGGGAGCCGTCGTTGCCGCCATATACGGCTACGCTCGATACGGGTAGGAAGTACGAGAAGCCTTCCATCTGCTGGTCTATCTGTTGGGCCAACTCGCGGGTGGGCGACATGATGACGCAGTTGATGGCATCTTCGGGGTATTTCCCTTCGGACAGTTCGTTGATGATGGGCAGCAGGTAGGCAGCCGTTTTTCCGGTGCCGGTCTGTGCTACGCCTATCAAGTCTTTTCCTTCGAGGATGACGGGAATAGCTTGTTCTTGTATGGGTGTGCATTCATCGAAGCGCATGGCATCCAATGCTTCGAGCACTTTGTCATTCAATTGCAGTTCTGAAAACTTCATTCTTTCATTTCTTATTTTAGTCGATCGGGGAAATAAGTATCAATTCTCTAATGTTTCTACATGTTCAAGTAGGAGTCCTTGAAGCCGAGGAAGTAGAGCACTCCGTCAAGTCCGATGGTGTTGATGGACTGGCGGGCGTTGGCCACTACTTTGGGTTTGGCGTGGAAGGCGATGCCCAGCCCGGCAATGCTCAGCATCGGCAGGTCGTTCGCCCCGTCGCCCACGGCGATAGTTTGGGCGATGTCTACCTTCTCTACTTGCGCTATGAGGCGTAGCAGCTCGGCTTTGCGCTTCCCGTCTACCACATCGCCGAGGTAGCGTCCGGTGAGCTTCCCGTCTACAATCTCCAGCTCGTTGGCATACACGTAGTCGATGCCGTACCTCTGCTGGAGGTAGTTGCCGAAGTAGGTGAAGCCTCCTGAGAGGATGGCAATCTTGTACCCGTATTTCTTCAACACGTACATCAGTCTGTCTACCCCTTCGGTGATGGGGAGCTGTTCGGCGATTTCTTGGAGCACGGACTCGTCGAGGCCTTTGAGTAGCGCCACTCGTTGGGTGAAGCTCTCGGTGAAGTCTATCTCGCCACGCATGGCACTTTCGGTGATGGCTTTCACCTTGTCGCCAACGCCGGCACGCATGGCCAGCTCGTCGATGACCTCGGTTTCTATCAGTGTGGAGTCCATGTCGAAGCAGATGAGCCGGCGCATACGACGGTACATGTTGTCGAGCTGGAAGGAAAAGTCCATCTCCAGTTCGCCCGCCAGCTTCATGAGGCTGGCTTGCATGGCTTCGCGGTCTTTGGGGGTACCCCTGACGGAAAACTCTATGCAGGCGCGGGTTTGGGCGGCGGCTTTCCCCTCGTCGAGGGGGATGCGGCCGGTGAGGCGCTTGATGGCGTCGATGTTCAGCCCCTGTTCGGCCAGCACGTGGGTGGCGGCCGATATTTGGCGGGCGGAGAGCTTGCGTCCCAGCACGGTGAGTATGTATCGGTTCTTGCCTTGCATGCTTACCCACTCCTCATATTGCTCAGGGCTGATAGGCTCGAAGCGCACGGATACCCCCAAGGCGGATGCCTTGAAAAGCAGCTCTTTCATGATGAAGCCGGAATGTTCTTCGGCGCTCTTGAAGAGGATGCCCAGCGAGAGGGTGTTGTGGATGTCAGCTTGGCCGATGTCCAGGATAGTGGCATCGTACCGGGCAAGTATCTCGGTGACGGAAGCCGTCAGCCCCGGACGGTCTTCGCCCGTAACTCTAATCAGTATTAATTCCGTATTCGACGGTTGCATCATAAATCAATCAACATTATTTCGCAAAAGTAACTAAAATAGTTCGTTCCTGCGCTCAATAGCCTTAAAAGTTTGAGACAGGGCGTGAGAAATTAGCTTATTTTTTGGATTTAAACCTCGTAAATGCCTATCTTTGCCCCCGGTTTCGAAAATAGAGGCATTGAATATCAAAGGGTTTACCCGGTTGAGATGCTTATAAGGAATGTTCCGGGAAGAAGCCGCTACCGATGACGGTGGCCCCGGATAGTATTAACCAAAGTCGAGTTACATGAGATATGTAAAGTGGATTTTTGTTGTATTACTAATTAATTTATTAACCGCTTTCGTAGCGAAGGACAAACCTACGAAAGGCTTGAATGAGGGTGACGTAGCCCCTGATTTCCAGATCGAATCTACGGCCGTGGGGCAACCTGCGTTTGATCTGTCCGCCTTGAGAGGGCGGTATGTACTACTCAGTTTTTGGGCCAGTTACGATGCACGCTCGCGGATGCAAAACGCGGGTTTAGGCAATGCCCTTCGTGACTCGCGCCAGGTGGCGATGGTCTCTGTATCGTTCGATGCCAATCGGTCGGTATTCGAGGAGACCGTTCGCAGGGATGGGATAAGGCCGCTTTGCCTGATGGAAGCAAAAGGTGAAGAGTCCGCGATATTCAAGGAGTATCGTTTGAATCGTGGCTTTGCCAACTATCTGTTGGACCAGAATGGCGTCATCATCGCCAAGGACATCTCTGTCGCAGACCTTTCTGCATACGTCGGTACGCTGAACTAATAATACAACAAAAAGTTCCGTCCTTCCGTGCTTTGTGGCACTGGATGGGCGGAACTTTCTTTTTGTCTCTTTTTATACCGGTCGCTTCCTCCTCTCCTGGTAAGCTACTTAGGTGCCTTTTGGTATAGGAAGAACGCAATGCCGGCATACAGCACGTTGGGTATCCATACAGCGATGGCGGGAGGCACGTTGCCATTGACGGCAAAGGTGGAGGTGATGGTCTGGAAGAGGATGTACGAGAAGCTTAGCGCCAGGCCGATGCCGAGGTGCAGGCCCATGCCTCCCTTGGTCTTTCGGGAGGAGAGCGACACGCCGATGATGGTGAGGATAAACGAGGCAAACGACATGGCGATGCGCTTGTGGTACTCTATCTCGAACTCCTTGATGTTGGCGAATCCCCGTTTCTTTTGTTTGGTGATATAGTCGTCCAGCTGTGGGCTGGTCATCATCTCTTGCTGATTCTTCATGATGAGGAAGTCCGACGGTTCCATGTTGATGATGGAGTCCAGCCGATCGCCCTTCGTTATTTTCTCCTTCATGCCATCCAGCTCGCGTATCATGTAGTCGTGTATAGTCCACTTGTGCACGGTGGTGGTATCGTAGGTGACGCGGCGGGCGGTGAGGTGCGAGACGAGCTGTTTGTCAACAAACTTATCGAGCGAGAAGCGGTTGCCGGTCTTGGTACCGCTGTAGTAGTTGTCGATGTAGGCGATGACGCCGTCGTCGACCTGTAGCTGCACGTTGCGGGCGGAGTTCTGCTTGCGGGGTTTGATGTAGCGGTCCTCGAAGTTCAGCCGGATAGCGCTTCCACGTGGGATGATGTAGGAACTCATGCCGAAAGTGACAATGGCGATGACGGCCGCCGAAATCATGTATGGGCGCATCATCCGCTTGAAGCTCATGCCGGTAGAGAACATGGCGATGATTTCGGAGTTCTCGGCCAGTTTGGAGGTGAAGAAGATGACGGCTATGAAGACGAACAGCGGGCTGAAGAGGTTGGCGAAGTAGGGGATGAAGTTCATGTAATACTCGAAGATAACCTTGCTCCAAGGTGCTTCGTGTTCCATGAGCTTGTCCATCTTTTCGTTGAAGTCGAACACCACGGCGATGGAGATAATCAGCGCGATGGCGAACACGTACGTCCCCAAGAACTTCTTGATGATGTACCAATCCAGCTTCTTTATGAACCGATTATTTTTCATTTTCCGTTAGAGTCGGGTGGATACTCTTTGCACCATCATTGGCTTCCAAGTCGAGAAGTCGCCTGCGATGATGTGCTTGCGGGCTTCGCCTACCAGCCAAAGGTAGAATGCCAGGTTGTGTATGGAGGCTATCTGCAATGCCAGCAACTCTTGTGAGTGGAAGAGGTGGCGCAGGTAAGCCTTGCTATAGAGGGTGTCCACGTAGGAGGCTCCGTCCGCCTCGATGGGTGAGAAGTCGAACTCCCACTTCTTGTTGCGCATGTTCAGGATGCCATCTTTGGTGAACAACATGCCATTTCGTCCGTTGCGGGTAGGCATTACGCAGTCGAACATATCGACTCCTCGTTCTATGCCTTCGAGGATGTTGGCGGGCGTACCCACTCCCATGAGGTAGCGAGGCTTGTCTTTAGGTAGTATCTCGTTGACGATTTCAATCATCTCGTACATCTTCTCTACCGGCTCTCCCACAGCCAAGCCGCCGATGGCATTGCCGTCGGCTCCCTTGGAGGCTACGAACTCCGCCGACTGCCTTCGCAGGTCGGGGTAGACGCACCCTTGCACGATGGGGAAGAGCGACTGCTGATAGCCGTACTTGGGTTCGGTGGCGTTGAAGCGTTCGATGCAACGGTCGAGCCATCGGTGTGTCAGTGCGAGTGACTTTTTGGCATACTCGTAGTCGGATGTCCCCGATGGGCATTCGTCAAAGGCCATCATGATGTCGGCGCCTATGGTGCGTTCGATGTCCATCACCCGCTCGGGGGAGAAGAAGTGCTTGCTGCCGTCTATGTGCGAGCGAAACTCTACCCCTTCCTCCTTTATTTTTCGGATGCCGGCGAGGGAGAACACCTGGAAGCCACCACTGTCGGTAAGCATGGGGCGGTCGAAACCGTTGAAGCGGTGTAGCCCGCCGGCTCTCTCGATGACCTCCAGCCCCGGGCGTAGGTAGAGGTGGTAGGTGTTGCCCAATATAATCTGGGCCTTGATGTCGTCCTTCAGCTCCGGCTGGTGTACGGCTTTCACCGACCCCAACGTGCCTACCGGCATGAAGATAGGGGTTTCTATCGTCCCATGGTCGGTGGTGAGCCGTCCGGCGCGCGCGTTACTTTTATCGTCTGTATGCTGTAGCTCAAATGTCATTCTTTGCTCTGTTTCTTCACGGACAGGTCGATGGCGTCTGCCACTTTCTCCTCTGTCAAGGCGATGTCGAATACCTCTTTTATATCGTTCACGTAGTAGAAGGTCACTCCTTTTAGATACATGTCGGGTATCTCATCTATGTCCTTCCGGTTGTCGGCACATATCACAATCTCTTTGATGCCGGCTCGTTTGGCTGCCAGTATCTTCTCCTTGATGCCGCCTACCGGGAGCACCTTGCCGCGTAGGGTGATTTCGCCCGTCATGGCAAGTTGTGCCTTCACTTTCCGTTGGGTAAAGGCTGATGCGAGTGAGGTAGCCATGGTGATGCCGGCCGAAGGACCATCTTTAGGAATGGCGCCTTCGGGCACGTGTACGTGTACGTTCCAGTTCTCAAAGACGCTCTCGTCCAATCCCAGTAGGGAGGCGTGTGCCTTGATGTATTCGAGTGCCAGCATGGCGGACTCCTTCATCACGTCGCCGAGGTTTCCCGTCAGCGTGAGGCTGCCTTTGCCCCGGCTCAAGCTGGTCTCCACGAAGAGTATCTCTCCGCCTACTGCCGTCCAGGCCAGTCCCGTCACTACGCCGGCATAGTCGTTGCCTTGGTACTTGTCACGGGTGTATTCGGGCACGCCGAGGAAGTCGTACAGGTCGGTCGGCTTGATTTCCGATTTCTGCAGCACGCCGTCGGTTGCATATTGCTTGGCCGACTTGCGCAAAATCTTGCCAATCTTCTTCTCCAGCTCGCGCACGCCGCTTTCGCGGGTGTACGACTCGATGATAACCTCCAGCGTCTCCTTGGGTATCTTGATGTGCGACTTCGTTAGTCCGTTGGCTTCCAGCTCTTTCGGCACCAAGTGCTTGCGGGCTATCTCTACCTTCTCTTCCGTGATGTAGCCGCTCACCTCAATCAGCTCCATGCGATCAAGCAATGGGGCGGGTATTGTGTTCAAGTTGTTGGCCGTGGCGATGAACAGCACCTTGGAGAGGTCATAGTCTACGTCGAGGAAGTTATCGTGGAACGTGGTGTTCTGCTCGGGGTCGAGCACCTCGAGCAAGGCCGACGACGGGTCTCCCTGGTGGTCGGCGCCTATCTTGTCTATCTCGTCGAGCACAAAGACGGGGTTGGACGAGCCGGCTTTGCTCAGCCCTTTGATGATTCGTCCGGGCATGGCACCTATGTAGGTCTTACGGTGGCCGCGTATCTCGGCTTCATCGTGCACACCGCCCAGCGACATGCGTATGTACTTCCGCTTCAGGGCTGCCGCGATGGACTTCCCCAAGGATGTTTTGCCTACCCCCGGAGGACCATACAAGCAGATGATGGGCGACTTCATGTCACCTTTCAGCTTGAGTACGGCGAGGTGTTCGAGGATCCGTTCCTTCACCTTCTCCAGCCCGTAGTGGTCCTTGTTGAGTGTCTTCTCGGCGTTCTTTAGGTTGAGGTTGTCCGTGGTGTAGACACCCCATGGGAGGCCGAGCATGATTTGCAGGTAGTTGAGCTGTACGCTGTAGTCGGGCGACTGCGGGTGGGTGCGTTCCAGCTTGGACAGTTCCTTGAGGAAGACGGCTTTCACGTCGTCGTTCCAGCGCATGGTCTGTGCCTTGCGGCGCATCTCTTCTATCTCTTGTTCCTGTCCGCTGCCACCCAGCTCATCTTGGATGGTCTTTATCTGTTGTTGCAGGAAGTATTCACGTTGCTGTTGGTCGATGTCCTCGCGGGCGCGCATCTGGATGGATGCTTTTATCTCGGCCAGCTGTACCTCTTTGTTCAGTATCTCCAGTAGGTGGTAGGTACGTTCGCGAAGTGAGTTGGCAGTTAGCAGCTCTATCTTATCCTCTTTCTTGAAGGGCATGTTGGAGCAGATGAAGTTGACGAGGAACATCGGGTTGGAGATGTTCTTAATGGCGAAGGTGGAGTCCATCCTCATCATGTCCGACGACTTGATGTAACGTAGCGTCAAGTCCTTGCACGAGTCTACCAATGCCTGAAATTCTTTATCCTTCTTGCTCGGTATCTCGTCTTCGAGCACTTCTATCTCTCCTTTCAGGTAGGGACGTTCTTGCGTGATGGACTTGAGGCTTAGCCGCTTCATGCCTTGGAGGATGACGGTGGTTGTCTGGTCGGGCATCTCCAGTATGCGCACAATACGCCCTATGGTGCCTATCGTATGCAGGTCGTCGAACTTGGGCGACTCCACGTTGGCGTTCTTTTGGCATACCACCGCAATGTCTTTCTGTTTCTTCTCGGCTTCACGAACCAACTTCAGCGAACTCTTCCGGCCTACAGTGATGGGCAAGAAAACCCCGGGAAACAGTACCATGTTCCGAATAGGAAGTACAGGTAGAATCTCTCCCGACTTCACATCTATATCAAACGCGTGCTCGTCACTCCCGTCGTAGTCGGTTATCAGCGAAAAGCCGTTTTCATTTTCTTCGTCCATTAAGTATCTTTCTATCATTTTACTGTTTGGAATTTAGTTTATGCCATGCTTACGCATAAATTGTTGGCAAAGTTAGTTGATTCCCTCTAATTATAGCGCATGACATTGGTAAAAACACAAAAACAATGCCAAAATAAGAGGAGAGATGGGGTGCGTTCTCTAATAAATCCTTATTTTTGGACTGTTAAATCGTAGTTTACTATAAGATAAGGATATGTCTAAACCATATTTTCAGTTTAAGCAGTTCACGGTATGGCACGACAAATGCGCCATGAAGGTAGGTACGGACGGGGTGCTTTTGGGGGCTTGGGCTTCCGTGGCAGGGGCACGCCGCCTGTTGGACGTAGGGACGGGTACAGGTCTCATTGCCTTGATGTTGGCGCAACGTTGCGACGCGGATGCCCGCTTGGTAGCGTTGGACATTGATGCCTTGGCGGTGGAGCAGGCGAGGGGCAATGTAGCGGCATCGCTGTGGAGTGATAGGATAGAGGTGCTGGAAGCTGATTTTAAGCAATACCATCCCGACGTGAAGTTTGACGTGGTAGTGTCCAACCCTCCTTATTTCACGGAGGCTTTGGCTTGTCCCGACCCACAGCGAAACATGGCCCGGCACAACGACTCGTTGAGCTACGGCAAGTTGTTGGAGGGTGTGGCCAAGTTTCTGTCGCAAGAGGGCACG
>JAISIX010000132.1 GCA_031261805.1 Mediterranea sp. (in: CFB group bacteria)
GTTGTAGGCCCGCTGGGACAGGCCACGCACATCGAGAACGTCGGCACCGTGGTATGCGCCGGAGGTTGCGTGGGCATCGCCCCCATGTACCCCATCGTGCAGGCGCTGAAGGCCGCCGGCAACAAAGTGGTGGCCGTGCTGGCCGGACGCACCAAGGAACTCATCATCCTGGAGAAGGAGATGCGCGCCTGCGCCGACGAGGTCATCATCATGACCGACGACGGCTCGTACGGCCGCAAAGGCCTGGTAACCGAGGGGGTGGAAGCTGTCATCCAACGCGAGAAGGTAGACAAGTGCTTCGCCATCGGCCCGGCCATCATGATGAAGTTCGTTTGCCTGCTCACCAAGAAGTACGACATCCCCACGGATGTGTCGCTCAACACCATCATGGTGGACGGCACCGGCATGTGCGGCGCCTGCCGTGTGACGGTGGGTGGCAAGACACGCTTCGTGTGTGTGGACGGCCCTGAGTTTGACGGCCATCAGGTGGACTTCGACGAGATGCTGAAACGGATGGGTGCCTTCAAGAGCACTGAACAGGAAGAGATGAACCGCTTTGGGCGGGAGTGCGAAGCTACCAAGGAGCGAGAGGCCAAGAGCCGTGACGCCGCTTGGAGACAAGACCTCCGCAAGGCGATGAAGCCGAAAGAGCGCACCGCCATACCACGCGTGCAGATGCCCGAGCTGGACCCCGAGTACCGCTCGCACAGCCGCAAAGAGGAGGTGAACCGCGGACTGACCGCCGACCAAGCCATGACGGAGGCGAAACGTTGCCTCGACTGCGCCAACCCCGGATGCACCCAAGGCTGCCCCGTGGGCATCGACATCCCCCGTTTCATCAAACACATCGAGCTGGGCGACTTTCTCGAGGCCGCCAAGACCTTGAAAGAGACCAGCGCACTGCCCGCCGTCTGCGGACGGGTATGTCCGCAGGAGAAACAGTGCGAAGCACGCTGCATACACCTCAAGATGAAGGAACAACCGGTAGCCATCGGCTACCTGGAGCGTTTCGCGGCCGACTACGAGCGGGAAAGCGGAAAAATCTCCGTGCCCGTCATCAAAGAGAAGAACGGCATCAAGGTGGCTTCCGTAGGCTCCGGCCCTGCCGGGCTGGCCTTTGCCGGCGACATGGCGAAGATGGGATACGACGTGACTGTGTTTGAGGCGCTCCACGAGATAGGCGGCGTGCTGAAGTACGGCATCCCCGAATTCCGCCTGCCCAACCGCATCGTCGACGTAGAGATAGAGAACCTCTCGAAGATGGGCGTGCACTTCGTGAAAGACTGCATCGTGGGCAAAACCATCAGCGTGGAGGACCTGAAAGCCGAAGGTTTCCAAGGCATCTTCGTGGCCTCGGGTGCCGGACTGCCCAACTTCATGGACATCCCCGGCGAGAACTCCATCAACGTGATGTCGTCCAACGAATACCTTACCCGCGTGAACCTGATGGACGCTGCCAGTGAGGACTCGGACACCCCCGTGGCCTTCGGCAAGAACGTGGCCGTGATAGGCGGCGGCAACACCGCCATGGACTCCGTGCGCACCGCTCGCCGTTTGGGAGCCGAGCGCGCCATAATCATCTACCGGCGCTCCGAGCAGGAGATGCCCGCCCGCATCGAAGAGGTGAAGCACGCCAAGGAGGAGGGAGTGGAGTTCCTCACCCTGCACAACCCCATCGAATACATTGCCGATGAGCAGGGCCGCGTGAAGCAGGTAGTGCTCCAGAAGATGGAGCTGGGCGAACCCGACGCCTCCGGACGGCGTAGCCCCATGCCTATCGCCGGAGCCACGGAGACGATAGACATCGACCTGGCCATCGTCAGCGTAGGTGTGTCACCCAATCCCATCGTCCCCCATTCCATCGCCGGACTGGAACTGGGACGCAAAGGCACCAACATGGTCGACGACGACATGCAGTCGTCCATCCCTATGATATTCGCCGGAGGTGACATCGTACGCGGCGGAGCCACAGTCATCCTCGCCATGGGCGACGGACGGCGGGCGGCAGCAGCGATGGACGGGAAAATTAGGAAATGAAGAATTAGAAATGAAGAATCCGCTGGAACGATGGGCAATCAACCCTCGCCAGCGGATTCTTCATTCTTAATTCTTCATTTACTCAAGGCACTCTGTTCGTAGCAGGGTCGGGGAATACCAACGCGGGTTGGTACGTCTTGGCCTCTTCGAAGTCCATCAGCGCAAAGGACATGATGATGATAATATCATCGGGTTGCACCTTTCGGGCCGCCGCGCCGTTAAGGCAAATCTTGCCGGAGCCGCGTTCACCTTTTATAATATAGGTTTCAAAACGCTCGCCGTTGTTATTGTCGGCGATGTACACCTTCTCGCCGGGAATCATGCGGGCGGCATCGAGCAAGTCTTCGTCGATGGTGATGCTCCCCATGTAATTCAGGTTCGCCTCTGTGACGCGCGCGCAATGGATTTTCGACTTCAACACTTCAATCATCATAACGGGTTTCGTCTTTAGGGTTACTCTTCTTTATACTTTATGTTATCTATCAGTCGTACATCGCCGCAGAAGACCGTGATGCAGCCTACCGCGTACGGCGTATCAGCCCAATTGGCTATGGGCTGAAGCGTGTTCCCGTCGACAATCTGGAAATACTCCAGCCTCAGTCCCGGGGCAGCGGCGATAGCATCTTCTACCATCTTCTGCGTCTCGGACACCGTATGGGCAGCGGCAAAGTTACGACTTTTATATAAGGTGCGGGATATATTTAAGGCATTTTCACGTTCGGCGGCCGACAAGCGTGTGTTGCGGCTGCTCATCGCCAGCCCGTCGTCTTCGCGTACGATGGGGCAACCTACCACCTCCAGCGGATACTTGCACCGGCGCACCATGGCACGGATGATGGCGAGCTGCTGGAAGTCCTTCTCGCCAAAGTAAGCACGGTCGGGGCGGACGGCCTCGAAGAGCTTGCTCACGATTTGGCACACGCCGTTGAAGTGGCCGGGACGAAAAGCCCCTTCCATCACTGTGTCGAGCGGGGCGAAGCTGAAGCTGCGTGTGTCAGGCTCGGGATACATCTCGGCCACGGAGGGAGCGAAGACAAACGTGGCGTCCTGCGCTTCCAGCAAGTGGCAGTCGGCCTCGAGCGTACGGGGGTATTTCTCCAAGTCGCTCTTATCATTAAACTGGGTGGGGTTCACAAATACACTGACTACCGTGGCGTCATTGTCGGCCACACTGCGTCTCACCAAAGAAACGTGCCCCGCATGGAGGGCACCCATGGTGGGCACTAAACCCACCGTCTTACCTAAGGAGCGGAGGGCATCAAGCTCGGCCCGCAGCTCCTTGATTGTTTCAATCACTTTCATTCTTGTCAATTTACAGACACTTAGTTGTATGCAAAAACTCTGCAAAATAAGCTAATATTTGCCACATAAAGAAAGGAAAGGCTATCTAAACTCTCTTTTTTTTGCTATCTTTGCAAAATATTAGAGAACGATTCTTATTATGACAAAGGCGAATAAAGTATTATTTATCACTCAAGAAATTACACCTTACGTCTCTGAATCCGAGATGGCAAACGTGGGTAGACACCTGCCGCAAGCCATCCAGGAGAAAGGCCGTGAAATCAGAACATTCATGCCCAAATGGGGGAACGTCAATGAACGCAGGAATCAGCTACATGAAGTGATTCGCCTTTCAGGCATGAACCTCATCATTGATGATACCGACCACCCGCTTATCATCAAAGTCGCTTCTATCCAGTCGGCCCGTATGCAGGTCTACTTCATCGACAATGACGATTACTTCCAAAATCGTTTGCAGACCGCCGACGAGAACGGGGTAGAGTACGAAGATAACGGAAGTCGGGCTATCTTCTACGCCCGTGGCGTGCTGGAGACGGTGAAGAAGCTGCGTTGGTGCCCCGACATCATCCACTGCCACGGCTGGATGACGGCGCTCGCACCGCTATATATCAAGAAAGCCTACAAGGACGAACCCTCGTTCCGCAACTCCAAGGTAATCTTCTCCCTGTACGAAGACGACTTCAAAAACACGCTCGAGAGCAACTTTGCCTCGAACCTGATGCTGAAGGGCGTCGCTAAAAAGGACCTCACCGCACTGAAGCCCCCCACCACCTACACCTCCCTTTGCAAGCTCGCTGTCGACTTTGCCGATGGGGTAGTGCAGAACAGCCAAAATGTAGACCAAGCTGTCATCGACCATGCCCGCAGTATAGGCAAGCCGGTGCTGAGCTATCAAGAGCCGGCCATATATGCCGACGCTTGCAATGAGTTCTACGATTTGGTATGGGACAGCAGTGCCAACAATAAATAAGTATAGACTAACCAAAGTAATTAAAAGACAAGCCTCATGAAAGCAAAATATGTCCTATTGTCGCTCATCGCCCTTGCTTTCTTTGCCTGCGATGACAACACCGGAAACTTGGGCCTCGGAATGTTTCCGGGCAGCGACCAAGGCATCAACGGCAGACTATCGTCATTCGACGTCACCACCCAATCGGTACATGCCGGCAAGGTCTTTTCGAAGACCAATATCGGCTACGTGGGCAAGTTTACCGACGACACTTTTGGCTCCTACGACGCCGGCTTCCTAGCGCAGCTCAATTGCCCGATGGGTCTCACCTTCCCTCAACCTTATACGGAAACGGAAACGTCGGGAGGTACGGCTACCAAGGCAACCGGGACATTGGTCACCGACTTCAGCAACGTCGACATGGACGACAAGAGCAAAAGCCGCTACGTGCTGGTGAAGGACGATCAAGGCAACGTGATAGGCAACTGTCAAGTGAACATCTACCTATGGTACAGCACTTACTTTGGCGATTCGCTTTCGGCCTGTCGACTCAGCGTGTATGAGATAAGCAAACAGGCTTTAAAAGAGCAGGATGCACACTATACCGACATCAATCCATCCGACTATTATGATAAGGCGAACGACTTGTTGGGAAGCAAGGCCTATACGGCTGTCGACATGTCGGTAAGTGACTCTGTCCGCTCCTTGAGCACCTACATGCCCAGTGTTAGCCTCCGCCTGAACAACGACAAGGCACAGGAATTGGGCGACCGCCTTTTCCAAGCAGCCATGAAAGATGGCTCGAACCTCTACCAGGACTTTACCAAGGATGTGTTCAAAGGTATCTATGTGAAGAGTGACTATGGTGATGGCACAGTGTTGTATGTCAGTCAGATACAGCTTGATGTGGCCTTTGTGAACTACGTCACGGACAGCATCACAGGCGTGAAACTGAAGACCGTGGCCAACAAGGACTCCGTGCGCTTCGACGGCCGCAGCTTCAACTCCACTCGAGAGGTGATACAAGCCAACCAGTTGAAAAACGACAAGGAGGCCATCCAGAAGTGCATTGACAATCCCGACTACACTTATCTGAAGAGTCCGGCAGGAATCTTCACGGAAGCCACGCTCCCCGTGAGCCAGATTGCCGAAGAACTGAAAGGCGACACGCTGAACGCCGTGAAGTTGGTATTCCCCGCCTACTACGAATCAACCAGCAAGAAGTTCGGCATGACAGCTCCAACCAGCGTGTTGCTGCTAAAGAAGAAAGACAAAGATAGCTTCTTTGAGAGCAACAAGGTGTACGATAACATCACCTCGTTTGTTGCCACAGCCACAGCGCCTGTCACCAGCTATACCTTCTCCAACATCACGGGCTTGGTAAACAGTTGCCTCAGCGATAGGGATGCCGCCGAGAAAGAGCTGCAAGACAAAGGTAGCATCACGCTACAAATAGCCAATGACGACGGGACTACCGGCAGTCAGACGGTGACGTCCCTTGCCGACTGGGAGCTGTACAGCGACTGGAACAAGGTGGTGCTCATTCCCGTGCTCATCACTACCGATACCAGCTCCAGCAACACCACTACCGTCACCGGTGTACAGCACGACTTGAAGCCGGGATTCGTAAGGCTGAAAGGTGGTACGGGCGGCACCAAACTGAAGCTTGATGTCATCTCCACCAACTTTGGGACAACGAAAGCACCGGCCTCGAGAAGTGTAGATACGGCAGCCGAGTTTGAAGCAGCCAAGGCCAAGGCCAACGAAAGAGCCAACTCCATAGGAACGCCGAAGGCACAATAACAGGAAGAAAAGGAGAGGGGAGAGCCTCCCCTTCTCAAACGATATGAGAAGTCCCGTAGGAAAGCGCTATCACAGCGATGTTCCTACGGGGCTTTCTCGTTTGAGATATTTAATGTTTAACCAAAAAGCCTATACTGCTTTCGCTTTCACCTCCTCCGCTTTCTTGGGGATGCTTTTCTGCTCGGCCACGACACGTTTCGCCTTGGACTGCCACTTCGTCACCTCCTTTTGTAGTTTAGTGATTTCATCACCTTGGTTCTTAATGGTGGTGAGCAAGGAGCAAAGCTCTTCATTGTCTATGTCCAGCGGATAGAGAGAGTCGACCCGCTTCATAAAGTCTCCCAATATGTTCATATAGTTGGTGAAAGCATCGTAGGGAGAGTCGTAGATGCCCCGGTTGAGATAGAGGCCGTTGTTCTTGGTGGTCATAAAACGGAAGTTGTTGCTGGCCTGCAGGTAGTCCCAGTCCTGCTTGATGCGGCGGTCGTCGCACAGATGTACACGTTCGGCCACGCTATAAAGCTTGTTGAAAGCCTCGCGTTGCATCACGTTGCCCAGCCAAGCGCTGGTATCTCTCTCCTCGTCGACCCACGAGATGGGGTATGCCGCGTCGAGCGGAGACACCGACTTGAGGTTCGATACAATCTCCGAGGGAGTCGAGAAGGTGATGCCTTTCGCTTTGGCGCAAGCAGGCAACGCCTTGAGGAACTCAAGAATGTTGGATGAGAGGGGTTGTACCATGCCCAAGGCGCTCAGTTCCATAAAGATGTTGATAACCTGCTCCTCTTGTGGCAAGGCATCAATCCAGTTGATGTACTTGTCGGCAAAGAGTGGATACTCCGCCCACTCGGAGTTGGAGAATCGCAGGCTGATGTCGTCGGAGAGCTTGAAGTCTCTCAGCAGTAACTTGAGCGCGGGAGCCTGGTTGCAGTGGTAGAGGTAGTGCGGGCTTTTCCAACCCAGCACGTGCTTGGCGCCTTCGGTAAGCATTCCCTTAAAGCCCATGGAAGCCACTACGCTCCCTATCTCATCGGAGTAGATAAGGCTGGAGTTTCGGAATACCTTAGGTTCCTTGCCAAACATTTGCTTAATCTTGCTGCGTTGCCGGAGCACCTCCTCACGGAAACAGTCGTCATTGACCAGTGAAGAGAGTCCATGGGAGTAAGGCTCGCACAAGAACTCGCAGCAGCCGGTATCGTTGAGTTGGCGTAGCAGGTCGATGACAGCAGGGCAGTTCACCTCCAGCAGCTCCAGCGCTACGCCCGAGATGGAGAGTGCCACCTTAAAGGCACCACCTGAGTCTTTAGCCATTCCTATCAGCGTATTGAGCGCCGGGATGTAAGAGTGTTCGGCGATTTCGTTCATGCTCGTCTCATTCGCGTAGTCGTCGTAGTAGTAGTGGTCCGTACCGATGTCGAAGAACCGGTAGCGCTTCAAATGGATAATTTGATGAATCTCAAAATAAAGGCAAATTGTTCTCATACTCTATATTGATTGATTATTTACCATAGTTTTTAATAACTTCGTCATAGATGCCACGCACCTTGTACCCCACGTTCTCCCAAGTGATTTGGTCAACCTCCTTTTTCCCCTCGTCGCGAAGGTACTCGTAGAGGGCCGGGTAAGAGCAGATGGCGAAGATGGCATCGGCCATGGCGTGGATGTCCCAATAGTCTGTTTTTATGCACTTGCTCAGGATTTCCGCACAGCCGGACTGCTTGGAGATGATGGTAGGTACGCTGCACTGCATGGCTTCCAATGGTGAGATGCCAAAGGGTTCGGAGACAGAAGGCATGATGTACACATCGCTGGCTTTCAGCATCTCGTACACCTCCTTGCCTCGCATGAAGCCGGGGAAGTGGAAACGGTCGGCGATGCCCCTCGCGGCGGCCAGGCGGATCATCTGCTCCATCATATCGCCGCTACCTGCCATCACAAAACGTACGTTGTGCGTGCGGTGCAACACCATGGCGGCGGCTTCTACGAAGTATTCGGGTCCCTTCTGCATGGTGATGCGCCCTAAGAAGGTGACAACCTTTTCTTTCTCATTCTTCTTGGGCACGATGTTTTGTATCTCCTCCGACAGAGGTGCCACGGCATTGTGTACCGTCGATACTTTCCGGGGATCTTGAAAATACTTGTGAATCACCGTTTGGCGGGTCAACTCACTCACGCACATGATGTGGTCGGCGTTGTCCATACCGTTCTTCTCGATGGCGTACACGGTAGGGTTCACGTTGCCGCGGCTACGGTCGAAGTCGGTAGCATGTACGTGTATCACCAGTGGCTTGCCCGACACCTGCTTGGCATGTATGCCGGCGGGGTAGGTGAGCCAGTCGTGCGAGTGGATGATATCAAACTCTTGTTGGCGAGCCACTACACCGGCCACGATGGAGTAGTTGTTTATCTCCTCGTGCAGGTTGTCCGGGTAGCGGCCGGAAAACTCAATGCACCCCAAGTCGTTGGTGTACAGGTAGTGGAAATCGGCATAGATGTGGTCGCGCAGGTCGTAGTAGAGCTGTGGGTCCATATAGCTACCCACCCGGCTCTTCACATAGTTCCAGTCTACATCCCTCCACACCACCGGTGTGCTATTCATGCCGATGATGCGCAAAAAGCTTTGGTCCTCATCTCCCCATGGCTTGGGTATGAAGAACGTTATATCCATGTCCTGCTGCTGCTAATTTCCTTTGTTCAGTCCGTTGCTTGCCGTTCCCAATCCGCCAAAAATATGAGGGGGAAACTCCCACCCAAACATTAATACTTT
>JAISIX010000183.1 GCA_031261805.1 Mediterranea sp. (in: CFB group bacteria)
CCGGGCGCCAACAACGGCGTGGGCATACGTGCCGAGATGGGTAAGGACGCCGCCTACTACGGCATGGAGATTCAGGTTCTCGACTATCAGAACCCCATCTACCGCAACATCACCAAGTACCAGGTGCATGGCTCCGTGTACGGCATCATCCCCGCCAAGCGTGAGGGCATGAAGCCCGTGGGCGAATGGAATCAAGAGGAGATAGTGGCCGACGGCGACCATATCAAGGTGACTCTCAATGGTGTAGTGGTAGTGGATGGCAACATTCGCGAGGCTACCAAGAACGGACCCCCCGACCACCATCAGCACCCGGGCCTGTTCAACAAGACGGGCTACATCGGCTTCCTCGGACACGGCTCGCCTGTGAAGTTCCGCAATATCCGCATCAAGGAGCTGAAGTAAGCCCGGGGCTGTGAGGACGTCCACGCCGGTCGTGGTCCACGCCTTGTAAGGTCTCAGGTATTTCCTCCTCTTCTTCTCTATCCTCTCCCCAAGATTGGGGTTGAGGAATGGAGAAGAGGAGGAGTTTTTTTATTCTATGTGCCTTGGTGTCGACATCTGAACGGTTTCCTCTTTGGACGGAATGTGTTAATCCCCACAAAATACTTGTGCTTTCTTTTGGAAGGTATGGAGAAACATCCTACTTTTGCCCTCGCATTGGTTTGCGAGCCTCACCTATACGAGGCAAGCGATTAAAAGGGAATCAGGTGTAAGTCCTGGACAGTCCCGCTGCTGTAAGTTCCATGCAACGTTGCGAGCAACCTACTCTTTTGCCACTGGAGAGTTGATCTCTGGGAAGGCGCCCGCCACAGGAACAAGTCAGAAGACCTGCCATGCAGCCATATTTCGCACTTTCGAGGAAAAAGCGCTGAGTCTAATGAACCGGACACTTCGTCCATCATTTCATTCACCACTCTGATTCAGAGAAAGTAGTATGTACGTTTGATTAATAAACTCTGCCAAGTTTATTACCCAGTGTCCGGTCGAAGTGATTCGCCCGGACACTTTTCAACGAACCTAAAAGTAAGATGAAAAGAAACATTCGATACGTTATCGGGATTGGGGGCCGTTTCGGTCTTGTTACCGCCTGTTGCCTGCTATGGACAGCCACACTGTCCGCGCAACGGCAACGGATAGATACCACACGCACCTACGCCCTGCCCGAGGTAGGTATCTCCGACCGCTACCGCACCCGCGAGATACGCTCCTCTGCTCCGTTGCAAAGCCTCTCGCGCGAAGCCTTGCAGACATTGGGTGCCTTGCAGGTGTCCGATGCCGTGAAGCACTTTGCCGGTGTCACGGTGAAGGACTACGGTGGCGTGGGAGGCCTGAAGACCGTCTCCATCCGTAGCCTCGGCTCGCAGCACACCGCCGTGGGGTACGACGGCATCGCCATCACCGACGCACAGACGGGGCAGATAGACATCGGGCGTTTCTCGCTCGACAACGTAGACCGCCTCTCGCTCAGCAACGGACAGAGCGACGACATCTTCCAGCCCGCCCGCTTCTTTGCCGCCGCGGGTATCCTCAACATACAAACCCTCACCCCGCACTTCGCCAAGGATAAACCCACCAATGTGAGCGCCTCCTTCAAGACCGGTTCGTGGGGATTGGTCAACCCCTCCTTGCGCCTCGAACAGCAACTCACCCGCAAGTGGACGGCCATGGCCAACGCCGAGTGGACCTCGGTAGACGGCCGGTACCCTTTCACCCTGCGCTATGCCGACATGCCCGAAGCCCTCTCGACCCGTGAGAAACGGAGGAACACCGATGTGCAGTCGTTGCGTGCCGAGGCGGGGCTGTACGGCAACTTCTCCGACCGGGAGCAGTGGAAGCTGAAGGCATACTACTACCAGTCGTCGCGCGGCCTGCCCAGCGCCACCCTCTTCTACGACCATTCGTCCGACCAGCACTTGTGGGACAAGAACATCTTCCTCCAGAGCCACTACAAGAAGGAGTTTAACCGCCACTGGGTGTTCCAGACGGCGGCCAAGTGGAACTGGAGCTACCAGCGATACCTCGACCCCAACACCCTGAACTCCGGGGGGAAGACCGACGACAGCTACTACCAGCAGGAGTATTACCTCACCGCCTCGGCGCTCTATAGGCTGTTGGACAACCTGTCGTTCTCCCTCTCTACCGATGGGAGCGTCAACACGCTCGACGCGCACAACCTCTCCGCCCACTCGCCCGTGCGCTACTCGTGGCTCACCGCTCTGGCAGGCAAGTATGTCAACGATTGGCTCACTCTCTCCGCCTCGGCGCTCACCACCTTTATATACGAGGATGTGCGCGAAGGTGGAAGTGCCGGTAACCACCGTCAGCTCTCGCCCTTTGTCAGCGCCTCTTTCAAGCCGTTGCGGAGCGAGGAGCTGCGTGTACGTTTCTTCTACAAGGACATCTTCCGGATGCCCAGCTTCAACGACCTGTATTACGACGGGGTGGGGAGCGTCAACCTTCGTCCCGAGAAGGCCCGCCAGTATAACATCGGGCTGGCGTATAGCAAGACACTCACGGGTTTCGTGCCTTACCTCTCGGCTACCATCGACGCTTATCACAACCGGGTGAGCGACAAGATTATCGCCAAGCCCACCAAGAACCTCTTTATATGGAGCATGCAGAACTTGGGCAAGGTCGACATCAAAGGCATCGACGCCACCGCCTCCGTCAGCTTGCAGCCGTGGCGGAAGGTGCGGCTCGACCTCTCGGGCAACTACACCTACCAGCGGGCGCTGGACGTGACCGACCCTACCGGCACTACCGACGAAGGTGTCACCTACAAGCATCAGATCAGCTATACGCCACGGGTGTCTGCTTCCGCACGTGCTGCGCTCGAGACGCCGTGGGTGCGCCTTTCGTACGCCTTTATCCACTCGGGCAAGCGTTACATCAACGGCGAGAACATCGCCGTCAACCGTTTGGCCGGATACAGCGACCATAGCCTTTCCGCCGGACGCGACTTACGGATAGGGGCGGTGACCGCTACCCTCAGCCTCGAGGTGCTCAACCTGCTGGACAAGAACTACGAGATCATCAAGTACTTCCCCATGCCGGGCCGTTCCTTCCGCGCTACCATCCAAGTAAAATACTAAGGAGATGAAACAAAAACTGACACATATAATAATAGGTGGTTGCCTGGCGCTGCTGTCGGCGCTGGCCGCCTGCGATGACCTGGAGGACAAGCCTGTCCTGATTATCGACCCGCCGATGGCCCTCACCGACGAGGGCACTGCCGAACTCTACGTCCTGAGCGAGGGGCTGTTCAACCAGAACAACAGCACGTTGGCGCGCTACTCCTTCGCCAAGGGACAACGAACGGACAACTATTTCCAACTCAACAACCGGCGAGGGCTGGGCGACACAGCCAACGACTTGGCGCTGTACGGTAGCAAGCTCTACATCGTGGTCAACGTGTCGAGCACCGTGGAGGTGGTCGACTTCGCCACCGGGCAGTCCCTCCGGCAAATCAAGATGGCCGACGACGAGGGGCGGGCACGCCAGCCACGCTACATCACCTTCTACGGGGACAAGGCCTACGTCTGCTCGTTCGACGGCACGGTAGCCCGCATCGACACCACCTCCATGGACATCGATGGCTTGGTGAGGGTAGGGCGCAACCCCGATGGCATCTGCGTGCAGAACGGTAAGCTCTACGTCTCCAACTCCGGCGGGCTGGACTATAACACGGCCGGCGGTGTGGACAACACGGTGTCGGTGGTTGACATACCGACCTTCCGCGAGACGAAAAAAATCACCGTGGGCTACAATCCCGGCAAGATACAGTCCGGCATCGACAACGACGTGTACGTGGTGAGCCGTGGCGCGAGGATTATGGAGGGCGACTACCGCCTGCAACGGATAGACTGCACTACCGACGCCGTGGTGCGCACCTACGACGAGCCGGTGCTCAACTTCGCCCTCGATGGCCCCGTTGCCTACATCTACACGCACAACTACAACACGAAGGAGAGCGCTATCAAGGTGCTCGACCTCAATGCCGGTACGGTGTTGCGCGACAACTTTATCACCGACGGCACCACAATAAGCACCCCTTATGCCATCCAGATAAACCCGTTGAGCAGCAACCTCTACATCACCGATGCCCGCAACTACACCGTGTGGGGCGACGTGTATTGCTTCGACCTTGAAGGACGGCTTCGCTTCCGGTTGCAGAAGATAGGGCTGAACCCCAACAAGCTGGTGTTTAGCGACCGTGCTTCGCAGGGCGACGGCGATGCCACGCCCGAAGACCCGAACGCCCCCACTGCCTTTGCCAACCGGGTGCTCGACTATCGTCCTGCCCCGGGGCAGTTTATCAACACCGCCACTTCGGCCTACGAGGAGGGTTTCTCCGAAGCGCAGGTGTTGGCTCGTGCCACGGAGTGGGTCAAAAAGAAATGGACGCTCTCGCTGGGAGCTTACGGCGGTAGTCTTACGGTGGGTTTTAGCCAGCCCATCCGTCACGTCGGCGGCGAATACGACTTCAAGGTGTGGGGCAATGCTTCCTACAACACGGGTGCCGCCACCGGACGTTTGGGTGGAAGCGCGGAGCCGGGCATCGTCCTCGTGTCGAAAGATGCCAATGGCAACGGCCTGCCCGACGACCCCTGGTATGAGCTGGCAGGCAGCGAATACGGTAAGCCTACCGAGACCCGCGACTACGAGATAACCTATTACCGCCCGCAACCCGCCAACGCCGACGTGCGTTGGACCGACAACCAAGGGGGCGAAGGTTACGTCTATCGCAACACCTACCACACCCAGAGTTCTTACTATCCCGCATGGGAAACGGCCGGTCAACTGACGTTCCGCGGCACTCGCCTAGCCGACAATGGCATCGACGAGAACGGTACATGGGTGGGCTATTGTTACGACTGGGGCTATGCCGACAACCATCCTAACAGCACCGACGGCAGTAAGTTCAAGATAGACTGGGCCGTGGACGACCAAGGACAACCCGTACAGCTCGACCAGATAGACTTCGTGCGCATCTATACCGCCGTGAACCAATCGCTTGGCTGGACGGGCGAGTCGTCCACTGAAGTGTCGACGGTGGAGGACCTGCATTTCGAGAAACAATAATATCATAGTAACCATTTAAAAGCAAAAGAGCAAAGTGAAAATGAAAACAAAGAAGTATGTAGGAGCGCTATTGGCGCTGACGTTAGTATTCGGGGCTTGTAGCAAGGACGACGACCCCAAGCAGGAAGCCGTGGTTAGTTTTGAGGGCCAGCTGACTGAGCCGAATACGGAGTTTGTTGTTGACGGCGCTACCAGCCAAGCTCAAGAAACACACTTTAAAGACCCCCATAACCTGATGACGTTCGACCATTATTATGCAAGTTATGGACAGTACAGTTATTCGGGTTTCACTTACAGCAACCAGACGACGCATATCTATAACGGCCAGCCCAATAGTGGTACGGCAAAGACAGGCTCTGTGTACATAGGTGTCTATAGCGACCCTAATTTCTCGCCTGCGGTCTGTACAATCAATCATCCAGATAAGTATGCGATAAAAGGAGCCTGGATTTCGAATAGCAAGCAGGCTTATTTGGACATGACCCAAGGAGCTGGCGGTGAATTTGGCGCGACGGCATTCAAAAAAGGAAGTTGGTATAAGGTTACCGCGACCGGCTATGATGGCCCCGATGGTACAGGCAACCAAATAGGGGAGGCCGTGATTGCCCTTGCCGATTATAAGAGTGACACCGACTTGCCGGTCGATGGCTGGATATGGTTCGATTTAACGCCGATAGCCCATGCGACATCTATCCTGTTCATGCCCAGCTCGTCCGATGCTAATCCCGACCCATATATTGGGATGAATACCTCACGCTATTTCTGCTTGGACGACATCACGTTGGTGGAGAAATAGCAGATATTAGCCGTACACGATTCTGATACAGCCTCTGGCCGCAGGGGAGGGACAAAAAAGCAGAACCGATAGTAGAGGTGGCCTGAAAGGCCCCAAGTGGCTGAAAGCCTTTGCCTGAAAGGCTCTTAGCCACCTTGGGCCTTACAGGCCTTCTGGTTGCGATGCGAGAGGCAATCTCTCTTAGGTCACATTTAGCAACGCTATCTTTAACTACAGTCCTTGTCGATTACAATCCGTTCTCTTCCAGCAATTGCCTCATCTCTTTGTCCGACAGGCTGATCTTCTCGGACTTGTCATAGATGGTGAGCAACTTTATCTCGGCATCTATCTCCGTGAGGATGACGGTGTAGGTGATGACTCGTGCGCCAGCGCGCTTGCCTTTGCCTTTGGAGGTGATGGCCATACGCACTTTGCGCAAGTTGTTGCCTAAGTGCGTGCCTTGCTCGGGATGCTTTTGTAGTTCTATCCCTAACAATCGAGTATCCTCTATCATTGATTTATGTCGCTTTGCCAAGCGTTTCAGTTCCCGAAGGAAGCTGGAGGTAACAGTTATTTTATAGTTCATTGAGCGCTTCCTCCAAGGTCTTGAGTTTAATCTTCCCTTCTATGCTCATTTTTACCTCTTTGCAAGCCTCGTCAAAGTCTGCCAGCAGCTCCTCTTTGGTCCGGGTGGCAGGTTCCAATACCTCCTTTACTTCTTTCAGTACGGTGGCGTTGTCCTCATCCAGAATCCGCTGGATAAGGTCATTCTTCATTCTTGCTAATGACATCGTTCTCATCTGCTTCTGTCTTTTAGTGGGTTACTAATAGAACAAAGATAGCGTTCTTTGGCGAATCCTCCAAATCCGGAGGCGGCAACCATTCCGATTTGCCGATGTCTTATCGCATCTGCAACCTGAAGGGTACACCGGGTGAGTCGTTCGTATAGTAGTAAGTGCCGGTCATGGCTCTCCCGCCTACATATACATTGTCCATGTACGACACTCCCAAACGTCTAAAGTCCAATACAAGGTTATTGCTGTATCCGTCTTCCCAATACCATTGGAACGTATAACTGTCATACCAGCTGCCATCGGGGTAGTACACGTCTTCAGTACCGAACCCATCGGGTGTAAACTGGAAATCGGAGAATAGAGGGACGTTGTTGTCATCCAATTCTCCTATACTGCCCGACCAGACGCGGCCGAACAGCCGTTCTTCTATCGTCTCATCCGACTCGCAAGCGGAGAAACCTACTACCGCCAACGCCAATAACATCAGTGCGCCGACGTATCTTTGAACCTTTTTCATATTCATAGTTATTTGAGTTTTAGATCGAAATACATTAAACGGGTTTGAAGAGTCTCTGTCTCTGGAATATCATAATAAGTCTTTTCATCTTCTTCACTTCTGTGCAAGGGTATGAATCCATTGGCCTCGTAGTAATGAAGAACGCGTGGGTTGTTATAAGCATCTACCACAAGAAAGCGACAGCCTGTCTTATTGTCTTCGTGGCGGAACCAATCTTTTATGAATGTCATGAGTTGTCCTCCTATATGATAGGAGTTGCCTTGAAAGCTGTCGTTTACACCCAAGCGGCCGATGAGTACGGCAGGATAGCTCCGTCCACGTTTGGGATTGACAATATGACGTTGTAATCGGTTCTTTGCATTGCTATTAAGGGCACGAGTTTTGATGCTATCATTTGCGAGAGTAAAGATGGCGACAATCTGATAGGGTGCTTGTTGCGTAATCCAACAGTAGGTCTTTCCTAATAGCTCTTCTGCATAGAGAGCTGAATCATTGAGAAAGAAATCATCCAAGTCTTTATTGCCACAAGTAAAAGGTTGGCAATTGCTGCGTATGTAATCATCGTAGGGAAGCATTACGCAATCGTCATACAAGATGAATTTAGCTGGAGCATTCATTCGAACTTGAAGTTTTTGGATTTCTCCAATACTTTATTCAGCCTTTTGGCTGATGACTTGGACAAGGATGGGGTGCGTCGCAAGGCATTCTTTTCTGCCTTGCGAACAAATTCTTCGGCTGTTGTCCCTTCGAGAACGGGGACGCTTTTGATCGTTATGGCCATAAGTAGTATATTTCGTTTCTTGTTTGCAAATATAGGCAAAGTTTTTAAAGCCTTGGCTTTGTGGACAAACAAATTTCTTTCCTTACCTTTGCCCTGCTAATTTTATAGATAACTCATGACCCTCCTTTGGCTCGATTTAAACAGCTCTTACGCTCACTCCTCGCTGGCCTTGCCGGCATTGCACGCACAAATGTCCGCTCGGCCCGATGTTGATTGGCAGGTGGTTTCGGCCACGGTTGGCGAAACGGTGGGGAGCATCGTGGACCGTGTTTGCGTGTATCATCCTCAGCTGATTGCTGCCACTTGCTGGCTTTTCAACCATGAGGCGCTGCTCCATGTCTTGGGGCGGGTCAAGGCCTTGTTCCCGGATTGCCGCGTGGTGCTGGGCGGGCCAGAGTTCCTGGGCGACAATGCCGGGTTCCTCCGTGCGAACCGTTTTGTCGACGCCGTCTTCCGGGGCGAGGGTGAGGAGATGTTCCCTCGCTGGATGGAGCTTTGGGAGGAGCCGAAGGCGCGGTGGGCCTCCATCACCGGACTTTGCTATGTGGACGACGAGGGGCTGTACCGCGACAATGGCTTGGCGCGCGTAGCCCATTTCGAGGCGTTGGTGCCGCCGGAGGAGAGCCGTTTCTTCCGCTGGGACAAACCTTTCGTGCAGCTCGAAACCACCCGTGGGTGTTTCAATACCTGCGCCTTTTGCGTCAGTGGGGGCGAGAAGCCCGTCCGTACGCTTTCGCTCGAGGCCATCCGCGTCCGGCTGGATGTCATCCATCGCCACGGCATCCGTCACGTGCGGGTGCTCGACCGTACCTTCAACTACGACAACCGTCGGGCCAAATCGTTGCTCGAGCTTTTCTGCCAATATCCCGACATCCGCTTTCACCTCGAGATTCATCCCGCCCTGCTATCCGAGGAACTGAAGCAGGAACTCACCACGCTACCGCCCGGTCTGTTGCACCTGGAGGCCGGCATCCAGAGCTTGCGCGAGGAGGTGCTTGTGCGTAGCCGCCGGAGTGGGAAGCTGTCGGCGGCCTTGGAAGGGTTGCGCTTTCTCTGCTCGTTGCCCAACATGGAGACGCACGCCGACCTCATAGCCGGCCTGCCGCTCTATCACCTCTCGCAGCTGTTCGAAGACGTGCTGACGCTGGCCCACTACGGCGCGGGCGAGATTCAGCTCGAGTCGCTCAAGTTGCTGCCCGGCACGGAGATGCGCCGGCGTGCCGGGGAACTGGGCATCCGCTACTCGCCTTTCCCGCCCTACGAGGTGCTGCGTACCGATGAGATAACCACCGACGAGCTGCAGGTGGCGCATTTCCTGTCGCGCCTGCTGGATGGCTACTACAACACGCCCGCCTGGCAGCCCGTCACCCGTGCCTTGATGCTGGGCGAGCCGGAGTTCCTGAATGCCTTCCTCCGCCACCTTATATATATAGGAGTCATCGACACGCCGCTCAGCATGGAGCGGCGGGGTTTGTTGCTTTACGATTTCTGCAAACGGCACTATCCACACCGGCTCACGGAGGTGAGCATCGCTTGGATAGAAGCCGGACTCTCGCTCAAGAAAGCACCGGCCGAGCGTGTGCGTACCAAGCGACAGCAGCCTCCCGAGCGGTGGAAGGTGCTGTATGGGGAGTACAAAGAAAGCCTCCGCCTCTGTTTCCTCCCCGCTGGCGGCGAGGAGACAGGCGACGAAGGCTATTGGTTTGGATTTGAATCGGAGAGGCAGCAAGCGCGCCCCGCATTCAAGGCCACTACGCCGATGGGGTAGGGGCGTTCGCGGTGCGGATTAGAACTTATACCCCACGCCGATGGTAAAGTTCATGTTCTTCGAAGAGTTCGGGTCCAGACTATAAAGCTTTGTCAGTCCGAACTCTCCATTCAGGCCAATGAAGAAGTGCTTGATTTCATAATCGACACCCAGTCCGAGGCCGAAGTCGAAACGCTCGGCGGCCGGCACGTCCATGTTGCCATAGTCAGTGCCCAGACTGGTATCCTTGAAAATGGGAAAACTTAGATTGATGCCGTTCACCGTCACGCTGTACTTTCCACCTATGCCATAAGCCAAATAGGGGCCGGCTTTCACCACGATGTTTTGCTCGTTGCCCACCGCGAAGCGGAACGCTGCCATGATAGGCAATTCCAGGTACTTGGGCGTTACCTTTATATTCGCGAGACTTGCTTTCCCCGATGCTCCCTTGGTGGTGAACAGCAGTGAGGGCTGGATAGAGAACAATGGGTTGAAACGGTACTCCATACCCACTCCGAGACTGTACCCGACTTTGGCATCGGCCTCTTCGTCGTTGATGAAAGTGCTGATGTTCATGCCTGCTTTGACATTCCATGATACTTGTGCGTAAGAGGCAACGGAAACCATTGCCAACGCTGCTACAATAAGGATCTTTTTCATGCGTAAATAGCTTTGATGTTGTTTGTAAATAGGATACTTCAGGGCAAAGATAATTATTTTATTCGTCTTGGCAAGAATGATAGGGTGTATTTATACGCTGCCCGGGATGCTTTTGTGCGGGTTAGGCTTGCTGATAAGTTGGAGGTTAGGGGGATATGAAGAATGACGAATGACGTTCGAGGGGTACGATAAATTGGAGGTTATGTTAGTGATTAGCGGTAAGTGATTAGCCGCCGCAGTCAGCACCCCATCACTCACCGCTAATCACTAACGTAACCTCCAATTTATAAGTGAACCAGATTGTACAAAACCATCCCGAGTACAGTATAATAGCGTATATTGATAACCAATCGTAAACATCCGAAAATGGGGTGGCGCAGGGTGGCGAAAGCCGAAAAAGGCTCGCTCTCTTCCACACTTTAGGGTGTGTTTCAGCTCTTCCCCCTACGTGTTTTTTTGCATTTCTACTCTCACTACTCTCATTGTTGCCTGTTACTTATTGACACTCAGTGTCTTAAGGCCATTATATTAGCCATGATATTAGCATGATATTAGGAGCTACTATCATGGTCTGTCTCGTAGCAAACATTTTACCCCATTCTGTGTGAATTCTTTCTCAGCACGTTGGGGCTTTTTTCCCAACGCAGTGGGACCTTTTTCCCAACGCGTTGGAACTTTCTTCCCAAGGCGGTGGGACTCTTTTCCCAAGGCGTTGGGACTTTCTTCCCAAGGCGGTGAGACTTCCTTCCCAACGCGTTGGGAAAGAATTCCCACCGAATGGAACAAATAGTTTGCTTAGGGGGAACGCCTTAAAGATGCTGGGACGCTTCGAGATACGTAGGGAGAGAGGTGGAAATAAAGCTTCTCTGTATATCGTACTCGGGAGGGTTGTGTGCAATCGGGTTCACCGCTAATCACTAATCACTCACCGCTACTCACTAACATAGCCTCCAATTTATCAGTGAACCTAATTGAACAAAACCATTCCGAGTACAGTATGAAACCTCCACTATGGATGAGCTTGTACGTAGCAAGCAAGCGGAAGTGACTGCTACCGAAGGCGTCTTCATCACTTCAAATAGCTCTCTTTTGATGCTGCGAAGATGTAGTTTTTCTATCAAGTTCGGTTAAATACACCACGTAATTGTGCTGATAGTGCATTATAAACGATAAAACTTTGCAATTAGCTTGGATAGCATATTGTTTATCTCTCCAAATTTTGCACCTTTGCGGTATCAATCGTTTATCACGTATAGAATCATGATGGAGGACGCATTGAAGCGTATTGCCGAGTTGGAAGCTCAGAATCGCGCATTGATTGCAGAAAACAATCGTTTGCGAGAGATGCTGGGCATTGATGTTTCTGTCCCGTCTGACGAACAAAAAGATACGACTGAAAAGATTGTTTCGATTCCCGAGTTACCTTTTGCAACTGCTGCTATTAACAAATACAGCCCGCCTGATGAAAAAATAGATTTGTATATGTCGTTTTTCCGCGGCAGGGCAGATGTCTATGCCAAACGTTGTTATAGCAAAAGCTACGATAGTAGTTATTACATTCCGGCTTGTCGCCACGAATGGGTAAAAGGCATTTGCGGACGACCACAAGTGAAATGTAAGAATTGCGATAAGCGGGAGCTGTTGCCTTTGACTAAAGAGGTTATCAACAGTCATCTTCGCAATAAGGATGAGCATGGTGTCGGTATCGTAGGCATTTACCCTTTGCTTGGAGATGACACGTGTCTGTTTCTTGCCGTTGATTTTGATGAGGCCGAGTGGCAGAAAGACGTAATAGCCTTTCGTAATGTGTGCAAAAAGCTGAATGTTCCGGGAGCTATTGAACGTTCCCGTTCAGGCAATGGAGCGCATGCTTGGATATTTTTCGAAGAGGCTGTTGCCGCTGTGTCGGCACGAAGATTGGGCAATGCGTTGCTGACGGAAGCCATGTCACAAAGGCATGAAATCAAATTCGCTTCCTATGATAGAATGTTTCCCAATCAAGACTTTATGCCTAAAGGCGGTTTTGGCAATCTGATAGCCCTTCCGTTACAAGGAGGAGCAAGGATACATGGGAACAGCGAGTTCGTAGATGAAGCCTTTCAAAGTTATCCCGACCAATGGGCTTATCTCTTTTCTATTAAAAAGATGACTTTGGTAGACTTAGAAGCATTCTTAGCCCGGTTCGGTAACGGGAACAACTTGGGAGAGCTTGCCAATGCAAATGACAATGGTGAAGAAGAGATTGCAAAGCCTTGGGAGAAGAAAACGCCGATAACTCCTTTAGCAGATAAAGATTTTCCTGATGCTCTCACCATTGTTGAAGCGAATCGACTATATATTCCAAAGCAAAGAGTTAGCCAACGTGCACTAAACCGCATCAAGCGGTTGGCGGCCTTTCAGAATCCTCTGTTTTACAAGACACAGAAGATGAGAATGTCCACGTATGGCATTCCGCGTATTATATACTCTTTGGAAGAGACAGACGAATATATCGGTATACCACGAGGCTGTCAGACTTCCTTGTGCCAATTGCTGAATGAAGCTCAAGCCAATTATCTCTTCGAAGATAAACGAAATACAGGTAGGAACATTCAGGTTGAGTTTATGGGTACTCTTCGGGCAGAACAACAAGAGTCAGTTGACAGTTTATTGTTACACGAGAACGGCGTACTGTCTCTCCCTACCGCTTTTGGCAAAACCGTTATCGGTGCTTCACTCATAGCTGCCCGGAAGTGCAATACGCTCATATTGGTTCACCTGCATACTCTCTTGGAGCAATGGAAAAAGTCATTAGAGCAATTTTTGGAGATAAACGAAACGCTAGCTGATGAGCCAATTAAACGGGGACGCAAGAAGAAACGTTGCATTATCGGACAAATTGGTTCAGGTAAGAACACTTCATCCGGTATAGTTGATATAGCACTCGTGCAGAGTTTAATTCACGATAACGAAGTGGATGAAATCGTGAAAAACTACGGGATGGTACTTGTCGATGAATGTCATCACGTCCCTTCGGTCAATTACGAAAAGGTTTTGTCGGAGGTCAATGCCCAATATATCTATGGATTAACCGCTACTCCTATCAGGCAAGACGGACAACATCCTATCGTCTTTATGCAGTGCGGTCCGATACGATTCAAGGTTACAGCCAAAGAGCAGTCGGCAAAACATAGTTTTGAACATTTTATCGTTCCACGCTTTACGGGGTTTAGAAAGCCCTATTCATTATCGGACGACAGCTGGCACATCACTCAAATATATGCAACGCTTGCTGAAGATGAGGCACGGAACGAACGAATCGTCAATGATGTGAAAGACGTGTTGAATGATGGTCGTACTCCTATTATCCTTACTCAGCGAACGGAACAAGTAAATTGTCTGGCAAATAAGCTGAAAGGACTAACGGATGCCCATATCATCACCTTAATCGGTTCGAGTTCACCCAAGGAGAAGGTTGCCATGATGCAAAAGCTGGAAAGCATACTGGCAAATGAATCATTGGTAATTATAGCAACAGGCAAATATGTGGGAGAAGGCTTCGATTATCCCCGTTTAGATACGCTATTCCTTGCATCGCCCATTGCATGGAAAGGCACGCTGGCACAATACGTAGGACGTTTGCATAGAGATTATCCCGGTAAACAAAGCGTCATTGTCTATGATTATGTAGATATACATGTTCCAGTATTGGAGCGAATGTATCATAAACGTCTGCGGGGATATGCCCAGCTTGGTTACAAAGTGCTATCAGATAAGAATGTTTTTCAAAAGACAAGTCTGATATTCAATGTTGAGAACTATGTCGCAGCTCTTGCAACTGATATGGCGGAAGCCAAACATGATGTCATTATTGCTGTACCTTATATGAGGAAAACGCAATATGGACTCGTTATGGAGAAATGGAATACGCTCATACCAACAGGGGTGAACGTTCGGGTGGAGACGCAAGCGCCAACCTCTTACGTCATAATAGACAATCATATTGTTTGGTACGGTGATATTAATCTCTTTACGACCAATAAAGCGGAAAGCATGATGATACGGTTGGACTCTTCGGAGCTTGCCAACGAATTGATAAATCTAAAAGAATAGCGATTGGCGGACATTGGCCTCACTAACGGAATCATTTTTAAAAATTGGATGCGGTTATATCCCGCCATCCCCCTCATTCCTACCTAATTTTTGGGGAGTAAACCTGATTATGTCACAAAAATCGACTATTTTTGTGACACAATTGATTTTAAAACAATTGCGAAGATGAAAGCAGAAGACATTTTGAAACTCCGAGACCTCGGCGAGGATAGCAAGATACAGTTCAAAGAGCGTATC
>JAISIX010000255.1 GCA_031261805.1 Mediterranea sp. (in: CFB group bacteria)
AACAAGCAGAAGTTCTTCGACAAAAACTTCTACCCCGTCAGCCTCTACTACCTCGGCATGACGACATTGAAGGACTCCTTCAAGATGACCCTGCCCAACCTGACGATGCGCAGCATCTATATGGGCTACTACAACGAGCTGAACCAACTGGAAAACAATAATTTCCAGCACCTGCCCGTCTTCGAACGATTCGAGAGCGATGGCGCATTCGAACCTTTGGTAGATAGCTACTTCAAGAATTACCTCGGTCAGTTCCCCGCACAGGTGTTCGACAAGATGAACGAAAACTTCATTCGTTGCTCCTTCTTCGAACTCTGCTACCGCTATTTGGGTGGCTTCTACACCTTCGCCGTAGAGCAGAACCTCCCCTCGGGTCGTGCGGACTTCGTAATGACGGGCACGCCCGGCACGGAGCACCACAACGACTGCCGGGTGGTAGAATTCAAGTACTTCAAGGCGGGCGAGGCCCGAATGGTAGAAGAGCTTACGGCAGCTAAGGAAGAGGACGTGGCTCAAGTAAAGAGTTACGCCGAGGACCTCAAGCGGCAGTTCCCGGCCTATCGGACGCGCACCTACGTGGTGTACATTGCCGCAGGTAAAACGTATAAGGTGTGGGAAGTGTCCACTTCTCTTTAGCCCCATCGCCGTTCACCCCCTCCGTAATCACCACTCACATAAGAGTTAAAAATAGCAAAATAACGACCGTCGAGTAGCGAAACAGGAAGAGCCTCCTGTATACCCCACGTTATAGGTTCCCCTACGGGCACCTATACGTAACGCTTTTATTTACTTTTAAACAACACTATGAAGGAAGAAAGAACCTCGTTAAGCCATTGGCTTCGCTCGCGAAAGCCAATGCTAATCGTATTCCTGTTGCTTCTCACCGGCCCGGCATTTGCCCAAGTTACGGTGAGCGTCAAGGAGAGAACCATCAAAGAGGCCTTGAAAGAGATTGAGAAGGCCGGCACGTACAAGTTCTTCTACAACGAAGGACTGAAGGGACTAAGCAAGAGTGTCACGCTGAAAGTCACCGACGAGAGCATCGACAGCACGATGAAGAAACTACTTGAGGGTAGCGGACTCACCTACCACAAAGAGGAAGACAACCTCATTGTCCTGACCCCGGCCTCTCCACAAACGCCCTCAAGCACAAAGCCACAACCCGCAAAAAAGTACTCGGGCGTAGTGCTGGACGGCAACGGGGAGAGTGTTATTGGCGCTAACGTCACCGTGAAAGGTGATGCCGCCACGGGCACCATCACCGACATCAATGGTGCCTTTACGCTCCACGCCCCCGCAGGTACTACGCTCAAAGTTTCCTATATCGGGTTCACTCCGCAAGAGGTTAAGCTCGGCGAGAAAACTGAGTTACAAATCACCCTCAAAGAAGACTCCAAGACATTGGACGAGGTAGTAGTAGTGGGGTACGGAACACAACGCAAACGCGACGTGACCACCTCCATCGCCACGGTTCGCGCCTCGGATATAGAAGACTTGGCCGTGTCGAGCATCGAACAGGCATTGGTAGGCCGCATGGCCGGTGTACAAATTACACAACCCAACGGGACACCCGGTGCCGGCTTCGACGTAAAAGTGCGTGGGGTAGGTACGGTGACCGCCGGCAGCTCACCCCTCTATGTCATCGACGGCGTGCCCTTGAGCGACGACACGGGCGACGCCACCGGCATCACCGTCAGCCCATTGGCTTCCATCGAGACCTCCGACATTGAGTCCATCGAGGTGCTGAAAGATGCTTCGGCAGCCGCCATCTATGGCTCGCGAGGCAGCAACGGCGTTGTTATTATCACTACCAAAGGCGGAAAAGAGGGTAAACCCAGCGTAAAGTACAACGGATACGTAGGCGCACAGATGGTGACCGACAAAATAGACGTGCTGAATGCCTACGACTATGCCCGGTTGGTGTACGACGGACACAACAACGCCTACTACGACCAACTGCAAACAGCCGGAAAGGCCAACCTATATGATCCAAACGCCACCAACCAACAACGCTGGGACAACCTGAAGACAGGTAGCCTCAACGAGAACCAAGGGTGGATGATGCCGCCAGCGATACTGCCCTACATAAATGGAGAGCAAGGACTGACCGATACCGACTGGCAAGATGCCGTATTGCGCACGGGCTTCATCACCAAACACAACCTCTCTGTGAGTGGCGGCGACAAGAACATCAAATACCTCCTGTCGGGCAACTACCAGAACGAGCAAGGCATCGTCATCAACTCCGACTTCACCAAGATGGGGTTCCGGGCTAAGGTAGACGTCAACTACCGACGCTGGAAGTTTGGCGCCAATATCAACCTCACCCGCAACGTCTACAACTTGGTAAATACTGAAGGGCGTTATGGCGACGATGGCGTGCTGTCGTTGGCACTGGGCGCGGCCCCCATCTATCCGGTGTACGATGCCAACGGAGACTTCGACTACGAGCACTTCAACACCAGCTACGGACAGTCCAAACTGAACAACCCCGTGGCCGTAGCCACCTTGATAGAAGACCAGATGACCTCCATACAAATGCTGGGGACGGCTTATGCCGAATACGAAATTATCAAAGGGCTAAGCTATAAGATGCAAGGTAGCTGGAACTACAACAACTACGCCCGCGACTACTACCGTCCGGCGGCCTTGCCCACCTCGGCCAACCGCACCCCGCCATCCAACCCTACCGCGGAGTCGAGAACAAAGAACAAGTACACCTGGGTGTGGGAGAACACCTTGAACTACAAGAAGAAAATCAAGAAGCTGCACACCATCAACGGTTTGCTCGGATGGACGGCCCAACGCTACCAAGGACGCTCCAATCGTATCACAGCCACCGACCTCCCGATGAACGACTTGATACACACCATCCCCAATAACTCCACGGCTACCAAGTACGACTCCAATCGGGACGCTTGGTCACTGCTTTCCGCCATCGCACGGGCGCAGTACAACTACAACGACCGTTACCTCTTCTCCGCCGCCATCCGTGCCGATGGGTCTTCCCGTTTCGGGCGGAACAACCGCTGGGGCTACTTCCCGTCCGTATCGGCCGCTTGGTATATGACGGAAGAGGAGTTTATGAAACCACTCTCCTCCTGGCTCACCAACCTGAAGCTACGGGCGAGCTGGGGTGTCACCGGAAACATGAGTATCGGCAACTACGCCTCTTATGGCATCATTGATGGCGACAACTATGTGTTCGGTGGGCAATACAGTGTCGGTTCCAAAGAGAGTTCGTACGGCAATCCCGACCTGGGATGGGAACGCACCTCACAGGTCAACGTCGGCATGGAGCTGGGGCTTTTCAACTGGCTCAACATTGAGGTGGACGCCTATCGTGGCATCACCACCGACATGCTCCTGAACGTACCCGTCATGGAGGCATCCGGCTTCTCCACCATCTTGAAGAACATCGGCAAGGTGGAGAACAAAGGATTAGAAGTGACGCTGAGCACCAACCTCAAGCTCGGGGAAGTACGCTGGACCAACAGCCTCAACTACGCCATGAACCGAAACAAGGTGAAGTCGCTGGGAGGTGCCAACGAAATGGTGACACAGGCCAATAGCGTGATAGATTTTATCACCAAGGTGGGCGAGCCGATAGGCAACTACTATACCTACGTTACCGACGGGGTGTACAAAAACCAAGCGGAGATAGAGACCGACATCGCCAACGGCATCATCGTCCCCAATGCCAAGCCGGGCGACTTCCGGTTCAAGAAGTATGGGAAAGACGACGTGATAAATGCCGACGACAAGCAAATCACTGGCAACTACCTGCCCGACTTCACCTATGGTTACTCCACCACGGTCAAGTGGAAGTTTATGGACTTCAACCTCGCCCTCCAAGGCGTACAAGGCAACGAGATAGCCAACATCAACCGCCGCTACCTGGCCAACATGGAAGGTAACGCCAACCAGCTCGCCATCGCCAACGAACGCTGGCGCTCTCCCCAAGAACCCGGCAACGGCAGCGTGTACAAAGCCAACCGTAGCGCCACGGGGATGAACTCGGTCATCTCCACCTGGCATATCGAAGACGGTTCGTACATGCGCATCCGCGAGATTACCATCGGCTACAGCCTGCCCAAGAAAGCGCTGAAGCGATTGGGCATCGGCAGCCTGCGCCTCTACGGGTCGGCCTTCAACCCATTTACCTTCACGCACTACAGTGGGTATAACCCCGAGGTAAGCACCAACTCCAGCCCCGTCATGCAAGGGGTGGACTACGGCACCTACCCACTCTCGAAGAGCTTTGTGTTTGGCATCAACTTCAGTATGTAAAACCATCTATTAGAATGAACGATATGAGAACCCATATAACCCACCTGCTTGCCAGCGGCCTCATCCTACTTGCCACAGCGGGATGCAGCGACTTCCTCGACGAGAAGCCACAGGGGAACACCGGCACCACCGGAAACTTCTACAAGAACACCAAAGACATAGAGTATGCGCTTACTGCCGCCTATGCCGACCTTCAGGCTACGGCCATGTACAAGGAATACCTGCCACTGATGACCGATGTCCGTTCGGACGATTTCGGTTCTTTCTCCAACACCGGCGGAAACGCCGGACGGGAGTACAGCATCAAGATATTCACCGCCCAATCGGACAACCAGATATTCCGCAGTGTATGGCAGAAGACGTACGAGACCATCTACCGATGCAACAATGTCATCGCCCATCTGGATGTGGTGACGAATGACAAACTCCGCCTGCAATACGAGGCAGAAGGACGTTTCATTCGGGCGCTCTGCTACTTCAACATCGTACGTTTCTGGGGCGACGCACCTCTTATCCTCACGCCGCTCACCCCCAACGAGGTGGCACAATGCAGCCGTGACAAGGTAGCCGACATCTACACGGCCATCGAGACCGACCTCACCTTCGCCTCGAACCCGTCCAACCTACCCAAGTCATTCAGCAAAACCAACATAGGACGTGCCACTTCATTGGCATCCAAAGCCTTGCTCGGCAAGGTCTACTTGCAAGAAGGGAAGTGGGACGACGCCAAACGCACCCTCGGCGAACTGATTGACACCGACAATGCAGGTACGCACGAGCTACTACCCGACATCGCCGACGTATTCAGCACAGCTCCCCCACAAGGTAGCCCCGCGTCGGACTTCAATAGCTATACCGGCTGGGCGCCGCAAACCATGAACAAAGAGATTCTCTTCGAAGTAATATACGACAAAGACATTGCCGGCGAAGGGCGGAACGCCATGACCTATTATACCAACCAAGCCGACCTCAACGAGGAACTCAAGTCCAGCAACAAGCAGAGGTGCATCTATGCCTCCACCGACCGACGAGCCGACTTGATGCTCAGCATGAAAGGCACCAACACCGACAACAACCTGCTGGTGAAGTACGCCGATATACAAAGCTCACTCACACAGTACGGCTACAATACCCCCATACTCCGCTGGGCCGACGTGCTACTGATGTATGCCGAAGCATGCAACGAGGTGGGATACGACAACTCACCTACCAGCCCGGCCCTGGCAGCACTGAACGCTGTCCGTACCCGCTCGTTCGCCAACGGGGCTTACGCCGCCGGCCAGCTATCCGACCAAGACGCGTTCCGTGACGCGGTCTTCTTGGAACGCCGGCTGGAGTTCCCCATGGAGATGCAACGCTGGTTCGATCTCATCCGCTCGGGAAAAGCCATTAATGAGATAAGCCGCATTGGCCTGACCATCGACCCAAACGACTTGCTCTACCCTGTACCCAACACCGAAGTGGCCTTGCGCAACGACCCGGCGAAGTTCCCGCAAAACCCGGGATACTAAAGCAAGCTTAGGAACAAAGAATCGGATAAAAGAACACTTACGCACTTATGAATCGAAAGAGAACCATCTTATTACTGTTCATCTCCCTGCTCTGTGCCTACGTATCGGCACAGAAGGTAGGTGAGCGGCTGCCTGCATGGCAGCCGGGGTATATGGACATTCACCATATCAACACCGGTTGTGGCGAATGTGCCTACATCATCTTCCCCGATGGCACCACCATGATGGTAGACGCGGGAGAGAACAAAGCCGACAATCCCCGACACGTGGCACCCCGCCCCAACGACAGTCGTACACCGGGCGAATGGATTGTGGATTACATCAACGACATGGCACCCAACAAACAGCGGGGACTGGACTATGCGCTGATAACCCACTTCCACAGCGACCACTTCGGTGGTGTGCTGAAACAAAAGAATGCATCGGGCCGCTACTACAACACCGGCATGATAACCGTAGCCGAGAACCTACGGATAGGAAAGTTGGTGGATCGCGGCTACCCTCACTATGACTTCCTGGTGGACAAAGACGACAAGATAGTGAAGAACTACTTCAACTTCCTGCACTTCACCAAGCGAAAGTTCGGCATGGAACAATTCCGTCCGGGGTACGACAACCAGTTCAAGCTCCTCCACGACTCCGCCAGCTATGCCAAAGAGTTCAAGGTACAGAACATCTATTCCAACGGCAACCTATGGACGGGGAGAGGACACACCACGCGCTACCTCTTCCCCGACATCAGCACGCTGGACAAAGCCGACGTGCCGAAAGAGAACACGCTAAGTTGTGCCTTGAAGATTACATACGGCGACTTCTCGTACTATACAGGAGGCGACGTGACAGGCTACCCCAAGCCGGGCAGGAGCGCCTTTCATGATGTGGAAACGCCAATGGCGCCTATCGTAGGACAAACGGAAGTGTGCTGCGTTAACCATCACGGCTACAACAATGCGACCAACGACACCTTCATCGCCACCCTCATGCCAAGGGTGTTCGTCATCCAGGCCAGTGATGCCCTGCATCCCAACCACTCCACGCTGGAACGGATGCTGTCCAAGCAGCTCTACCCCGGCAAGCGGGACGTGTTCTCCACCAACCTCCATCCTGCCGCTGCCATCGTGATAGGCGACGACGTGAAGAAGATGAAAAGCACGCAAGGGCATATCGTCGTCAGGGTCTCCCCTCAAGGCAAAGAGTACTATATCTATATATTGGACGACAGCAACACCAAGCGGCGTATCAAGCAAATCTTCGGACCGTACACGTGCCGGACGGCTGCTCCCCGCAAGGAGGTATTGGTAGCCTCGCATCGGGGCGACTGGCGCAACTTCGCCGACAACTCCGCAGAAGGCATCGAAGGCTGCATCCGCATGGGAGTAGACATTGTAGAAATCGACCTTTCCAAGACCAAGGACGGCGAACTGGTGCTGATGCACGACAAAACGGTGGACCGAACCACCAACGGCAAAGGGAAAGTAGCCGACCTGACATTGGCTGAGATAAAAGCCCTACGACTAAAGAATGGACTGGGGCGTGTCAGCGACTTCCAAGTGCCTACGCTGCGGGAAGCCATGTTGGTAGCCAAAGGCAGAATCACCGTCAACCTGGACAAGTCGGACAAGTACTTCGACGATGTTTACCGTATCCTGAAGGAGACCGGCACGCTGGAACAAGTCATCATCAAGTCCGACAAGCCTTACGAGGAGCTACGAGCCACTTATGGAAGCGACTTGGACCAGATGACGTTCATGCCGGTCGTCCACCTCACCGAGCAAACCACACCGGAAGAGTTGGACAAGGTGCTCGACAGGCATTTTCCTTACTACGAGATTGTCTTCGAGAAGGAAAACAAGCCGTTGTTGCTACACATCAAGTCGAGGCTGGCCGGCAGTCAATCGCTTATCTGGATCAACTCCCTCTGGGCTTCCCTCTGCGGCGGATACAATGACGACAAAGCACTAACGCACCCCAACGAGACGTGGGGCTATCTGGTGAACGAGCTGGGAGCAGGCATCCTGCAAACCGACCGTCCGGAGTTGATGTTGAAATACTTAAAGCAGAAGCACCTCCATGATTGACAAACTATCATCCTTCTTCCATCCCGCACCGGAACAACCCGACTTGCGGGACGACCCCAAGGCATTGCGCCGACTACAGTGGTCGGTATTCCTCTCGGCTACGCTGGGCTATGGGCTGTATTACGTCTGCCGCCTGAGCCTCAACGTAGTAAAGAAGCCGCTGGTGGATGGCGGCATACTGACCGAACAAGAGCTGGGCATCGTAGGCTCCGCCCTCTTCTTCACTTATGCCATCGGCAAACTGGTCAACGGTTTTCTGGCCGACCGAGTTAACGTGAAGCACTTTATGGCCATTGGCTTGCTCGTCTCCTCGTTGGTCAATCTCACGCTCGGCTTCTCACACTCCTTCTGGCTGTTCGTCATCCTTTGGGGAGTGAACGGCTGGGTACAGAGCATGGGCGCCCCCGCCAGCGTAGTCACCCTTTCGCGTTGGTTCACCGACAAGGAGCGAGGTTCCTATTACGGGTTCTGGAGCGCCAGCCACAACATTGGTGAGGCACTGACGTTTATCGCCACGGCTTTCGTAGTCAGCATAGCCGGTTGGCAGTGGGGTTTCGAGGCCGCCGGCATGGCAGGCTTGGCAGGTACGGCCATCGTATGCCTGTTCCTCCACGATAGCCCTACCAGCAAAGGGCTGGTATCGGTCATGCCACCCAAGGAGGCGGCCAAATCCGTTCGCTCCACACAGTTGGAAGTGCTGAAGAATCCCTTTATCTGGATTCTGGCCCTGTCGAGCGCTTGCATGTACATCTCCCGTTACGCCGTCAACAGTTGGGGCATCTTCTTCCTCCAAAACCAAAAGGCGTATTCGTCGGTGGAGGCCAGCAGCATTGTCGCCGTCTCTTCCGTGTGCGGCATCATCGGCACGATGCTCTCGGGCTACCTCTCGGACAAGCTATTCAAAGGAAACCGAAACGTTCCGGCGCTTATCTTCGGCGTATGCAATACGGTGGCCATCGCCTTATTTACGCTGGTGCCCGCCGGCCATTTCTATATAGACGTAGCCAGCATGGTGCTGTTCGGTCTCTCCATCGGTGTGCTTATCTGCTACTTAGGCGGACTGATGGCCGTGGACATCGCTCCCAAGAAAGCTTCGGGAGCAGCACTGGGAGTTATCGGCATCGCCAGCTACATCGGCGCGGGCGTGCAAGACATCCTTAGCGGAAGCCTGATAGCAGGTAGCAAGATCTTGGTCGACGGACTCCCGCAATACGACTTCTCGCACATACGCTACTTCTGGATAGGCGCAGCCGCCCTCTCCGTCATCCTCTGCGCCACGCTTTGGCGGGCGAAGAACAAACAAGAAATCAGTTGAACCCTTTAAACGAAGAGATACAAATGAAAACAATTCATAGCATATACAGCAAATGGACACTGGCGCTTGCCGCAGTAATGACACTCTCCCTCCTCGCCGCCTGCGATGACGACGGCCACAAACAAGTCACACAGGCAGTAGCCACCGAATACTCACCACTCACCGGCGGACGTAACACACTACTTACCCTGAACGGTTCACACTTTGGCACTGACCCCACCCAAGTGAAAGTGACCATCAATGGGAAAGAGACTGTAGTGAAGAGCGTGGCCGACGACAAGATTACAGCCGAGGTACAGAAAGGCACCAGCTCGGGCTTGGTACGAATCATACTGGGCGAGCGCCCGAACGCACAAGTGCTGATTTACGACGCAGAGTTCACGTACATCTCCAACCAAGTGGTATCAACCTATCTTGGTGGGAAAGGAAGTGGCGAGGCCGACGGTCCGTTTGCGGAGGCTACACTCTCCAAGCCCCGCTACCTTGTCTGGGGCAAAGACAATGCACTCTATATCGTAGAAGACGGAGCAAGCTCGCCCACCGACATGGCCTGCATCCGGAAAGCTAAAGACGGCCAACTGACCACGCTGCTGAAAGCCGCAGACAGTCCATTAGTACAGCGGATGCGAGGTATCGGCTTCTCGGCCGACATGGGTACCCTGTACATCGCCAACGATACGAACAAAGACGGGAGTATGGGATTCGGTACCATGAGCAAGAGCGGCGAGGATTACGGAAACCTCACTGCATTATGGGAACAAAGCGGCATCACGGCGATTTCCGTACACCCCTCTACCGGTGCCATCTTCCTCGGCTACCACACGGGAGCTTGGATTTATCAGTACGACGGAACAACCTTCATCCCCAAGGCCCAACTACCCGGCGCATCCGACGGGACTTTTGCCGACAAGGGGAACATCAACAGCATCGTATTCGACAAGGCAGGCACCACGGTCTACATTGTATCGCGCGCCAAGCACGTGATATACAAAGGCCATTACGACTTGGCAAGTGGTAGCTTCAGCGACCTCCAGCTGCTTGCCGGGAGCTATGGCACCACCGGCTATGCTGACGGGACAGGCACTGCGGCCAAGTTCAATACTCCGTGCCAAGCCGACATTGACGAAGAGGGTAACCTCTATGTAGCCGACAGAGGGAACCACTGTATCCGCGCCGTCACCCCCGATGGAGAGGTCTCTACGTATGCCGGAAAGAACGTGGCCGGAATGGTGGACGGCATCGCCTCACAAGCAGAGTTCAACAATCCAGAGGGCTGTCGGTTTGGCCCGGATGGGGCATTGTATATCGCCGACTACTCCAACCATGCGATACGGAAAGTAGAGGAGGTAAGCGTGCAGTAAAAGATTCACGAGCAATAACCACTCCTTGAAATGCCGCATTGATGAAGATAGGAGAGCCGAAGGAGAAACCCCTCTTCAAATTTGGATGCTAAACGTAAACTGCCTACATTTGTATCGCAACTCACTTAGATATTGAATAGTATGCAAGCAGCCATCACCATCCCGTATGCCATCGCCAACTTCGCAGAGTTGCGCGAGCGTGGATTCTACTATGTGGACAAGACGAAGTATATCCCCCTCCTGGAGAAATATAAAGCACCGGTCTTCCTGCGCCCCCGTCGGTTCGGCAAGAGCCTGCTGGTATCCACCTTGGCGTACTACTACGACATCAACGAGGCTGACCGCTTCGAGAGCCTCTTTGGCGGGACCTACATCGGTAGCCATCCCACGGATGAGCACAATAAATATATGGTGTTGCGATTCGACTTCTCCACCTTGTCGATGGCTGACGACATGGGAGGGTTGGCGGCGAGTTTCAACGATATGGCGTGCCCCGTTATAGAAGATTTCGTCTACAAATACCGTCGTCTCTTCATGGACTTCAAGTTCAGGAACACACAGGTGGCCTCCAAGATGCTGAGTGAGATAACGAGCAGGATACTTAGTCGAGAGCTGCCTCCCCTCTACATCCTCATTGACGAGTACGACAACTTCACCAACCAGTTGCTCACCGCTTATAAAGATTCGCTCTACGAAGAGGTGACCACGAAGGACAGTTTCCTGCGCACCTTCTTCAAAGCCATCAAGGGCGGATTGGGACAGGGGACTGTCCGCACCTGCTTCTGCACCGGTGTGCTGCCCGTCACCATGGACGACCTCACGAGCGGCTACAACGTGGCCGAGATACTGACATTAGAACCAGAGTTTATTGAGATGCTCGGCTTTAACCACGAGGAGGCTGCTACTTATTTGCGTTACGTGATAGACAAATACGGCGAGGACAAAGGTGCGTTTGACGAGCTGTGGACACTCATCCTCAACAATTACGACGGCTATCGGTTCTTGCCGAATGCGCATCCCTTGTTCAATTCCACCATCCTCACCTACTTCCTGAA
>JAISIX010000268.1 GCA_031261805.1 Mediterranea sp. (in: CFB group bacteria)
GCTTCGGACACACCGTAGTAGTCGAGTGCCGACTGTGTCTGCGAGTAGACGATGCCACCGAGGCGGGCCGTGACGAGGAAGCCGAGGTTGATGCGGTTGTATGACAGGTCGTTGCGCCACGACAGGTTGCCCTTGGGTAGTACGCTGCCCAGCTTGATGCGGTTGGCTTTGTCGAGGTTCACGGTGACGGGGTTGCCGGCTTCGTCAATGTAGACGTTGCCCTTATCGTCGCGCAGATAGTCTCTGTACGAGTAAAGATCGCCGATGGTGCCGCCCTTTTTCAACACAAACTTGGCACGGTCCAAGCCGCCACGCTCCAAGTCGTCGAAGTTGGGTACGGTGAAACCGCCGATGCTGTAGCCCTTGTCTATCAGGTTCAGTATCTTGTTGCTGTTCTTGGAGTAGGTGAAGTTGGTGGACCAAGAGAACTTGTTCCATGTATTGCTGTATCCCACCGATAGCTCGATACCTGTGTTGCGGATGCTACCCGTTTGGATATACATCGTCTTGTAGCCCGACGTGGGGGTGATGCCCGGTTGGTAGGTCTGGTTCTTCGAGGTGGCGTGATACCAAGCCAGGTCGAGGTTAAAGTGGTGGAACAGGCGTGCCGTGAGACCCACTTCGTACGAGTAGGTTGCCTCGGGCTTGAAGGAGCGGATGGGGAAGATGGACTTGTTCTCCCAAGCGTCGTCGGAGAAGTCGTACTGGGGGATGGAGATGAAGCGCGGGATTTTGTTACCCACCTTGGCCCACGAGGCACGCAGCTTGAGGTACGATATAGGTTCGGGTAGCTTGAAGATGTCCGACAGGATGGCCGACGCACCTACCGAAGGGTAGAAGAAGCAGGGTGAATCCGTTCCGGCCATGGCCGACTCCCAGTCGTTACGGGCGGTCACGGTGAGGAATACCAAGCTTTTGTAGTTCAACTCGGCGCGACCTTAGATGGCCTGTGTCTGTTCTTCATTCTTGAGGCTCACCGACTCGCCGTGGAGGTTGGGGTCGGCCTGCTTCATGTTGAACACGTTGGGGATGCCGTCCAACCGGATTTGTCCCCATACCGACTGTCCGCTATCTTGGTTGTCGTTGATGCTTGTGCCCAAGTTCACGTTCAGCCCGAAGTCGTGGAACTGCTTGTTGATGTTGACCAACAAGTCGGCGTATATCTGTTGGTAGTTGCTCTCGCCAAACTGCATCTTACCGTTGGCGTTGGCCAGCGTGGAGATGGTAGAGGCGTAGTACTTTGTGCTGCTGCTGGTGTGGCTGTTGTCCACCCGCACGCGTCCCGTCACGTTCAGCCAGCTCAGGATGTTGTAGGCCAGCGAGGCGTTGAACATGTAGCGTTTCTTCTTGTTGTTCACCAAGTTGCGGTAGGCTATCCAGTAGGGGTTCTGCTGGTAGTAGTCGCCCGTGCCCACCAGCTCGTCCCAGAACTGGGTGTTGATGCCGCGTGCCGGGTCGTAGCGCTCAAACATCTTGGCTTTGTCGAAGTCGGTGCCACGGGGGAAGAGGTAAGCGCTCACGATGGGGTTGGAGTACACGCCTTGGTTACGCATGTTCTGGTCGTCTTGGATGATGTAGCTGGCACCCACGTCGAGGGTCATCTTATCCTTTAGGAACTTGCTGGTGTTGCGGAAGGTGAAGTTGTAGCGGTCGTACTGGTTGTTGGGCACGATGCCGTTGGCGTTCACCACGGCTGCCGAGAAGTAGGTCTGGTTGCGGTCGTTGCCCGTGGCCAGCGATACGCTGTTGGTGAAGGTGGTACCGGTACGCAGGAAGTCGTCCTGCGGGTCGTAGTCGTAACGCTGGTCGGGCTGTAGGTAGGCACCGTAGCTCTTCACGTTCACGTCCATGTTCACACCTTTCTCGCCTGTGCCATAACGGTTTTGGAACTGCGGCATCACAAAGGGCGACAGGGCTTCTACCGAGCTGGAGAAGTTCACCTCGAGCTTGTCCTTCTTGCCTTGCTTGGTAGTGATGATGATGGCTCCGTTGGCTCCTTGGTTGCCATAGAGCGCGGCAGCGGCGGCACCGGTCAGCACCGACATGCTCTCAATGTCGTCGGGGTTCAGGTCGGCGATAGGCTCGGTGGCTCCCGATGAGGAGAACTCCGTGCCGCCGCCCCCGCCGTAGTTGTACATAGGGATGCCGTCGATGACGTAGAGTGCGTTGTTGCTTTGTTCGATGGACTTCGTACCACGCATCACCACGCGGGTGGCGCCACCCAGTCCGGAGGAGCTGGAGGTGATGTTCACACCGGCCACCTTGCCGGCTAAGGAGTTCATCAGGTTGGTGCTCTTAGCTGCCGTCAGCTCGTCGGCGTTCACCTGTTGCACGTTGTAGCTCAGGGCTTTCGACTCGCGCTTGATACCCAAGGCGGTGACTACCACTTGGCTTAGTTCGGTGGCTTCTTCTTGCAGGGTGATGTTCAGTGAGGTCTGCCCGCCCTTGAGCACTATCTGCTGTTGCTTGTATCCCACGTAGGAGACGGTGAGCACGTCACCATCTTGTACACCGGCGATGCTGAAGTCACCATCTACCGAGGTGATGGAGCCTTTGCCATCTTTGGTGGCTACGCTGGCGCCGATGATGGGACCCATGGTGTCGCTCACTATACCTTTCACGGTGTAGGTCCTGCCCGAGGGGGCTTGCTTACCTTTCTGGAAGAGTGCAATACGGTGGTCGACCAGTTGGTAGCTCAACGTCGTCTTTTGGAAGAGGGCGTCCAGCACCACCTTGATGTCGGCTGATGAAATCTGTACGGATACTTTCTCGCTGACCGATACGGTGTTGTCGTAGAAAAAGGTGTACGTGCTTTGCTTTTCGATGCTCGTTATTACTTCCGATAGGGGAGCATTCGCGAAATTCAGTTTAATGTCGTGCTTTGCGTTTTGGGCTAAGGTCGGCAAAGGAGGGTTGAGAAGTAGTAACAGCAACGCGCATAGCGCTTTAAAAAACGGCTTTGTCGGGTATAAGTTACCTTTTCTCCAAAAAGTTTGGTACTTTTCAAGAATTGTCATACTTTTATAAATTAGAAATTAAGGACAATGGCAATGCAGGCATTGCCAACGTTAACTTATCATTCGGGCGAGGAAGTACTGGTACTACTTCCTCGCTTTTTGTTTCTCGTAGTATGGCTATGTCATAGGCTTAAAAGTTTAAAGATTCTACAATCGGGTTGTTATCTCAGGATAATAGTTTTTCCTTTCTTCTCATAGCTGAGCACGCTCGAAACTTGCATCGTGCGTAGGAGGGAGTCGAGCGGCTCGCCGAGGTGGAACTCACCTGTAAACGATTTGTCCAATAGGCGTTCGTTGGTAATTACAAATTTTACGTCGTACATCTGCTCAATGCGGTGGCACAGCTCCTGCAAGGGAGTGTCCGTCAGTGTCCAAACGTCCTGTGTCCAACGTGCGTCGCGGGCGGCATTGGCAATGTCGGTGAGTTGCAGTGAGTTGTTGTTCATGTCGTACGTCAGGCGTTGGCCGGGTCTCATCCGCACACAGTTCTCTTCGTGCGACACCTGTACGGAGCCTTCCAACAGAGTAGTGGTGATGAGTGAGTCCTGTATATTGGCCCGCACGTTGAACTTGGTGCCCAGCACGGTGATGTTCAGGTTGCCGGCTCGTACTACAAATGGATGTCGCTTGTCGTGCGATACCTCGAAGAAGACCTCTCCTTCAAGGAACACTTCGCGGCGCTTGCCCTCAAAGCGTTCGGGGTAGATGAGGCGGGAGTGGCTGTTGAGTTTCACCGTTGTGCCGTCGGGCAGACGTACTTCGCGTACCCGCTGGCTGTTGTTGGTCGCCACCACATAGACAGGGTCGGTGCCTTGCTGCCCGTAGAAGAGCCAACCTCCCACCGAGAGTAGCAAAGCCACCGTGGCGGCAGCCAGCCACACACGGTAACGCCTTATCTGCCGGCGCACGTCTTTGGCATCGTCGACAAGGCTCTCGGCCTCTATCCGGTGCATCAACGAAGCCAGCGAACGCCCAACCGAGTAGTTCCCAGTCGGGCGGGGCGAGCTTATCCGTATTCCGTCTATCAAACGGTCAGTTTTCTCTTGGTTGTTGGTCTCTTCTGTACCCATCTACGCTTTCTTTTTGGTAGTCTTAATACCCTATAGAAAACCGAACGGGCCAAACTACGCAAAGGGGAATGGTCTTTTTTTAGTGAATCTTTGTAGAAAATCTCCCTTGATACAGTTTGCTCCTTACAATGCAAAGATTAAGTTCCGTTTGTGCGATAAATAATGGCTTGCTTTGCATAAACTTATTCGAAGGAGTATAGTCTTCTTTTCAAATGACTATAGTTCTTCGCAAAGTAGACTATAGTCTTTCTTTCGAAGGAGTATAGTTCTTCGAATTAGTTTATGCAGGTTACGATGCTAATTTATACAGATTGGGGCGCTAATTTGTGCGAAGTCGGAGACTAATTTTGAAAAGAAAAGGCTATCTTTGCCCTATTAACGCATGTTTTAAGTTTCGTAGAGTTATGAGCAGCAAGATTTATCCAATAGGAATACAGAGTT
>JAISIX010000018.1 GCA_031261805.1 Mediterranea sp. (in: CFB group bacteria)
GTGTTCTGGGTCTTGAGCACGATGTCGACGTCGATGTTCTTGCCGATGACGCGCATGGAGCGTAGCAGGTCGGTGGAGATGGGGCAGACGATGATGCTGTCGTGGTTGTCGTACTGCGCCTGCACCTCGGCGAGGCTTTCCTTGATTTCGGCGTACTGCTCGTGGGGGAGGTCGGCCAGGAAGATGGACTTCTGGATGCGCATGCAGCCCTTGCGGAGGAGGTACTTCACGATGAGGCTACGCACGCGGTTGTTCTCTATGTCGTACATGATGAAGAATGTCATATTCAGTCGGCTATGTTTACGGTTTATCATTCCAAAGAGTTGGCGCACGCGCTCCTCCACCGACGGCAGGCCGTCGGTGTGAGGCGTGCTGACGATGGGGGCGGGTGGGGTGGCGGCGGGGAGACCGGAGCCGCGAAGCTTGGCCAGCATCTCGGCCAATGGTATCTCTTTCTTCTTGCGAGGCATGGCGGGCGGCGATTAGCGTTTGGGGTGGATGTTGACGGCCACTTCCGTCTCCCGGTTCTTCTTCTTGTCGAACCCCCTGGCGAGGGCGAAGGTGACTGCCTGTCCGGCGATGGCCAGCTCCTTCTTCGCCTTGAAGTCGTGGAGGAGGAAGTAGTAAGAGTGCCCGTCGGTGGCTTTGATGAATCCGGCCGCGCCGTTGGGCAGGATGGTCTGGATGGTGCCGGCATGGGTGGGTGTGGATGATGCCGGCTGCTTGGGACGGGTAGGGCGGGGGAGGAGTGCTTCGGGTGGCAGGTGCAGCTTGGCTTGGAGGTTGGCCAGCAACTGGTGGAGGCCGGCGCGCATGGAGTCGTCGGCGGGTAGGGCCGCGGCGGCGCGTGCATGGGCGAGTGACTGCTCGTAGTCGCCTTGGCGATAGAGGATGTCGGCTATCTCTTTCTCGATGAACCACTCGCGCTTGCGGCGGAGCAGGTCGGTGAGCAGCTGGAGGGCGACGGTGGGTTCGCCTTTTCCCTCGTGGGCGAGGGCGATGCGCCAGCGGAACCATACGTCGTTGTTGTAGTGGAAGGCGGGGAGGGTGTGGAGCGCTTCGGTGGAGAGGGCGATGCAGTCGTCCCACAGCCCCTTTTCGAGCAGTGCCTTGGCGCGGTACATATAGTAACGTTCTTGCTCGGAGGCTATCTCGCGGGGGCGGCCGGTGGGGTCGGTGAAGGTGAAGACGGCGGTGCTGAGACGCTGGGGTTGCAGGCGGGCGGTCCACTCCAGTATGAGGTCGGTGGGGTAGCTGGCTCGCTGGGCGAGGTAGCCCAGCACCTTGAACACGCTGACGGTGTAGGCCGAGTAGGGCGCTTCCTGCGAGGTGAGTTGCGTCACTGCCGTGGCGGCACGTAGGAAGGTGGGTTCGTGGCGCACCGGCTCGGGCGCTATCTCGGTGTAGTACACACACCAGGCGTACAGCTCGCGGATGGGGGTGAAGTCGGGCTTGAGGCGGTACACCTCCCGGCAGCGGTCGAGGGCTTCGGCGTACCGCTTCTCCTGCTTGAGGCAGAAGGCGTAGCGCCAGCCGTCCCAAGGGGTGCGCTCGTCGGGGCAGCCGTCCCACAGCTTGCCGAAGAGGGCGGCTGCATCTTTGTACTGGTGGTCGGTCTGCAAGGCCTCGGCGCTTTGGCGCAGTTGCTCGGCCACGCTGAGGGGCGGGGTGTCGGGGGCACTGCCTCCGCTGGCAGAGCGGGGCGCGGGGTGGATGAGGACGTAGTCGTCGATAAAGGCTTGGATGTACGACTGCATCAAGGTGTTGAGCGGGTCGGACGTGCCTTGCTTGGGCGACTTCACCACCGAGAATCCTTTCTTGCCGAAGAAGAGGTTGACCTCGGCCTGCGCGCCGCCGGCCTGGAAGCTGAACTTCTTGCCGTAGGAAATGTTCTCCACGTTCTTGGTCTGCACGCCCGACTCGCCGATGTAGCGCAGCAGCTTCTCCAGTACTTCCTCCAGCTGCTCGGGCACGTACACCTGCGGCTTGGGGCGGGGCAAGCGCGACTTGAGCTGCAAGCGTTGCTTGATGAACTCGATGGCCTCGCCGCTCGGAGCGGGGTGTTCTTCCTTTGGCGGGGTAGCGCCTTCGGCCTGCTTCTTTTCTTCCTTCGTCAGCTCGTGTTGTAGCTGGTGGGTGGCGAAGGGGTTGTCGAAGTCGACATAAGCCTTCATGCTTACCGGCTCGGCCTCGGGGCGGAAGAAGGCGTCGGGGTCGGCGCTGAGGAAGCAGGCGCGCGACACGTCGGAGGTGCGGGTGTCGACCACCTGCTCGAAGCCGTACTGCGTGGCGAAGTCGCGGGCGAAGGCTTTGTAGAAGAGTGAGTAACGGGCGGTATCGTAGCAACGCTCGTCGAGATGGAAGAGGAGCTTCAGCCCGTCCTGGCTGGGGGAGAGGAAGAGGAGCGCTACCCGTGGGTCGGCCACGAGGCGTTGGCGCAGGGCGGAGAGGTCGAGGCCTTTCTCGCCGATGTGGTCGATGTCGATGATGAAGTGCTCGGCGTAGCCGAAGTTCTCGATTCTCCGGTAGGGAGGGTTGAAGAGGGCGCAGACAACGTAGGGTAGTTGGCGCTTCATCACGCTGTACTGCTTGGCATCGAGGGTGCGGACGAGGCGCAGACGGGCAATGAGTGACTGCGTGGCTTCGTCGGGATTGACTATATTCTCATAGAGTTGCTCCGGGGTGAGCGGGGTGAGCAGGTCATCCTTCTGCTGGATGTGTTTTCCTTCTGATAACATATTCTTTTTCCTTTGCTTGTTAACTGTTGCTTTTGAACTTCTGTGCCAAGGCCTGCGCGTAGAGGTCGATGTGGGTGAGGCGCGAGCGTTCCAGCCGGCCGATGCTGATTACCTCGGCCAGATAATCGTTGAGCGACTGTATGAGCACCCGCCGGCCCAGCCCTTCGAGCCAGCAAGAGCCGTCGGGCTGGAGGGAGTAGTACTCCTCGCCGATGACGCACTGGCGGACGAGGGTCCAGACGACGTAGTCCACCCATACCCGATAGCGTTCAATGACATCGTACACCAGCACGGGGCGGTTGTACTCGTCGCGGTGTAGCACGCCGATGTAGGGGTCGATGCCGGCACGGATGAGCGCCCCCTCCACCTTGCCGTACATCATGCCGTAGCCGTAGTTGAGCAGGGCGTTCACCACATCCATGGCGGGGTGTTGCGTACGCTCGCCGAAGCGGTAACGCTCGGGCAGGAAGGCGTTCATCTGCTCGAAGTATATCTTCGACACCATGCCCTCCCAGCCACGTAGCTGGGGTGCCACGTCGGCCACGAGGTCGCCCGTGAGGGCCTTCACCTTCTGGTGGTAGGCCTCGAGGCGTAGCACGGCACGGTCGGTGGTGGGGCGCAGCTCCTCGTCGGCGCTGGCGAAGGTGGAGAGCAACGCTTGCTGGTTCTCTATCTTGAAGGCTATCTCGCCGATGATCCACCGCACGGCGGCGGTGGACTGCGTGAACTCCAGCTGCCCCTTGCGGATGGTGGAGATGGAGCCGTAGCTGTTGCTCCACACCCGTCCCAAGGGCTTGCCGCCCTTGTCGACGAAGAGCACCTCTACCTCGTGCTCGATGGCTAGCAGGGCGGCATCACTACTGATCTGTGTGCCCCGGTGTATCTGTATAGAGCGCACGTCGGCCGGGGCGATGCGCCGCTTGCCCTCCTTGGTCACTACTACGAAGCAGTCGTTGTCCTTGGTGAGAGCCGTGCCAAAGGTGGATAGGATGAGGTCCATGGGTTACCTTGTTTTATATATACTCCCTGAACCGCACAAACCGAAAGACGGAGGTCTTCACACCATTCTCTTCCACTACATCCCGCTCTGTAGTGGAGGCTATGCAGCGGAAGCCTTGCGCCTTCAGTGCGTTTACCATCGCATAGGTGAAAGTCATCTCGCCCATCACGTGAATGGTGGCATCGCCGTCGGCGGCCAGCTCTTTTACCTTATATATATAGGTATCCACCAAGGTGCGGATGTAGGCCTCGTCCCCGTCGGGGGAGACGTTGGGGAAGGGGAGGTCAGTTAACTCTCCGTAGGCTCGGGCGGCGGCGAGCTGGGTTGTAGGCCAGGTGGAGAGGGGGTGGTTGGAGAGGTTGATTAGCATGATTCATCTCCTTTCTCTCTATATAGCTTCTTATATAAGGACTTGTAACTTTCTTCTATGGATGTCTTAATTTTATTATCTGGTCCCAATGGGTTCGTTCCTGTTCCTGCGTGCATATAGGCATTGCGCATTGTTGATAGAGAAGAAATACTCTTGCAGAGGTCTTCATCCATGGATCCCCACACCTTTCTGATAGCATCCTTTATTTCAAACTCTTTACCTTGAGACTTAAAACTGAATCCTTTAAGACATTGGTCTATATCCTTGTTTATAGGGTTCCCTCCTTTGTCCTTTTTCGGAGTTTTAAAATTTGCAACGTATGTGACAATCTGTCTATAATCTTCTGCTAATAATTGGGGTGTAACCTCTTTGTTTTCCTTATATGGTATTGATAAGCTATCTAAGATGATGGAGATGACCCCCTCCAGTAATATCGAGTAGGCATTCTGGTACATTTCATGTCGGATACACCAGTTGGTCGCTGCAAATACATTCTCCAATGTGCCTTGTTTGAACGTACTAACTTTGTCCTCAACTTCCTTTATTAAAGGGAAAAAAGGTTCGGGAAGAATCTCATGTTCTTGACTTAGTGCATTCATTTCCTTGGTCATATCTATGCCTTCTCTGATAGTATCTAATTTGTTGAAGGTAATGGCTGCCGATAATTTCTTCAATTTAAAGTCTATTCCATATGCCGCATTCACTTCTTCGCTCTCATTTCGATATTCTTCTTTGAAGCGATTGACTGACAATTGCTCCCTTAATTCCTCTACTTTCCCATACTTTACGAAGCTTTTGGCTGCCATTGTCCAGTCTTGCAGTGCGGAGAATGGAAGTAGATTCACGAATGGGGCGTTATTTGCTTTATCTCTGGCCTCATAGTTGCCATAGGATATGTGTTTCACTTGCACTTTCTTTAATAACTTCAGATAGTTCCCTAAAACTAAAAGTAGCATGGGTAGATACCTGAAACCGTGTGTGAGGTCTAAGTATAGCTCATCTCTGTCTTCAATTAGTTTTACTATCTCTTTAAAGATCTCCCAAATCTCTTTTTCGTCTTTGCCGTCTGCTATAAGGACAGGTTTCGTTTTGAAAGGTAAGTTCATGTCCGAGATAACCTTTTCTAAACGTGGATAACTGATGGCTTCATTTTTGCAGGTCTGTGGATTCCTTTGCATTCTTGTATCAGAGGTGTTGTCCCAGTTTTGAACTTTAGAACCTTCATTTCCTCCTGTAACAAGGATGAACGCTTTGTCTTCTTTCGCCCACTCTGCTTCCTGCATTATCCACTCTATAGTGGCTTGTTGTACAAAGCGTGTTTCCGTGGACTTAAATTCACCATATTGATAGGTACACTTTCCATACAAGGAACTTCCTAAGAAACTAATAAATACTTTTCCCATAGTCTTCTTTACTTTTTATTGATTTTGAATAATTCTTCTTCGAGCATCTGATAGAGTTCGCCTGGAACCTTATTGTGGTCGGCTATGCTGCATGCAACAATTCCGCTATCTGCACACTTCTCCAGCACTTCTTGTGTCATGGGCTTGTATGTGATGAACAAAGCCTTGCAAGCCATTCCTCCGTAGTTTTTTACTACTGTGCGAAACTTGTCAACGTCAATAGGAGAGAAGCCTCCTGATTTGCATTCTACAAATAGAAGCCTATTTCCGCTATTGACAATCACATCTATTTCGTTTTTTACTTTAGCCTGTTCTGAATATGGAAATTTGACATTGAGGCGTACCTCCTTGCTCCATTTCCATTGGTAGAGTAGCTTGGCGATATATCGCTCGAACCATTTGGCAAGTAGTTCTTTGGCGATGGGACATTTTTCTAATCTTCCGTCGCTAATCTTCTCGTATTCCACTATTGAAGGTGTTCCGTTGAGTCTAAATATCAAGTCCATATCCAAACCAACTTTCGACAGGCGACTCTCCAATGTCTTCAAGTCGGAGATGCATCCATTCTGGTCGATGTATATCAGCTTGACGTTGGGCATCGGCGAAAAGTAGTGATAGAAAGCGATGCTCCAAGGCTTGGTTCCACTGGTGAGGTTGATGGTGTAGGCGTTATCGGGGGTGATGATTTGTTCGGATAGCGCTTGTATCTGGTGGAAGATTTGTGGAACATCAACTGGTGAGAGCGACTGTGACAAGACTTTGGCTTGTAGGTTCCGTTCTACCTCTTGCTTAATTCTTTTGGCCTCGGGCTTACTTTCCTCCGAATGGACAAGAATGACCTTGTCCGGCTGTTCGTCGGCAATGCCGAGGTATACGGGATAGATTTGTCCGCCAATGAGTGCGATATGAATATGCTTCATATAGATATATGATTGTTGTTTAGGGGTCGCAAGTTCGTCATTTTTATTGAGAAAGGCAATAGGCAAGGAGGGTTTTATATTTTGCCCGGGATGGTTTTGTGCAATTGGGCTTGCTTTGCTGATAAATTGGAGGTTATGTTAGTGATTAGCGGTGAGTGATTAGTCGCCGCAGTCAGCACCCCGTTAGGGGTGACAGTTTCATAGCCCGGCAGCTTGCTGCCGGGCTACATGGAGGGGTGTGCGGTGCGCCTCCGTAGGTTGCGCACAACCGGTGTGCATTGGGCGGTGGCCTGAAAGGCCCAAGGTGGCTGAAAGCCTTTGTCCGAAGGACTCTTAGCCCAGCCCATCGCAAAGTGAGGAACGAACGACGCGTTGGGTTTTGGTAGGGGTGTGTGACGAATCGCCCTTTTAAGGGCAGCTTAGTCCGGAGATGGTTAAGCTGCCCTTAAAAGGGCGACTACGCAGGGTTGATATGACGTAAACCCAACGCGTCGCTCGTTCCTCGCTTTGCGATGGGCTGGGATAGGAGCCTTTCAGGCATAGGCTTTCAGCCACCTTGGGCCTTACAGGCCTTCCGATTACGAGAGGCTATTATTGCAACCGGCTTTTTGGACTGACCCCTTTTATTGGGGGCAGTGAGGGGAGGGGATAAAAATAAAAGGTTTTAAGCTCAAAGTGAACCTAAAACCTCTTATCATTGAATATTAATAGTATTAAAACAAATCCTGTATAATAGATATACAGCGTCTTGATGAGAGCCGCTAGCCAGACTTGAACTGGCGACCTACGCGTTACGAATGCGTTGCTCTACCAACTGAGCTATAGCGGCGGTTGTTGGCTCTCGTTTACGGCGTGCAAAATTACAGCTTTATTTGGAACTACAAAAAGAAAGTCGCTCTTTTTTTGGTACAACACCCCACTTTTCTGCTTCGCCGGTGCCGAAACGGGGGGCTGGAGATCGAGAGCTTGGTGGAAACGCGGCGGATAGTCATTGATAATTTTGATGCGGTGAGCATGAAGAAACCGCGCCAAATATACATTATCCCCGCAGGAGTTCGTATCTTTGCAGCCGCTAACATGCATTTACCTATTTATGGCATTTACGAATAACATTATGATTGTCCGCCACAAGTTGCTGGCCGACCTCGTACGTCTATGGAAAGAGAACCGCTTGGAGGAAGATATTGACCGCCTCCCCATAGAACTTAGTCCGAAGAAATCGAAGCACTTGGGGCGCTGTTGCGTACACAAGGAACGCGCCGTGTGGAAGTATAAGATGTTCCCCCTGATGGGACTCGATATGACCGACGAACACGATGAACTCACCCGCCTGTCGGAGTATGCCCATCAGGCACTCAACCGACCGGAACCGACGAAGGAGAACATCTTCGCCGTTATTGATGAGGCTTGCTCCTCGTGCGTACAAATCAACTACGAGATTACCAACCTCTGCCGGGGCTGCGTGGCACGAAGCTGCTACATGAACTGTCCCAAAGATTCCATCCGCTTCAGCAAGAACGGGCAGGCCAGCATCAACCACGATACGTGCATCAGCTGCGGCATCTGCCACAAGAGCTGCCCCTACCACGCCATCGTCTACATACCCATACCCTGCGAGGAGGCTTGCCCCGTGAAGGCCATCAACAAGAACGACGACGGCACGGAACAGATAGACGAGACAAAGTGCATCTATTGCGGCAAGTGCATGAACGCCTGCCCCTTTGGCGCCATCTTCGAGATTTCGCAGACGTTCGACGTGCTGCAACGCATCCGTCGCGGGGAGCCGATGGTGGCCATCATAGCCCCCTCCATCCTGGGACAGTTCAAGACCTCCATCGAGCACGTGTACGGCGCCTTCAAGCAGATGGGCTTCACCGACGTGATTGAGGTGGCCGAAGGGGCCATGCACACCACGCAGAACGAGGCGCACGAGCTGGTGGAGAAACTGGCCGAAGGACAGAAGTTCATGACCACTTCCTGCTGCCCCTCGTACATCGAACTGGTGGAGAAGCACGTGCCGGAGCTGAAACCTTTCGTGTCGGGCACCGGCTCGCCGATGTACTATGCCGCCCGCATCGCCAAGGAGAAACACCCCGGTGCCAAGGTGGTGTTCGTAGGTCCCTGTGTAGCCAAACGCAAGGAGGTGCGACGCGACGAGGCAGTGGATTACATCCTGACTTTCGAGGAGATAGGCTCCATCTTCGACGGGCTGGACATCGAGGTGGAGCAGGCCGAGAACTTCTCCGTGCTGCGTACCTCCGTACGCGAGGCACACGGATTCGCCCAAGCCGGTGGCGTGATGGGTGCCGTGAAGGCCTACCTCAAGGAGGAGGCCGACAAGATAAACGCCGTACAGGTGTCGGACATCAACAAGAAGAACATCGCCTTACTGCGTGCTGCCGCCAAGACGGGTAAAGCACCGGGGCGGTTCATTGAGGTGATGGCCTGCGAGGGCGGATGCATCACCGGGCCGAGCACGCACAACGACATCGTATCCGGTCGCCGGCAGCTGGTACAAGAGCTGCTCAAGCGCAAGGAGAGCTATGCAACGCTTGATTGACCGGCTCCGTCGCGAACGTACCTTGCCACCTGCCGACCTCAGGCTACTGCTGGAAGCTTGCCACGATGATGCGACGACGCTAAGCTACCTCAACGCCCAAGCGCGTGAGGTGGCACAGGCACACTTCGGGCGCGGCATCTTTATCCGTGGGCTGATAGAGGTGAGCAACTGCTGCCGTAACAACTGCTACTACTGTGGCATACGCAAGGGCAACACCCACGTGGAGCGCTACCGCCTCAGTACGGAGCAGGTACTGGGTTGCTGCCGGCAAGGCTACGCACTGGGTTTCCGCACCTTTGTGATGCAGGGGGGCGAGGACCCGGCACAGACCGACGACTGGGTGGAACGCACCGTGGCAGCCATCCGGCGGGAGTACCCCGACTGCGCCATCACCCTCTCGCTGGGCGAGAAGTCCCGGGAGGCCTACGAGCGCTTCTTCCGCGCCGGAGCCAACCGCTACCTGTTGCGCCACGAGACGCACGACGCTACGCACTACGCCCAGCTGCACCCGGCGGGGATGACCATCTCCCACCGCTTGCAGTGCCAGCGCCAACTGAAGGAGATAGGCTACCAGACGGGTACGGGCATCATGGTGGGTAGCCCGGGACAGACGCTCGACCACATCCTGGAGGACATCTTTTATATAGAAGAGCTGCAACCTGAGATGATTGGCATCGGCCCCTTCCTGCCACACCACGACACGCCCTTCGCCTCCTGCCCCCCCGGCACGGTGGAGCAAACCGTGGCGCTACTCTCTATCTTCAGGCTGATGCACCCTGCGGCTCTCATCCCGTCGACCACCGCCCTGGCCACGCTCGCTCCCGACGGGCGCGAACGGGGCATACTGGCCGGTGCCAACGTGGTGATGCCCAACCTCTCACCGGTAGAAGACCGGAAGAAATACGAGCTATACAACAATAAAGCCGCACTGGGAGCGGAGTCGGCCGAGGGGCTGAGCGCCTTGCGCCGACAACTACAAGCCATCGGCTACGACATCTCCTTCGCAAGAGGAGACTTTAAAATGTAAGATTATGACCTACCAACCCAATTCAGCAAAAGCGGAAGAGTTTATCCATCATGGAGAAATTCTCGACACGCTGGAATACGCCCGACAGAACAAGGACAACCGTCCGCTCATCGAGCAAATCATCGATAAGGCAGCCCTCTGTCAAGGACTGACCCACCGCGAGGCAGCCCTGCTGCTGGAGTGCGACCAACCCGACCTGATGGAACGTGTGTTCCACCTGGCCAAGGAGATAAAGCAGAAGTTTTACGGCAACCGTATCGTGATGTTTGCCCCGCTCTACCTGTCCAACTACTGCGTGAATGGCTGCGTGTACTGCCCCTACCACGCCAAGAACAAACATATCGCCCGCAAGAAACTCAGCCAAGAGGAAATCAAGCAAGAGGTGATAGCCCTGCAAGACATGGGACACAAGCGCCTGGCCCTCGAAGCCGGCGAGCACCCCACGCTCAACCCCATCGAGTACATCCTGGAGTCCATCCAGACCATCTATAGCATCAAGCACAAGAACGGGGCCATCCGCCGGGTGAACGTCAACATAGCCGCCACCACCGTGGAGAACTACCGCCGGCTGAAAGAGGCGGGCATAGGCACCTACATCCTCTTTCAGGAGACCTACCATAAGGAGAACTACGAAGCGCTACATCCTACCGGCCCCAAGAGCAACTACGCCTACCACACCGAGGCCATGGACCGCGCCATGGAGGGAGGCATCGACGACGTGGGCGTGGGTGTGCTCTTCGGACTGAACACCTACCGTTACGACTTCGTAGGGTTGCTGATGCATGCCGAGCACCTTGAGGCCCGCTTCGGCGTAGGACCGCATACCATCAGCGTGCCACGCATCTGTCCGGCCGACGACATCGACGCCGGCGACTTCCCCAATGCCATCTCCGACGAGACCTTCTGTAAGATAGTGGCCGTGACCCGTATCGCCGTGCCCTACACGGGTATGATTATCTCCACCCGCGAGTCGCAAGCCTCGCGCGAGAAGGTGCTTGAGTTGGGCATCTCGCAGATAAGCGGCGGCTCGCGCACCAGCGTAGGCGGCTACGTACATCAAGAGACAGCAGAGGAGAACTCGGCACAGTTCGACGTGAGCGACACCCGCACGCTGGATGAGGTGGTGGGCTGGCTGCTCGACCTGGGACACATCCCCAGCTTCTGCACGGCCTGCTACCGCGAAGGACGCACGGGCGACCGCTTCATGAAGCTCGTCAAGTCGGGTCAGATAGCCAACTGCTGCGGTCCGAATGCGCTGATGACGTTACAGGAATACTTGGAAGACTATGCCTCGGCCGATACACGCAGGAAAGGCATGGCGCTCATCGGCAGCGAATCGGCCCATATCCCCAATCCCAAGATTAGGGAGATAGCCATCCGAAGGCTGAAGGAGATTGCCGCAGGGAAAAGGGATTTCAGGTTCTAAGTTGTTTTTTCGGTGCGGCAACTTGATTATTCCGAAAATAAATGCGTTCTTTGCAACGCATGAAAGCAATGAGAACGTTAAGAACCTTTTTATTTCTCGCCGGTATCGGCCTGCTGACGCTCACCTCGAGCTGCCGGAAGAAAGACATGTCGCTCAAGCTCAATAAGCCACATAACGTAAAGGGAGTGGTGAGCTATCGCCGTGCCTTCCCCGACCTCAACGACACACATCTGGAGACGGCCGCCGAGGTGGGCATCAAGCCCATTGCCGACCGGAAGGCGGCCGACAGCCTGAAAGAAGAGCTGGAACACATTGCCAGCAACAAGTGGTACGTGGTGGACAGCCTTACCTATTCCATCCCTTACTTAGTGCCCCGCGCCGACGCGCTACTCACCGACATCGGCCGCAATTTCAGCGACTCGCTGGCTGCCAAGGGACTGAACCCCAACCAAGTGATTGTCACCTCCGTGCTACGTACCCGGCAGGACGTGAAACGGCTGCGACGCCGCAACGGCAACGCCTCCGAGAACTCCGCCCACTGCTACGGTGCCACGTTCGACATCAGTTGGAAGCGCTTCAATAAAGTAGAAGACCCCGATGGCCGCCCGCTCCAGAATGTAGCTCCCGACACCTTGAAACGGGTATTGGCCGAGGTGTTGCGCGACCTGCGCCAAGAGGGCAGGTGCCACGTGAAGTACGAGCTGAAGCAGGCCTGCTTTCACATCACCGCCCGATAGAATCAGTAGTGGTTGTACGAGATAACCTTCTCGGCAGCCTTGCGTATCTTCTTCCGCTTTCCCTTAGCCGGATAGCCTATGGTGATGTCCAGCAAGAGACGCTTGGAGTCGGGGATACCTAAGTATTGCTTGATTTTCTTCTCGTCGAACCACCCCAAGATGCACGAGCCTAACCCCTCGTTCTCGGCCGCTAAGGTGAGATGAGCGGTGGCGATGCCAATATCAATCAGGGGGAAGTGCTTGTTTTTCACCTTGCTGCCAAGCAGGGAGGTGATATTGGCCGACTCTTCTACCACGAGGATATGCACGGGGGCATCTTTGGCAAACTTGTTCATGCCCAATCCGGCCGTGGCATGACCCACCTTGGCAGCCAAGGCGGGGTCGGTCACTACCACAAACTTCCATGGCTGTGCATTGCAAGCCGAAGGAGCCAGCCGCCCGGCCTCGAGGATACGCTCCAGCTTCTCCGCCTCCACAGCACGGGAGGTGTCGTAGGCGCGGTCGCTCTGGCGAGCCGCTACCAACTGCAAGAAATCTGTCTGTTCCATCTCTTTACCTCCTTTTTATTTATACGCCACCAACCGGCTGATGTACTTGCCGATGATGTCGAACTCAATATTCACCTTGCTGCCCAAGCAGATGGTGTGGAAGTTGGTATGCTCGTACGTATAGGGGATAATGGCTACCTGGAAGGAGTCGTCGGTGGGGTTGCACACGGTGAGGCTCACGCCGTTCACCGTCACCGAGCCTTTGTCTACGGTGATGTATCCACGCTTGGCCATCTCTTTGTCGAAGGTGTATCGGAAGGTGAAGTACCAGCTGCCGTCGGCATCTTTAATATCCACGCAGGTAGCCGTTTGGTCTACATGTCCCTGCACGATGTGGCCATCGAGCCGGCCGTTCATCATCATGCTCCGCTCTACGTTCACTTTGTCGCCTACCTTCAGTTCGCCCAGGTTGGAACGGTCCAAGGTTTCCTTCATAGCCGTCACTGTATAGGTATCGTCCGTGAGGCTGACTACCGTGAGGCAAACGCCATTGTGAGAAACGCTTTGGTCAATTTTCAACTCGCCTACGAACGAGCAAGTAAACGTAAAGTGCACATTTTCTTTCTCTTTCTTCAATGCTACCAACGTAGCGTATTCTTCTACTATTCCACTGAACATATTATTCTGATTTTATAAGTTTTATGCCGCCAAAGATACGAATAAAAGCGGGAGTAAAGGGTGGGTACGGGACATTAAAAAAGGGGGCTTTTCACAAAGTCCCCTTTTTTAGCTTTCAATAGGTATTAGTTTTCTTTTAAGGTAAAAAGATTGTTTTCAGGATAACGCTGCAAATATAGCGGGTTTTTGCCTTACCTTCCAAATTATAAAACATGTCACATAACATATTTTTGCGTTTTCTTTGGATTTATTATTATTTGACGAGCGAACCATTCGGAGGTAGCCCGGCAGGGGCCTCTCTATTGGAGTCTTGGGGATATAAAGAATCCCGATAGGAAAGTCGGTCAGCATTAGTGCCGCATTCTCCTATCGGGATTTAGGAAGTGTGTGTTTATTCCTTGTCTTTTTCTTATTTCTTGCCTGGGGCGTATCTGGCATTCAGACCATCGACAATCTCCTTCGTGATGTTAAAGGCTTGGTCGGCATAGAGCAGGTTGTCAAAACCTGTATTGCTGAATATCAGGCTATAGCCGTGGGTCTTATTGTATTCTTTCAAGAAGGCGTTGATAGAGTCGCGGAACTGTAGGCTGTTCTTGTTGTTCTCCTCCATCAGCCCATTCTGGAGCTTGTTGCCCAAGTCTTGCAGGTCTTGTTCCAGTTTCAGTAGGCGGTTGTACTCTTGTTGCGCACGGTCTTGTGTCAGGAAGGCATTGTTCTCCACTTTCTTCTGGAAGTCTTGTTTCTCCTTGTTCAGCGCATTGGCTTTCTGGTTCAAGGTAAGCCGGACGTTCTCGCTCTTCTTCACCATCGCCTCGTTCAGATCGATGCAGAAGTTATATTTGGCCAGCAA
>JAISIX010000092.1 GCA_031261805.1 Mediterranea sp. (in: CFB group bacteria)
CCGCGTGAGCCGTAGATGGCGGCCGAGGCGGCATCTTTCAGGATGGTGATGTTCTCCACGTCGTTGGGGTTGAGGTTGTTCAGCCCGTCGCTGGTGATCATCCCGTCGATGACCACCAATGGGTTGCTGCTGGCACCGAAGGAGCCGTTGCCGCGGATGCGGATGGTGGTTCCGCCGTAGGGCGTGCCGTCGTTCTGTGTGATTTGTACGCCGGCCAGCTTACCTTGCAGGTCCTGTCCGATGCCCACCACAGCTTGGTCGTTCATCTTCGCTTGGCTGACGACGCCGACAGAACCGGTGAGGTCCTTCTTCAGCTGCGTACCGTAGCCGATGACCACCACCTCCGAGAGGCTCTGGGTGTCTTCCTTCAGTTGTACGTTGATGGTGGAGCGCTGGCCCACGGCCACGTCGGTGCTGATGAACCCGAGATAGGACACCTCGAGCACCACGTTGTTGCCAGCGATTCGCAGCGCGTACTGCCCGCTGGTGTCGGTCACCGTTCCGTTGGTCTTTCCTTTCTCCATCACGCTGGCGCCCATCAGTGGGGCACCCGATACATCGGTCACCGTACCCGATACGGTACGTGTCGTTCCCTGCGCCAGTAGCGGTAGCAGCGGCAACAGGCTGAAAGCGAGGCATAAGATGCTCCTCGCCATTCCATGTGTACTTGATACTTTAGTCATAAAGATTCATTCGTTGGTTAGTAATATGAGGGTAACATTCAACTTCTTCGGGGGTGGATAAGCCGTGCGACGCCCGTGGGGGTGCCGTCGCTACGACGGTTTAGCTAAACAGGCAAAAGGCTCTCTTTCCGTATCCGCTCTGCCCTCAGGCTGTCGCGGCATTTGGCCATGGAGCGTTGGTAGAGGTTCTGTGCCGACTGGCAATTGATATTCATCAGCCGGGCTATTTCCTCGAAGCTCTTCTGCTCGTACAGGCGGAGGCAGACTACCGTGCGCTGGTTCTGGGTGAGTTGCCCGATGAGGCGGCGTGCCATCTGCTTGCGGTAGGCGTCGTCTTCCTGTTCGATGAAGTAGGCTTCTATGTCGTCGTCGCCGTCGGGCAAGGCATTCAGCTCGGGGGAGTCGACGTCGACTTTCTCCCGTTGTCTCTTCACGATGCGTTTCAGGCGGTGTTGGAGGGCGGCGCGGAGGTATTGCTTGGGGCTGTTGGCATGGAGGAAGGTGTCTTGGTGGTGGTAGATGTCCAGGAAAACATCGTGCATGGCATCCTCTACCAAGTTCCTGTCGGCATAACACTTGAAGCCGTAAGCGTAAAGCGCATGGGCGTATCGGCGGTAGAGTTCTTCTAAAAGGTCGTTTTCTTCTTTCATGAAATAGAGTATATGGTCAGCACAAAAAGGTAGAAAAAGGCGGGGAGGCGTGGTTGGTAAGTTACGTACCCCCATTTATATAGATAGGGTGGGCGAGCGGGGCGTTTATACTCGCTTTTTGTGTTAAATCGTCGCTTGAGGCTTCAGAAAAAAATAGCCCCCTCGGCTGAGGGGGCTATTTTTCTAATAATCAAATCGATGCAGGCGGTTCGCTATGTCACGCGTTGCGTCCGTGGCAGTTCTTGTACTTCTTGCCGCTTCCGCAGGGGCAGGGGTCGTTGCGTCCGATGGTCTTCTCGGCGCGGATGGGTTCGCGGCGTTGCTGCTCGCGGGTGTCCTGCGCTGCGGCGGCCTGTTGGTGCGGGTCGCTGAGGTCCTGCTTCTGCTCGCGGTAGCGGCTCATGTCCTGCCGGCGTTCGGGGGCGGCTTGGCGCACCTCTATCGGGCGGTGTTGGGCAGCTTGTTGCTGTTGCTCGGCGGGAGCCTCCTGGATGGGTATCTGGCCACGCATGAGGATGGAGACGGTCTGGTTGTTGATCTTGTTCACCATGGTGTCGAAGAGCGTGACCGACTCCAGCTTGTAGATGAGCAGCGGGTCTTTCTGTTCGTAGCTGGCGTTCTGCACGGAGTGTTTCAGCTCGTCCAGCTCGCGGAGGTTCTCCTTCCAGGCCTCGTCGATGACGTGCAGGAGGATGGACTTCTCGAAGGCCTTGACCAGCTCGCGGCACTCTGTCTCGTAGGCGGCCTTCATGTTGCACGAGATGTTGTACATCCGTTTGCCGTCGCTGATGGGGAAGAGGATGTTCTCGTACATCTGGCCGCGGTTCTCGTACACGTCCTTGATGAAGGGGTAGGCCACTTGTGCCATGCGGTCCATCTTGCGCTTGAAGTTCTCCATGGCCAGCGCGAAGGATTTCTCGGCCAGGTCTTCCTTCTTCTCGTTGCGGAACTCCTGCTCGCTGAAGGGGCACTCCATGGCGAGGGTCTGCAGCATCTCCAGCTTGCACCCGTCGTAGTCGTTGTTCTCGATGGCGTTGGCGCAGCGGTCCCACACCATGTTCACGATGTCCATGCCGATGCGCTCGCCCATGAGGGCGTGGCGGCGTTTGGTGTACACCACGGTGCGTTGCTTGTTCATCACGTCGTCGTACTCCAGCAGGCGCTTACGGATGCCGAAGTTGTTCTCTTCCACCTTCTTCTGTGCCCGTTCGATGGACTTGGAGATCATGCTGTGCTCAATCATCTCGCCCTCCTTGAAGCCGAGGCGGTCCATCACGCTGGCGATGCGGTCGGACGAGAAGAGGCGCATCAGGTCGTCTTCGAGCGATACGAAGAAGACGGACGAACCCGGGTCGCCCTGGCGGCCGGCACGGCCACGTAGCTGGCGGTCCACACGGCGCGACTCATGGCGCTCGGTACCGATGATAGCCAAACCGCCGGCGGCCTTCACCTCGGGGCTTAGCTTGATGTCGGTACCACGGCCGGCCATGTTGGTGGCGATGGTCACGGTGCTGCTCTGTCCGGCTTGTGCCACAATCTCGGCCTCGCGCTGGTGCAGCTTGGCGTTCAGCACGTTGTGGGCTATCTTGCGCATGGAGAGCATCTTGCTGAGCATCTCCGATATCTCGACCGAGGTGGTACCGACGAGTACCGGTCGGCCTTTGCCTACCATCTCCTCTATCTCTTCGATGACGGCTTTATATTTTTCACGCTTCGTCTTGTACACACGGTCGTTCATGTCGATACGGGCGATGGGGCGGTTGGTGGGGATGACCACCACGTCGAGCTTGTAGATGTCCCAAAGCTCGCCGGCCTCCGTCTCGGCCGTACCGGTCATACCGGACAGCTTGTGGTACATACGGAAGTAGTTCTGCAAGGTGATGGTGGCGAAGGTCTGCGTGGCGGCTTCCACCTTCACGCGTTCCTTGGCCTCGATGGCTTGGTGCAGGCCGTCGGAGTAGCGGCGGCCCTCCATGATACGTCCCGTCTGCTCGTCCACAATCTTCACCTGTCCGTCAATCACGACGTACTCGTCGTCCTTCTCGAACATGGTGTAGGCCTTGAGCAGCTGGTTGATGGTGTGCACACGCTCCGACTTCACGGCGTAGTTGGTCAGCAGTTCGTCCTTCTTCTGCAGCAGGTCCTCTTCCGTCAGCCCTTCGTTCTCCAGCTCGGAGAGTTGGGCGGCGATGTCGGGCAGCACGAAGAGGGTGGGGTCTTCGGAGTTGCCGGTGATGAGGTCCACGCCCTTGTCGGTGAGGTCCACGCTGTTCAGCTTCTCGTCGATGACGAAGAAGAGTGGGTCGGTGGCCTCGTGCATCCGTTTGTTGTTCTGCTCCATGTATATCTCCTCGGTCTTGAGCATGCCGGCCTTGATGCCTTGCTCGCTGAGGAACTTGATGAGGGGCTTGTTCTTGGGCAGTGCCTTGTGGCTGCGGAAGAGTGCGAGGAAGCCCTCTTCCACCTCTTTCTTGTCGGCCGAGGCGATGAGGCGCTTGGCGTCGGAGAGGTATTTGGTGGCCAGCACCTTCTGTGCCTCCACGAGGCGTTCCACCAGCGGGCGCAGCTCTTCGAAGAGCTGGTCCTCACCCTTGGGCACGGGGCCAGAGATGATGAGCGGCGTACGGGCGTCGTCGATGAGGACGGAGTCCACCTCATCCACGATGGCGTAGTTGTGCTGGCGTTGCACGAGGTCCTTGGGGCTGATGGCCATGTTGTCGCGCAGGTAGTCGAAGCCAAACTCGTTGTTGGTACCGAAGGTGATGTCGGCCAGGTAGGCTTGCCGGCGTGCGTCGGAGTTGGGTTGGTGCCTGTCGATGCAGTCCACGCTTAGTCCGTGGAACATGTAGAGCGGTCCCATCCATTCGGAGTCACGTTTGGCCAGGTAGTCGTTCACGGTCACCACGTGTACGCCGTTGCCGGTCAGTGCGTTGAGGAACACGGGGAGGGTGGCCACGAGGGTCTTACCTTCACCGGTCGCCATCTCGGCTATCTTGCCTTTGTGGAGCACCACGCCACCGAAGAGCTGCACGTCGTAGTGCACCATGTTCCACAGGGTGTCGTTGCCGCCGGCCATCCAGTGGTTCTGGTAGATGGCCTTGTCGCCTTCGATGCGTACGAAGTCCTTGGTGGCGGCCAGCGTGCGGTCGAAGTCGTTGGCGGTCACCACGATTTCGGGGTTCGAGGCGAAGCGTTGGGCGGTGCTCTTCACGATGGAGAACGCCACGGGCAGTACCTCGTCCAGTGCCTTCTCGTATTTCTCCAGTATTTCTTTCTCAATCTTGTCTATCTGTGCGAATACGCCTTCGCGGTTCTCCAGTTCCAGCGTCTCGATGCTTGCTTTCAGCTCGTCCACCTTAGCCTGCTCGGCGCTGGCCGACTGGTGGATGTATTGCTTGATTTCTTCCGTCTTCGCACGGAGCGCGTCGTTGTCCAGTGCCTCGATGGCGGGGTAGGCGGCTTTGATCTTGTCCACCCACGGCTTGACCTCTTTCATGTCTCGCGTGGATTTATTGCCGAAGATCGCGCTCATAAATTCATTAAAACCCATTTGTATCAGTATGTTTATTGATTATCGAATTGATTACTATGGCGCAAAGGTACAGTAAAATGCTGATTTATCAGCTCTTTGCCTTTGCTTTTATTGGGGTGGGCTTGTCAAAAGTCGAGGGGTGCCACCGAGCAGGCGTTGGGCGCGCGGATGCGCATGAAATGGGTGACCGTGGGGGCGATGCGGTCGATGGTGACCGGCGTCTGTATCACGGCGGGCTTGATGCCGTGCCCCATGAAGATGAGTGGGGCGGGGATATAGGAGTAGCGCACTACCTTGTTGGAGCCGTTGTCTTCGTTGACAACCGACCATCCGGGCAGGACGTCGACGACGAGGTCGCCCGAGCGTTTGCGGTGGTAGCTGTTGCGTATCAGGTCCATCTTGGGACTCCACGAACCCAGCAGGATCTGGGTGGCGGAGTAGGCCTCGTTCACGCCGCTGAACTGCATGAGGAACTCCGAAGCCTTCTGTAGCACCTCGGCGAGGTTGAGTTGCTTCTGTTCCAGCAGCTTGTGGTTGAGGTAAATCTCCTGGTTGTAGTAGGCCTCCACGTATTTGCCGTTGCCGTAGGTGGCCATGAGGTACATGTTGAGCAAGGCGGCGCAGCGGTTGAGGTAGAACTGGCCGGTGGGAATCTTGTAGAGGCCCGAGTCGGCCGACTCGCTGTCGGTATATCCGGTGGAGGTGATGAAGAGCAGCACGTTGTCCAGCCCCACCTTCTTGTCGAGCAGGTCGAGCAGGGCGGCTATGCTGCGGTCGAGGCGGACGTAGGTGTCCTGCATCTCCATGGCGCACTCCTGCACCGGCTTGTGGGCATAGTTGCCGGCGTAGTAGGTGAGCGAGAGCAGGTCGGTGATGTCGTCGGCGCCGATGGTGCCCTTGTTTAGTGCCTCGCCGGCCAGGGCGTTCACCTCGTCGTTGACGAAGGGGCTGGCGATGAAGCGTCGGAACTTGTTTGCTTTCTCGTCGTCGAACTTATATCGGAAGGAGAGGTCGCGCCAGTCGGGCAGGAAGGTGTACAGCCCCCGCGGGTAGGCCGGTTCCCAGGTGATGCCGGCTATGCGCAGGTCCACCGCCTGTTGGTCGTTGTACTGGCTGGCCCACCAGGGGAACTCGCCGTAGTAGGTGCTTCCGGCCCACTTGCCGGTGCCCTCGTTGAGCCAGAAGGCGCCGTTGGCGGCATGTCCGGCGGAGAGGATGGCCTCGTCGGCGGTGGGGGCGATGGCGTAGACCATCCCCTTGCCTTGTGTGGCGATCTTCAGCTCGTCGGCCAGGGTGGAGGTGAGCAGCTTGGTAGGCGCGCAGGTCTGGTCGGTGTAGTAGCCCATGAAGGCGTTGTCGTCTGCACAGCCGATGGGGCGCAGGGTGGTGGCGTCCATCCATCGCCGGCCGATGATGCCGTTGAGCGAGGGGGTGGCGCCTGTATAGATGGCGGCGATGGCCGAGGCTCGGTCCATGCCGGCGAAGTTGTATTGGGCGTTGTGGAACACCCTTCCCTCCTTCCACAGGCGTTTGAAGCCCCGTTCGCCATAGAGCGAGGAGAAGGCTTCGAGGTAGTCGGTGCGCAGCTGGTCGATGGTCAGCCCCACTACCAGCTTGGGCGCGTTGGGTATCGACTGGGCTTGCAGCCCCGTGAAGGTCAGTACGGTAAGTAGGGAAGTAAGGAGTCCTTTCATTCTTTCTTTTTAGCGGTAATAATCAAGTGGCTTGCCGAACGAGCCAGCAAACAGAGTGCCAAAGGTACAACAGCAAAGTCGAATCTCTGCGGAATGAGGGCGTAAAACAGTATAAAAAGTGTTAAGACGACCAAGTTGACCGCCATATACCAGCATTTCTTCCCTTTTCGCTCGCAGTGTACGATGTAGGGCACCAGCAGCAGGTGCAGCGGGTGGAAGACGAGGAGCAACCAGTTCTGGTGTACGGCGGGATGCAGCGAGAGGAGCGACAGGAAGGTGAGCACACATCCGGCCAGCCCGGCTATGGCGAACAGCGCGAGGTCCACCCCCCACAGCCCCTTGCGGCGGCGGATGCCGTAGATGCTCACGGCGGCCGTGGCGATGAAGAGCAGCAGCGAGCAGCTTAGCGGGGTGGGGGTCCACCCATCTTCTTCGGTAGGCGTGGCATCTACTATCAGTTCGGCTTTCCCTTTCACCAGCGGGCGGCTCTCGTCTCCATCTACAATCTTGGCGCTGGCGAAGTCGTCCATCAGGATGAGGGGAACGAACATCATGGCCCGTGCCGAGATGGGGCGGTCGGCCTCCGCGCCGAGGCAGAGGTCCATGCCGAAGCGCGACCACGGGTGCCCTTTGGCGTATTGGTGCACGATGTCGCGATAGCTCCGTGTGCTATCCTGCTGTGCGGCGTTGGGGTACTCCACCCGTCCCAGGGTGCATGCCTCTATCTTGTCGCGCGGGCGGGTGGCGCAGTTGTCGTAGAAGAAGTTGTAGCGGTACGTCCGGTTCTCGGGCCGGTAGTTGCTTTGCAGCAGAAGGATGAGTCTATCCTTCTCGCCATTGGTCAGGTTGAGCGTCTGTTGCCATACGCTCCGGCCGTACAATTGGTATTGGGCGGCGAAGTCGTCGAACCTTTCGGCCCCCATCCGGTAGTCGGTCTCGCCCAGGGCGAAGCGCAAGACGAAGTTGGGTGTGCCAAAGTCGAACACGCCGTAGTGGAACACCACGTCGATGCCCTGTGTCGGCTCCTCGTAGCGGATGGCGGTATGGCCAAAGAGGGTGTAGATGTCGCCTCCCGGCCCGCAGGTGAGCAGGCTTAGGCGTGTGGAGTCGCCTTGGGGGACGGCGTTTGCCCATGGGGGGGTGGCAGTGTCTGCCTGCGCAGGGGTGGCGAGCAGGAGCATACCTATTATATATAAGGTATAGCGGATGTAGTGTCTCATGTACATTTCCATTTTCTCGGCGAAGATACGAAGAAACTGGCGTATATAACTCTGCCCGGGATGGTTTTATGCGATTGGACTCCAATTTATCGCACCCCTCGTTCGCCCATTCTTCATTTCCCTCTATTATCAGTGAACCAGATTGCACAAAACCATCCCGAGTACGGTATAAAAAGATTCCCCTTTTAGTTGTTTTTAAAGAAGCATTGCTTATATTTGCAGGTGAAAGACATGGTAGCCTTGCGTTTACCCCTGGCCTACATCCTGCCGTGCTGACATGAGACTCGTTATTATCCTTAGTATAGAACCAACTAATGAGCTACAATGAAAAAACTAAAAGTTGAAAGAAAAGACCTTGTCCTATCGGTCACCGCCCTATTCTTGGCGGGCATGTTGCAGGTTCCCCTCACAGCAAATGCGGAGAACCCTGCGTCGAGAGAATCAACCTCTGTCACCCAACAACAAAAACGGATGACCGGCACCGTGGTCGATGCCGCCAGCGGAGACCCCATCATTGGGGCTAACGTACGCGTGAAAGGCACCACCACCGGAGCTATCACCGATGCCGACGGCCAGTTTACCCTTGAGGTGTCGCCCGGCGTCACACTGGAAATCTCCTACATCGGATACCTCACCCAAGAGGTGGCGCTCAAGGCCGGCATGACGGTGCGCCTCTCCGAAGACTCCCAAGCGCTGAGCGAAGTCGTGGTAGTGGGCTATGGCGCCCAACGCCGCGAGAGCCTTACCGGCGCGTTGCAGACGGTAAAGTCCGACGAGCTGCTCAAGACCACCACCTCGTCGGTGGAAGACATGCTCTCGGGCAAAGCACCGGGCGTATATGTCGTTCCCGGCGGCGGCGGACCCGATGATAAAGGGTCGGTCATCATCCGTGGCAATACCTCCATCAACGGCACTGCCGACCCGCTGTGGGTCATCGACGGCGTCATCGTGGGCAACCGCTCGGACAACAGCTTGAACCCCAACGATATTGAGAGCATGACCATCCTGAAAGACGCTGCGTCGACAGCCATCTACGGCTCGCAAGGAGCCAACGGCGTAGTGGTGGTCACGACCAAGCGGGCCAAGAGCGACCGTGTCACGGTGAACCTCTCCGCCAAGTTCGGATGGACATCGCTCAGCAACGGCAACCTGCAGATGATGGACGGCGCCGAGCTGTACGATTACTACAAGTCGTTCAGCAACAGTGAGTCGGTGAACTTTCCCCGCTGGAACGAAGACCTGCGCAACGACAACTTCGACTGGTGGAAGCTATCCACACGCACCGGCGTGGTGTAGGACTACAACCTCTCGCTCTCGGGCGGGACGGAGAAGATGAAGACCTACTTCTCCGCCGGCTACTACAACGAGGACGGCTCCATACGCGGCTACAAGTACAACCGCTACAACGCCCGCTTCCGCATGGAGTACAAGCCGTTCGACCGCCTCACCATCAAGCCGATGATATCCGGCTCGCGCAAAGACATCCGCGACGCGTCGTACAGCATCACGGCCATGTACTCCAACCTGCCGTGGGACTCCCCCTATATGCCCGACGGCTCCCTGACACCCCACCGCTCGTCTACCTGGGTGAATGCCCAAAACACCAACTACCTGCTGGACCTCTCGTACGGCAATTACTCCAAGTCGCGCACCAACTCGTACATGGCCAACTTCGACTTCGACGTGCGCATCATGGACTGGCTCACCTTCTCGTCGGTGAACAACTACCTCTACGACGGCTACACCTACCATGTGTACACCGACCCGCGTTCCTCCGGTGGCACGAGTTCGGACGGACGCATCCAGGAGCAGAGCAAGAACACCGAGCGCCGATACACCAACCAGCTGTTGCGTTTCAACAAGGACTTCGGCAAACACTCGGTGAACGCCATCCTTGGCTACGAGTTCAGCGACTATACCTATAAGTATGTCAACGCGCAAGGCACCAACTTCGTGTCGGGCTTCGACGAACTGGACGTGACCGCCACGCCCGAGCAAACGAAAGGGTACACCAACCAGTCGGCCGTGCAGTCCCTCATCTTCAACGCCAACTACGCTTATGCCGACAAGTACCTGGGGCAAGTGAGCTTCCGTCGTGACGGTGCGTCCAACTTTGGCCCCAAAGCGCAGTACGGCAACTTCTTCTCCGTGTCGGGCGGATGGTTGCTCAACAAGGAGGCATTCCTGCAGAAGGCCACATGGATGGACCTGCTCAAGCTACGTGCTTCCTACGGCTCCACCGGCAACCGTCCCAGCTCGCTCTATCCGCAGTACGGCCTCTATTCACTCACCAACATCAAGTACAACGGTGGTTTCGGTATCTTGATTAGCCAACCCGCCAACGACAACCTGACGTGGGAGAAGACCTACACGTTGGGCATCGGCGTGGACTTCCGCTTCCTGCGGCGCTTCCGCATGAGCTTCGACTATTACGACAAGAACACCAGCAACATCCTCTTGCAGAAGCCCATCAGCGGCCTCACCGGTGTCACCAACCTCTGGCAGAACATCGGCGAGATGTCCAACCGCGGCTTTGAGGTAGTGCTGGGGGCCGACATCATCAGCACCCGCGACTGGTTCTGGTCCATCGACGCCAACTTGGGCTACAACAGGAACCGGATAGAGAAACTTTACGCCACCCGCAACGCCGACGGTACGATGTCCGCGACTCCTAAAATCATCCCGAGCTTTTACAACATCGCCGGCTCGATGAACCGTATCCTCACGCCCGGCCAAAGCGCCACCAGCTATTACGGACGCGAGTGGGCCGGCGTGAACCCCGAGACCGGAGCGCCCCAATGGTACAAGACCGACGCGGACGGCAAACGTGTCGTCACCGAGAAGTATGCCGAGGCCGACGAGGTGATTCTGGGCGACTACTCACCCAAGGTGTTCGGCGGGTTCAATACCACACTGAAATGGAAGAAGCTTGAGCTGGACGCACAGTTCGGCTACGCCCTGGGCGGAAAGATATACAACTACTCCCGCCAAGAGTACGACTCGGACGGTACCTACACCGACCGCAACCAGATGAAGCTGAAGGATGGATGGGTACGCTGGCAGAAGCCGGGCGACATCGCCACCCACCCCGTGGCCAGCTACAACAACAAGTCGAAGTCCAACAGTGCCTCCTCGCGTTACCTCGAGAACGGCGACTACCTGAAGCTGCGCACGCTCACCCTCAGCTACAACTTCGACCTGACGAAGTACAAGATACAAAACCTGCGCCTGTCGTTCACCGGCGAGAACCTCCTCACCTTCACCGGCTATTCGGGCGTAGACCCCGAGATTCCTACCAGCGGCGACAACCGCCTGGTATCCGGCGTGGCAGGTCCCAGCGTACGTCCTACCACCAAGAAGTTCACCTTTACCCTGAACTTCACCTACTAACCTCATTCGTGTCATAAACAAAAGAACAGAACAATGAAAAATATACTTTATACGCTCGCACTGACCGGTGCGCTTTGCACGCTGGGGAGTTGCGACATCGAACGCCTCCCCTCCACCTCCATGGATGCCAGCGAGGTGGAAGCAGACCCGGTAGGACACTTCGACTTACTGCTCAACGGAGCTTACTCGTACACCAAAGACTGGTCCGACCCCATGCACCGCTGTGGCGAATACGCCGGCGACAACATCATGATACGTGGCTCCTCGACCGATGCCTTCTACGAGTTCATCTCCTACTCGCGCACGCC